>NZ_JABFTW010000036.1:0-35076 GCF_021404355.1 Halomonas sp. MCCC 1A11062
GGAGGGTAGAATCGGTCATGGCGTATCCACTCATGTTGATTGAGATCTTGGTCGTGATCAATCAACAGGATACGCCACCCTTCCTACCTCCTCCCATACACCAGAAATCACCATAGCTCCGCGGCGAGTGGGAGTTTGCCTATCATGGCGGCAAGCTGCGTAGTGATGCGGATAACCATAGTTTCGTCGTGCTGGGGACAGGTCATAACGACAACATCAGCTATCTATACTGCCAGTTCCCTATCGATTTCTTTATCGAGCGGGAGGAAAAGCTACCCGCTCTGGTACAGCGCTGGTGTGACAAGCTAAAGCCCGAGCATGGCTATGCCGGTTTTTGGCTTGGCCGCTCTTTTGGCTACGAAAAAAGCGATGAGGCGGTAATTCTCGAATACAGATTTGGCCAGCGTTTTCCTGGATTGCAAATTAATAAATTTACCACGCATTCCTTAAACCTACATCGCGGCCCCAAAGGCGTCGACTGGTTGACCATTCTCTCCGATTCTTGGTTGGAGCGCCTGGGTGGCCTTGAGCATGTCAAGGCCGAGATGGATGACCTGCCGGTGCTGGACTATGACGGCGGCGCCATCCTGCGCGCCGGCCCCATGCCGCAGCTCGGCGATAACGAAAACCCGGACCTCGATGCCGCCTTGTCCGACTACCGACGTGTCGCCGCCATTATCGAGCCGGTTCGCATCAAGGATCATCAGGGAATTCACCCAATCCTTTCTCCTAGCTATCGGCACGAAAAGCGCTTCGACGCCCACGAGTATCAGGCCTGGCTGGCGCGCTTCAGCCCGCAGGGAGGTCAGCCATGAGCGAGCCAACAGCGAGCGGCGAAACGTTTGCCCTGGAGTGGGTTCCCAAGCAGCTCTTCCCCGATATCGAACTGGAGCGGGTGGAGATCGCGGACACGGCCACTCGGGTGATCTGTCGCGACGGCGACTGGTCGCTGCAATCGGATATCACGCCGTTCTGGGGTCGGACAATCTGTAAAGCCTTACCCCTTGCCCGGCCCTTGCCACACTCTTAGCCTGCCCACCCAAGCCAGTTCCTGCGAGGCTTCGCGCAGTTCGCGGGCGGCGTCTTCCAGGCTTTGGCCGGGCGGCAGTTGGCGTACGTAGACCGAGACGTCGATCTGTTCGGCGAGGTAGTGCAGGTCGAGGGCGACACGCTGTTGCCACACTTGGCAGTCGTGCCAGGCGTCGTCGAGCATGCCTTCCACGTCGCGGCGCAGAGGCAGGCCGGGGCGCAGGCTGTGCTCGATCTGTTCGGAGTCGTCCTCTGGGTCGATGTGGAAGGTCACGTCGGCCAGGTCGGGGAAAGCACTGCGCAGTTGTCGGCTCACGGCGTTGCCGATCTCGTGGGCTTCGGAGACGGTAAGCCGTGGCGGCACCACGATGTGCAAGTCGAGCACGACCTGGCTGCCCAGTGAGCGTGTGCGTAGGTCGTGAACGCTTTCCACCCCCGGTATGGTTTCGGCGATGTCTTTCATCTTTTGCTGGTCGGCTTCGGGCAGAGCGGTGTCGATCAACTCGCGGCTCGACTCCCACAGCAGGCGCCAACCCACCTGACCGACCATGATGCCGACTAGAATGGCGGCCACGGCGTCGACCCAGCCGGCGCCGAACTGGGCCGCCACCAGGCCGATCAGCACCGCCACGGTGGAGAGCGCATCGGAGCGGGAGTGCCAGGCGTTGGCCTCGAGCAGGCGCGATTTCACCCGCTTCGCCACACGCAGGGTGTAGCGAAATATCCACTCTTTGGCGATCAATGCCACCACGGCCACGCCGATGGCCCACAATCCGGGTGCGGCGAAAGGTTCGCCGCCCAGCAGGCGCATGAGGCTGGCCCAGGCAATACCACCGGCCACGAAGATCAGCACGCTACCCAGCGCCAGGGTGGCCAGCGTCTCGATGCGGCCATGGCCGTAGGGGTGGTCGCTGTCCGGCTCCTGGCGCCCGTAATGGGTCGCTGCCATCACGAAGCCGTCTGTCACCAGGTCGGAGAAGGAGTGAATGCCGTCGGCTATCAGGGCGGCGGAGCCCACCAGCAGGCCGGTAATCAGCTTGAGCAGGCCGACGGTAAGGTCCACCACGGCGCCGATCAGCGTGACCCGATGGGCCTCGCGGGTCTGGGCGCCGCGGTCGAGCGGCGGGTGAGGGTGCGCGCTCACGTCTCTCCCAGGTCGTGGCCGGCGAGCTGGGCTGCCTTGTTGCGCACCGGGTTGGCGTACTGGGCTAGCCACCAACTGCGCAGCTCGGACGGAACCTC
This sequence comes from Halomonas sp. MCCC 1A11062, assembly GCF_021404355.1. Classification (NCBI taxonomy): domain Bacteria; kingdom Pseudomonadati; phylum Pseudomonadota; class Gammaproteobacteria; order Oceanospirillales; family Halomonadaceae; genus Halomonas; species Halomonas sp. MCCC 1A11062. The sequence continues at coordinate 2,272 of NZ_JABFTW010000036.1, forward strand.
GTTCAGGCGGGCTTGGAAGCGGGCCCGGTCCACGTCGCTGACCTCGCTCAGGTCCAGCAGCTCCGGCGCATCGCTCAGGGCTTCCAGCGCCAGGTAGTGGCTGGGGAAGAGGCGATAGCCGCCGATCACCTGACGGTCGATCTCGGCGGCCACGGCTTCGGGGGTGTCGAAGCCGGCGCCCAGCGGTTCGCCGAAGCGCAGCTCCACGCGCCCCTTGTGGCCGGTGATGCCGGCCACGATGGATTGGATATCCTCGAACTCGCTCTTTGCGTAGCTCCCCTGGCTATGTACGGCGTGCAGCTCGCGGGCCTTCTGCAAGTCGCAGGGGTCGTACTCGTAGCTGATCGAGACCGGCACCATGCGCAGTTCGGCAATGGCTTCGCCGATGGGGGCGTTGCGCTGTTCCATACGGTGCGCCATGGTCAGCATCTTGATGATCGCCGGGTCGGTACGGTCGATCCCGTCCTTGGCGCGCCCCTCGCGCTGGGCCATCCAGATCGAGTGGTTATCCTCGACGATGGAGTGACGAATGTAGCTCGAGAGGTTCTGGTAGGCCGCCAGCATGGCGCGCTTGCCGCGCAGTGCGCGTGGCACGATGAAGCTCTTGTTGAGCCGCATCAGATCGGTAACGTAGGGCTTCTTGAGCAGGTTGTCGCCGATGGCGATGCGCACGGTGTCGCGACCCGCCTGGTGCAGGGCGAAGTTGACGAAGGCCGGGTCCAGCGAGATATCGCGGTGGTTACCGATGAACAGATAGGCCGTGTCCGCGTTCAGGTTCTCCAGCCCCTCGACGCGAAAATCGTCGGTCGAGGTACGGATCATGCGGTTCATGTAATAGGCAACGCGCATCTGGAAATCGTGCACGCTGGCCACCCCGCGGGTTTCCCGACGGATGGCATAGGAGGCCAGGGCGCGGGCCAGCCACGGCAGCGTACGGCTCAAGCGCGGCAGCCGGTAGCGGGTCAGAGCATCGAGCAGCTCGCGGTTGCTGGCCAGATTCGCCAGTACCGCGGCCACTTCATCATCGCGATAGGGTCGGATATCCGCCCAGGGATCGGTGGGCGTTGCGCCAGTCGGATTCTCGGTCATCGGTTCTTCTTGGTTACCGGATTCGGTCATGCACTTGCCTGCGCAGCGCCATTGGCTTCGCCGCCGAGCCAGTCGATCAGACGCTCTACCTCTTCGGCCAGGGCCTGTGTCATCAGCATGAAATCGGCTTCGAGGCGCACGATGGCATCGCCATCGTCCTCGGTTTCGCTGGCCTCGTCGATCAGTGCGTCACTGAACCGCAGGGATTTCAGCGTCAGATCGTCGTGCAGCACGTAAGCCAGGCGGCCTTCAACTTCGATGGCCAGGCGGCTGGCCTGCTTGCCCGTCGCCAGCAGCTGCTGGATTTCGTCGCTGTCGAGATCCACCTGGCGGGCGCGCAGCACACCGTCGTCGCCCTTGGCCTTGAGTTCCACCTGATCGCCCAACTGCAGCGCGGCGGGGCGTGAATTCTCGTCGGCAAGCCATTGGGTCATGGCGCGCATGGGCAGGGTTTGAGCGGAGAGCGGGGTCACCTTGAGGCTGCCCAAGGTTTCGCGCAGCAGGTCGAGCGCTTCTTCGGCACGTTTACGCGAGCTGGTGTTCACCGCAATCAGATCGCGACGGGTATCCCACCAAAGGTCGACTTTCTGGCTGCGTACGAAGGCGCGTGGCAGCAGCTCTTCGTAAACCTGCTCCTTGAGTTCCTGCTTCTCCTGACGGCGCAGCTTGCGCCCCTCGCGGGCCTCGATCTCGGCGCTGCGCTCTTCCACTTCCTCGCGCACCACGCCGGCAGGCAGCAGGCGCTCATGGCGCAGCATGGTCATCAGGCGCTGCCCCTGCAGTTCGTGCAACAGCGCGGTGCCGGCGCGCCCCGCGGGCGGGCACCATCCCACGCGCCTGGCTTCCTGGCTGCCGGGCGTACGTGCCGCCTGTTCGGCCAGGGCCTCTTCAAGGTTGGCGGCGGGGATCGTCGCCGCCCCGTGCAGGCGGTAAAGGTGCAAGTGCTTGAACCACATAGTGCGTTCCCTGAGCGTAAAGGACGCATATTATGGCGAAGGGGCAGGCAGGGTTCCAGTGGCCTTGTGATCTATGATTCGCTCGAACGCTCGTTAGATATTCAGGCTTCACTCCAGGACGAGGGCAGACAATTCGTCTCGCAGCGGTCCTTCGATGAGCAAAGGCTGGTTGGCTTGCATATCGAGCAGGACGAAGGTGATGGTGGCCCGGCTGACCAGGGTATCGTCGCTGCTGCGATGGATTTCCTGGGTCATCTTCCCACTGCGGTTGCCGATGGCGGAAAGCCGGCTGTGTACCTCAAGGTCGTCACCCGCAACGGCCGCGGCACAGTAATCGATATTGATATTGACGGCTACGAGCCCGATGCCGGCTCGCTGAAACGAGGTGCTGAGTTCAGGGTGTTCGTCGAAGTAGGCCCAGCGTCCCTCTTCGAGAAACTCCAGGTAACGGGTGTTGTTGACGTGGCCATAACCATCGAGGTGGTAGCCGCGTACACGCAGTGAAATGCGGGAGATGCGGGGATCCATCCGGTGCTCCTTCTCGCAGTAATAAGGGGGCAGCTCAAACAATGAACGCTTTGGATTCTAGTCACCCTCATCAGTATCAAGCAAACGATTGTTTTATTTTTGCGAGAAGGGAAAGGGGCGGCCATGGCCGCCCCCGCCTTGCGTGGTTCAGGCCTTGAGGACCTCAATGATGGAGGCCTTTGGCTTGACCGAGAGCCGGCGATGCAACCGTTCGGAGAGTTCACTCACCGAGAACAACCCGCGGATATGGTGCTCGGCATCTCTGACCAGACAGTAGGGCTCGCCGGCCTCGCGCAGTGTGGCCACCAGGTCGGTGACAGTGGCGCTGGCAACGGCCTCGTAATCCACGACGGGCATGGCGGCCCGGGGCTGCATCAGATCGCCGGCGGTCAGGCTGCTGCGGTCGATGCCGAGACGGTGCAAGGCCACCAGGATGCTCTGCTCCGAGAGTCTCTCGAGGGTCAGCATGCCGACCAGTTCACGCTGGCGATCGATGACCAGCTTGCCGCTCACACCTTCCGCCTTCATCTGCCTGGCCACCTCGAGCGCCGGGGCCGAGACACTGACGGCGTGTGGCCAATGCTGGCGAAAATCGGTCATCAGGCTCAGGGCCGGGGAGTGCTCGTCGATATCGGAGAAGGCTTGAGGAGTGACCAGGTGGTCGGCGGTGTCGAGTCGGGAGAGAGGGAGTGTTTTCATCGTGCAAAACCTCTGAAAGCGCTGACATCCAATGGATGCGAAACGATCGAATATGAAGGCCCGAGACGAGCCAGGTTTCCAGTCGAGCGATCAGAGGCAGTGCGGTGGGGCGCGGGCAGGCGGCAGTGCGAGCTGCTGACAGGCGAGCGCGGAGATGCCTAGCGCAACGCCGGGGTGGGTGAGGAGTCGAGTGCCGAGGGTGGCAAGCGACTCGAGTCCGGTGTCGTCGGTGTCCGCATCGAATGACGACAGTCCGAGGGAAACGTCGTGATGCGCGAGCCCTGCCAGTGACTTGGCAGGACCTTCAAAGCCATTCTCGACCGCCTGTGAGGCCAGGTTCGGCAGCCCTACGATCAGGGCGGTGAGAGCGATCAGCAGAAGTCTTTGCATTGGGCCTCTATCTATAAGGGGGCCTTGACCCACACAAGCTAGCCCAAGAGAGTCGGGATGGCTACCGTCGCGAATAAGGAATGAGCGATGCGGGATTGGCGCGGGGCGTTACGCAAGCTGCCTTTGTGCCGTGTGGAGTGGTATGATGGCAGGCTGTAATGGCGCGCCATGCCTCGGCCACGGCTTGGCTAGAAGAGCGCACCAAACCGTTGTAGCGCAAAGGATTCGACGACCCATGGGTGACATCGCCAGAGAGATTCTGCCAGTCAACATCGAGGACGAACTGAAGCAGTCGTACCTCGACTACGCGATGAGCGTAATCATCGGCCGCGCGCTACCGGACGTGCGCGATGGCCTCAAGCCGGTGCACAGGCGCGTACTGTTCGCCATGCACGAGCTTGGCAACGACTGGAACAAAGCCTACAAGAAATCGGCCCGTGTGGTGGGCGATGTCATCGGTAAATACCACCCCCACGGTGACAGCGCAGTCTACGACACCATCGTGCGTATGGCGCAGGACTTCTCCATGCGCCACGTGCTGGTCGACGGCCAGGGCAACTTCGGCTCCATCGACGGCGACAGCGCCGCTGCCATGCGTTACACCGAGGTGCGCATGGCCAAGCTGGCTCACGAGCTGCTGGCCGATCTCGACAAGGACACCGTCGACTGGGTCGACAACTACGACGGCACCGAGCGTATTCCCGAGGTGCTGCCGACCAAGGTTCCCAACCTGCTGATCAACGGCTCCTCGGGCATCGCCGTGGGTATGGCCACCAACATCCCGCCCCACAACATGGGCGAGGTGATCGACGGCTGTCTGGCGCTGATCGACGACTACACCCTCACCGTCGACGACCTGATGGAGTACATCTCCGGCCCCGATTTCCCCACTGCGGGCATCATCAACGGCCGTGCCGGCATCCTCGAGGCCTACCGCACCGGCCGCGGGCGCATCTATGTGCGTGCTCGCCACACCATCGAGTACCACGAGAAGAGCGGCCGCGACCACATCATCGTCACCGAGCTGCCGTACCAGGTGAACAAGGCGCGGCTGATCGAGAAGATCGCCGAGCTGGTCAAGGACAAGAAGATCGAAGGCATCGCCGAGCTGCGCGACGAGTCCGACAAGGACGGCCTGCGGGTGGTGATCGAGGTCAAGCGCGGCGAGTCCGGCGAGGTGGTGGTCAACAACCTGTTCGCCCAGACCCAGCTGCAGAACGTCTTCGGCATCAACATGGTGGCCATCGAGGATGGACAGCCGAAGATCCTCAACCTCAAGGAAATCCTCGAAGCCTTCATTCGTCACCGCCGTGAGGTCGTCACCAGGCGCACCCTGTACGAATTGAAGAAAGCCCGCGAGCGTGGCCACATCCTCGAAGGCTTGGCCGTGGCCATCTCCAACATCGACGAGGTGATCGAGCTGATCAAGGCCTCGCCGAGCGCCGCCGAGGCCAAGGAAAAGCTGCTCGACAAGGTGTGGCCGCCGGGTCAGGTCACCGCCATGCTCGAGCGTGCCGGTGCTACCTCATGCAAGCCGGAAGAGCTGGAAGAGGGCTTCGGCCTCAACACCACCGGTACCGAGTACCGTCTCTCGCCGGCCCAGGCCCAGGCCATCCTCGAACTGCGCCTGCACCGCCTGACCGGCCTCGAGACTGAGAAGCTGCTCGACGAATACCTGGGCATTCTGGAGAAGATCGCCGAGCTGATGGCCATTCTGGCTTCCAGCGAGCGTCTGCTCGAGGTCATCCGCGAAGAACTCATGGCCGTGCGCGATCAGTTCGCCGACCCGCGCCGCACCGAGATCCAGGCCAGCCACCTCGACCTCTCCATCGAGGATCTGATTGCCGAGGAGGACATGGTGGTCACGGTCTCGCGTACCGGCTACGCCAAGACCCAGCCGCTCTCCGACTACCAGGCCCAGCGTCGCGGCGGTCGCGGCAAGTCGGCCACCGCCATGAAGGACGAGGACGTCATCGAGCATCTGCTGGTGGCCTCCACCCACGACACCGTGCTGCTGTTCTCCAACAAGGGCAAGGTGTACTGGCTCAAGGTCTACGAGATGCCCGCCGCCAGCCGTGGTTCCCGCGGCAAGCCGCTGGTCAACCTGCTGCCGCTGGACGAAGGCGAGGCGATCAATGCCATCCTGCCGGTGAAGGACTACCGTCCGGATTGCTACATCTTCTTCGCCACCGCCAAGGGCACGGTCAAGCGCACCAGCCTCGACCAGTTCTCGCGTCCGCGTAGCGTCGGCCTGATCGCCATCGACATTGAAGAGGGCGACCGCCTGGTGGGTGCCGCCATCACGTCGGGTAACGACCATGTGATGATGCTGTCGTCCAACGGCAAGGCGATTCGCTTCGAAGAGAGCAACGTGCGCGCCATGGGTCGTACCGCTCGCGGCGTACGCGGCATGAAGCTGCTGGGCGACGCCGAGGTGATCAGCCTGATCATTCCCAAGAGCCAGCAGATCGACGCCGATGCCGACAGCGAGGTGGAAGGTGAAGAGGGCGCGCCGCTGGAGAACGGCAACGGCGGCCAGATCTACATCCTCACCGCCTCCGAGAACGGTTACGGTAAGCGCACCCGGCTCGAGGAGTTCCCGCTGCGCGGTCGTGGCGGCCAGGGCGTTATCGCCATGCAGACCAGCGAGCGCAACGGCTCTCTGGTTGCCGCCATGCAGGTCTACTCCGCCGACGAGATGATGCTGATCACCGACCGGGGCACCCTGGTGCGTACCCGCGTCGACGAGGTCTCGATCACCTCGCGCAACACTCAGGGCGTAATGCTGATCCGCCTGGGCAATGACGAGAAGCTGGTCAAGACCGTGCGTATCGACGAGCCTGAAAATGGGGTGGAGGGCGAGCCCGAGGATGGCGCTGAGGGTGAAGCTGAGAACGCGCCGAACGCCGAGCTGCAGAGTGGGCCGGATGCGGACGAGAGCGGCGGCGTAGAAGAGAGCCAGAACGACGAATAAGCGCGTTTGCATTACCGGAAAGCGATGAGCTGTTCCGGCGACAAGCCTCGCGAGGGCGCTGTGAACCCATCCCTGGGCGCTATTTTTGCCATCCATGGCAAAAAACCCTCGCTACGGCTTGTCCCCGGCGCTCATCTCGCCTGGCCACGACATGAGTAGAACGGAACACCACGCTGATGACACGCCACTATAATTTCTGCGCCGGTCCCGCGGCGCTGCCCACCCCGGTGCTGGAACGCGCAAGGGAAGAGCTGCTCGACTACCAGGGCCGTGGGCTCTCGGTCATGGAGATGAGCCACCGCTCGCCCGCGTTCGTCGCCATCGCCGAGCAGGCCGAGGCCGACCTGCGCGAACTGCTCGCCGTGCCCGAGAACTACAAGGTGCTGTTCCTGCAGGGCGGCGCCAGCCTGCAGTTCTCCATGGTACCGATGAACCTGCTGGGGCAGGGGGGCAGCGCCAACTTCCTGTATACCGGCATCTGGGGCAAGAAGGCGCTGGCGGAAGCCAAGCATCTGGGCTTTGACGTGCACATGGCCGGCTCCAGCGAGCCCAGCGGGCACAGCGAAGTGCCGACCCAGGCCGACATCGCACTCTCCGCCGATGCCGCCTACCTGCACTACACCGCCAACGAGACCATTGGCGGGCTGGAGTTCGATTATATCCCCGACGTCGGCGTGCCGCTGGTGTGCGACTACTCCTCCAGCATCCTGGCCGAACCGCTCGACGTGTCGCGTTTCGGCGTGATCTACGCCGGGGCGCAGAAGAACATCGGCCCTGCCGGCCTCACCCTAGTGCTGGTGCGCGACGACCTGCTCGACCGGCGCTGCCCGCGCATTCCCAGCCTGTTCGACTACCAGGCCATGGCCGAAGCGGGTTCCATGGTCAATACGCCGCCCACTTACGCCTGGTATCTGGCGGGGCTGGTGTTTCAGTGGCTCAAGCACGACATCGGCGGGCTCGAGGCCATGGCGACGATCAACGCGCGCAAGGCGGCCAAGCTCTACGCGGCCATCGACGCCAGCGGCTTCTATTCCAACCCCATCGCGCCGCGCAACCGCTCGCGCATGAACGTGCCCTTCGTACTGGCCGACGCCAGCCTCGACAAGACGTTCCTGGCCGAAGCCGAACAAGCCGGGCTGCTCAACCTCGCGGGCCATCGCAGCGTCGGCGGCATGCGGGCAAGCCTCTACAACGCCGTACCCGAAGCGGCCGTCGATACCTTGATCGACTTCATGGCCGACTTCGAGCAACGCAGGGGATAAGCCATGACCGATAGCCCCAACAATCTCGATACGCTGCGCCAGCGCATCGACGAGATCGACAACGACATCCTGCGCCTGATCAGTGCCCGCGCCGAGTGTGCCAAGCAGGTCGCCGAGGTCAAGACCAAGAGCGACAAGGGCGCCGTGTTCTACCGCCCCGAGCGTGAGGCCCAGGTGCTGCGGCGGATCATGGAGCTCAACCAGGGGCCGCTCAACAGCGAAGAGATGGCGCGGCTGTTCCGCGAGATCATGTCCGCCTGCCTGGCGCTGGAACAGCCCACCAAGGTGGCTTATCTCGGCCCGGAGGGTACCTTCACTCAGCAGGCCGCCCTCAAGCACTTCGGTGCCAGCGCGGTGAGCATGCCGATGGCGGCCATCGACGAGGTCTTCCGCGAAGTGGAGGCCGGCGCCGTCAACTACGGCGTGGTGCCGGTGGAGAACTCCACCGAAGGCGTGGTCAGCCACACCCTCGATTCGTTCATGGACTCCTCGATCCGCATCTGCGGCGAGGTGGTGCTGCGCATTCACCACCATCTGCTGGTGGCCGACACCACCTTGCGCGACAAGGTCTCGCGGGTCTACTCCCATCCGCAGTCGCTGGCGCAGTGCCGCAAGTGGCTCGACGCTCACTATCCGCGGGCCGAGCGGGTGCCGGTGTCGTCCAACGCCGAAGCGGCCAAGATGATCAAGGGCGAGTGGCACAGCGCGGCGATTGCCGGCGACATGGCGGCCAAGCTCTACGGTCTGGAGAAGGTTGCCGAGAAGATCGAGGATCGCCCCGACAACTCCACGCGCTTCCTGATCATCGGCAGCCAGCACGTACCGATGTCGGGCGAGGACAAGACATCCATCGTGGTGGCCATGCGCAACCAGCCCGGCGCGCTGCACGACCTGCTCGAGCCCTTCCATCGTCACTCCATCGACCTGACTCGTCTGGAGACACGGCCCTCGCGCACCGGCGTGTGGAACTACGTGTTCTTCATCGACTTCAAGGGTCACGTGGATGAACCGCGTGTCGCCGCGGTGCTCGAGGAGGTGCGTTTGCGCGCCTCCGAGCTCAAGGTGCTCGGCTCCTACCCCGTAGGCGTGCTGTAAGCGTGGTGGAGCGTAACAACCCGAGCGTAATGCCGAACGAAACACGGATCCTGATCGTCGGCCTGGGGCTGATCGGCGGCTCGTTGGCCGCCGCGCTGCGTGCTGTCGGCTATGCGGGTACCATCCAATCCTGCGATCCGGATGCCGGCGAAATCGCCCGCGGCATCGAAATGGGCCTGATCGACCACGGCGACACCCGCCTCGCGTCGCTGGTGGAAGGCGCTACCCTGATCGTGCTGGCGGTGCCGGTACTGGCCATGCGCAGCGTGATGCAAGAGCTCGCCGACCTGCTGCCACGCGAGGCGTTGAGCGGTACCGCGCCGCGGGTCGTCATCACCGACGTCGGCAGCACCAAGGCGGCGGTGCGCGACTGCGCACTGGCAGCCTTCGGCGAGCTGCCGGCGGGGCTGGTGCTGGGGCATCCCATCGCCGGCTCGGAGAAGAGCGGCGTGGCGGCTTCGAACCCGCAGCTCTACGTCAGACACAAGGTGATCCTCACCCCGACCCGAGAAACCGCCCCGGCCGCCGTGGCCCGGGTGCAGACGCTGTGGCGTGCCTGCGGCGCCGAAGTGCTGGAGATGGACGTTGAGCGCCACGATCAGGTGCTGGCACGTACCAGCCACCTGCCGCACCTGCTCGCCTTCTCGCTGGTAGACACCCTGGCGCGCCAGGACGAACGGCTGGAGATCTTTCGCTACGCCGCCGGCGGCTTTCGCGACTTCACCCGCATCGCCGGCAGCGACCCGGTCATGTGGCGCGACATCTTCACCGCCAACCGCGACGCCGTGCTGTCCTCTCTCGACGATTTCGAGGCCGGTCTGGGGCGGCTGCGCCAGGCCGTGGAAGCGGGCGACGGCGATGCTATGCTCTCCATCTTCGACCGTGCCAGCCATGCACGACACTACTTCGACTCTCTCCTGAACCAGACCAGTTATCAGGTGGAATACCAGATGCAACAACAAGGCAAGCTCACCTTCCGGGCCGCGCCCGGTGGCCGCGTGGCCGGGCGCATTCGCGTACCGGGCGACAAGTCGATCTCCCATCGCTCGATCATGCTGGGCGCCCTGGCCGAAGGCGTGACCGAAGTGAAGGGCTTTCTGGAAGGGGAAGACAGCCTCGCCACCCTGCAGGCGTTCCGCGAGATGGGCGTGGCCATCGAAGGGCCGCACCAAGGGCGCGTTACCGTGCACGGCGTCGGCATGCACGGGCTCAAGGCGCCGGCCGGGCCGCTCTACGTGGGCAACGCCGGTACCGCCATGCGCCTGTTCGCCGGGCTGCTGGCGGGCCAGGCCTTCGACACCGAACTGATCGGCGACGCCTCGCTGACCAAGCGCCCAATGGGTCGCGTGGCCGACCCGCTGCGTGTGATGGGTGCGAAGATCGACACCGCCGAAGGCGGGCGTCCGCCGCTGAAGATCCACGGCGGCCAGAAGCTCAAGGGCATCAACTACGACATGCCCATGGCCAGCGCCCAGGTAAAGTCGTGCCTGCTGCTCGCCGGGCTCTATGCCGAAGGCGAGACCCGCGTGCGCGAGCCGGCGCCCACCCGCGACCACACCGAGCGCATGCTGGCCGGCTTCGGCTATGAGGTACACCGCGAGGGCGACACCTGCTGGCTCAATGGTGGCGGCAAGCTCACCGCCGCTCCCATCGACGTGCCCTCCGACATCTCCTCGGCTACCTTTTTCCTGGTGGCGGCGGCGATCACCCCGGGCTCCAATCTGATTCTCGAGCACGTGGGCATCAACCCCACGCGCATCGGCGTGATCAACATCCTCAAGCTGATGGGCGCCGACCTGCACCTCACCAATGAGCGCGAGGTGGGCGGCGAGCCGGTGGCCGATCTGCACATCCGCTACGCGCCGCTCAAGGGTATCGACATCCCCCTCGACCAGGTGCCGCTGGCCATCGACGAGTTCCCGGCGCTGTTCGTCGCCGCCGCCTGCGCCACCGGCACCACGCGCCTGCGTGGCGCCGAGGAGCTGCGGGTCAAGGAGTCCGACCGCATCCAGGCCATGGCCGACGGCCTGGCAACCTTGGGCGTCGAGCACACCGTGCTCGAGGACGGCATCGACATCGTCGGCGCCGGCGAGCGTGAAGTCGCCTACGGCGGCGGGCGCATCGACAGTCTGGGCGACCACCGCATCGCCATGTCGTTCGTGGTGGCCTCGCTGCGGGCCGGCGAGGAGATCGTCATCGACGACTGCGCCAACGTGGCTACCTCGTTCCCCGGCTTCACCGAGCTGGCGCGAACGGTCGGCCTGCACGTCGAAGAAGAGGATGCCGGAAATACAGAGGAAAGAGCATGAGCGAAACGGCCAAGGTGCTGACCCTCGATGGACCCGGTGGTGCCGGCAAGGGCACCATCAGCCGTCTGGTCGCCGAGCGCCTGGGCTGGCATCTGCTCGACAGCGGTGCGCTGTACCGGCTGACCGCGCTGGCGGCCCAGCGCCACGGCGTGGCGCTGGATGACGAAGCCGCGCTGGAACGGGTTGCTGCCGGTCTCGACGTGGTGTTTGTCGCCGAGGCGGAGAGCACCCGCGTGCTGCTCGAAGGCGACGACGTCAGCCGCGAGATCCGCACCGAGCAGGTGGGCGACGCCGCTTCTCAGGTAGCGGCGTTGAATGGCGTGCGTCAGGCGCTGCTGCAGCGTCAGCGCGACTTCCGTCAGGCCCCCGGTCTGGTGGCCGACGGTCGCGACATGGGCACCGTGGTTTTCCCCGACGCAGAGCTGAAGGTTTTCCTCACTGCGAGCCCTGAGGAACGGGCGCGCAGGCGCCACCTTCAGTTGCAGGAGGCGGGGGTCAGTGCTAGTCTATCGAGTCTTTTGAAGGAAATTCAGGCACGCGATGCACGCGACATGCAGCGCAGCGTGGCTCCACTCAAGCCGGCCGATGACGCCATAACGCTTGATACCACGAGCCTGAGTATACCGGAAGTGGTGGAACGGTTGACGGAGTGGCTGGCCCAGCGTGGCCTCGTCCCCGAGACTTGATCTCCCTTGCGGCGCCCTTGAACGGATGTCATGGCATGGTCGGGCACTAAATTCTTGCAAGCCCGGCCAGGTCCAACCAGCGCTAACATCCTCGGGGGTTTGGTAAATAAGGCCCGCACTCGCTGGTGGTGCGGAGAAGGCGGCAACGCCTCAACACCGTTGATCACGTAGGAAAATCATGAGCGAAAGCTTTGCTGAACTGTTTGAACAGTCACTGCAGGACATCAACATGGAGCCGGGCGCCATCGTCACGGCTACCGTCGTCGACATCGAAGGTGACTGGGTCACCGTCAATGCCGGCCTGAAGTCTGAAGGGCAGATTCCCGCGGCGCAGTTCCGCGACGATAACGGCGAGCTCACCATCGCCGTCGGCGACGAAGTCAGCGTTGCCCTGGAAGCCGTCGAAGACGGTTTCGGCGAGACCCGTCTGTCTCGCGAGAAGGCCAAGCGCGCCGAGGCGTGGAAGATTCTGGAAGCGGCCTTCGAGAAAGAAGAAATCGTCAAGGGCGTGATCAACGGCAAGGTCAAGGGCGGCTTCACCGTCGACATCGACTCCATCCGTGCATTCCTCCCGGGTTCCCTGGTCGACGTGCGTCCGGTGCGCGACACCACGCATCTCGAGCACAAGGAACTCGACTTCAAGGTCATCAAGCTCGACCCGAAGCGCAACAACGTTGTCGTTTCCCGCCGCGCCGTGCTCGAAGCCGAGAACAGCGCCGAGCGTGAAGCGCTGCTCGCCACCCTGCAGGAAGGCCAGCAGATCGTCGGTATCGTCAAGAACCTCACCGACTACGGCGCCTTCGTCGACCTGGGCGGCGTCGATGGTCTGCTGCACATCACCGACATGGCTTGGAAGCGCATCAAGCATCCGAGCGAAATCGTTGCCGTGGGCGACGAGATCAACGTCAAGGTGCTGAAGTTCGACCGCGAGCGCAACCGCGTCTCCCTGGGTCTGAAGCAGCTGGGCGAAGATCCGTGGGTCAGCATCACCGAGCGTTACCCCGAGGGTACCGTCGTTCAGGCCCGCGTCACCAACCTCACCGACTACGGCTGCTTCGCCGAGCTGGAAGAGGGTGTCGAAGGTCTGGTTCACGTCTCCGAAATGGACTGGACCAACAAGAACATCCACCCGTCCAAGGTCGTCAACATCGGCGACGAAGTGGATGTCATGATCCTCGACATCGACGAAGAGCGTCGTCGTATCTCCCTGGGTATCAAGCAGTGCACCGCTAACCCGTGGGAAACCTTCAACGCCCAGTACAACAAGGGCGACCGCGTGTCCGGTACCATCAAGTCGATCACCGACTTCGGTATCTTCATCGGTCTGGAAGGCGGTATCGACGGTCTGGTTCACCTCTCCGACCTCTCCTGGTCCGAGACTGGCGAAGAAGCCGTGCGCCGCTTCAAGAAGGGCGACGAAGCCGAAGCCGTCATCCTTTCCATCGACCCGGAGCGTGAGCGCATCTCGCTTGGCATCAAGCAGCTCGACTCCGACCCGGTGGCTGAGTACCTGGCTGTCAACGACAAGGGCTCCATCGTCTCCGGTCGTGTGATCGAAGTCGACGCCAAGGAAGCCCACGTCGAGCTGGCGACTGACGTCGTTGCCGTGCTCAAGGCATCCGAGATCAGCGCCGACCGCGTCGAAGACGCGCGCAACGTGCTGAGCGAAGGCGACACCGTCGAAGCCCGCATCGTCAACGTCGATCGCAAGAACCGAGCGATCAACCTGTCGATCAAGGCCAAGGATCAGGACGACACCCGTCAGAACCTGAAGAAACTGCGCGAGCAGGAAGTCGAGAGCGGTGGCCCGACCACCATCGGCGACCTGATCAAGCAGCAGATGGGTCAGGACTGATCGTCCTCGGGCTCCGTTCGCGGAGCCCGATGAGCCAAGGCTCAATCAAGAACGCCGCCCCTTCGTTAAAGACGGGGCGGCGTTCTTGTTTCTGCAGGCTGCCATCAGGTCAATGCAAAAGCGGTATGGTCAGTGTGCCGGAACCGCAGCAGCCATCCGCAGCGTCGAACAGTACGCTGGTCGCGTTGCCATCGATGCTCTCCCCATGTTGCGGTAGCCACACCAACGTCAAGTATGTTCTCAAATGTTCTATGTCAGTAGGCTTATCGAAGCGTGCCGTAACCGCGCGCTTGCTCTCTATCCGGATGCGGTGAAAAAAGCGTTCTGTTGGCAGAGAGTACGGATGCATGGCACGGTAGCCAAGATCCGTTCTGAGGCGCTCGCCAGGGGTGATGTCAGGGTCGTCGTGATAGATCCAGGCGGGCTGGATAAGCGATCGATGTTGGCTAGACAGCTGGGTCCGGCGCGTATAGTGCAGCCAGGTATGCTGCTGGGCTTTGAGATCGAGCTTGCCATAGTGGCGAGCCAGGTAAAGCTCATACTTGGCGTTCTTGACGATGCGAGGACGGCAGGAATCAAAGACGTCCTGACGAAGTCTGGAAATCGCAACTTGTTGGTAATGTTCAAATTGTTGGCGGAACGTGCGCGGGCTGCTGCCATGCTTGTGGCGAAATGCACGGGTAAAAACCGGGTGGCTCGAGTACCCGCACTGAATGGCGATTTCTATGATCGGCAAGCGCGTACGTGCTAATAGCATGGCGGCACGCTCCAGGCGCAGGAGATCCCGATAACGGCCTGGGCTATAGCCGAAATGGTTCGTGAACAGACGCCTCAAATGAGACTCCGAATAACCGAGATAATCGGCAAGGTGGCGCATAGACACCCGGTGTGATGCTTTGTCACTCAGCCAGATCTCGGCAGACCGCACAGCCGGCGAGATGCAGTTCACTTGGCTAACTCCCTGTAAGTCCAAGGTCTTCGTAAAAATAAGCGAGTGGCTTATATCGCCCGTCCATGCCCCGCACGAACGACTGGTGGGCGGGTGAGCGAAAGTGCAAAGTTACTAATCATTTTTTACCTAAAATCTCATTATTGCAAAATATTTCGCATGCGAATCTTTCTTTAAGGAGGAGCTATCTGGTGTACGGGATTCTCTAGCGTAAGAGATTGACTACAACACGTAGGAAGAACTCATTAATGTAATCAAGTGTAACGATTGAGGGTGAGTGCTCGATTGCAGAGCTATGGCGTTGCCCACGACAGTCTGGAGGAACTGTCGGGGTTGAGATGCATTTACCGCTTGGCGTCGATCTCGCCTAAGCGGCAATGACAACAATCATGTCCTGACGACCAAGGAAGAAAGGAGACAAAAATGATGGTTGCAATGAATCGGTTGTTACCGTTGGCGGCCCTGACAACGGCCATCCTGCTGGCAGGTTGCAGTGGCACTTCGTCCAGCTCACAGCCACTTGGCAATGCTACTGGCCCGGGGAGCCCGGGGGGCGGTAATGGTGGTACGGGCGGGGTGGGCGATGGTAGTGGCGGCGGCTCCGGGCTCGAGCGAATTGCACAGAGTACATCGGAGGCATCCGGTGGGCTGGGAGATACTATCGCCACCGTAGGAGATGCCGTCACTCAACTTGATGCGCCGCTGGTTGGAGCCATTACCGATGGTGGCGGCAACGTTGTCATTCATTTGGGGGATGGCGTTAACACCCTGGCAGACGGTATCGGAGCTGGCCTCGGCGATATTTCTGAAAACGACAATGCCTTGGGCACTACCCTGGCAGGCGTGACTGGCGCCGTTGGTCACACTGGGCAAGCGGTATCGGCTGCTGGCACCACCGTCGAGGCTCTCAACACGCTGCCGGTATTCCTGCAGGTCGATGAAGCCACCGGGTTGCTTACCGGTCTCGGTGGTACCGTCGAGGAGCTGGGAGGCACGGTAACCGCTACAGCGGATGCGCTGACGTTGTCGTTGACCGATGAGAATGCTCATCTCGCCGGGTTGACGACGGAGCTGACCGCAGTCGTGAGGCCGCTTGTCGTCGATCTTGGTGGGATCACTCAAAACTTGGGAGATGCCTTGGTCGTCGGTCCGCCGGCCAGTAACTTGCTGCAGGAAGTCGGCGGTGTAGTGGTAATGCTGGGCGATGATCTGGCAAGTGGTGATGCGCTACTGGCAGGTGTCGGTACGACGGTTACCGGAGCTGGCCAACTGATCGTTGACACCGGCGGCCTGTTATCGGCCAACAGTAACATCGAAGGTGGCCTGCTGCGGACAGGCCCGTTGAGTAATACAGCTAACGAAGGGAATTTGCTTGGTGGCAATACAGGGCTGCTTGGTGGTGCTCAGAAGGGCAGTCTTCTCGCTGGCGACTCAGGGCTGATCGGTGGTGTCACCGGTACCGTCGATGGCCTGACCGGTAGCTTGCTTGGTGGCAGTCAAAGCGGCGGCCTTCTCGGTGGCGACAAAGGTCTGCTTGGCGGTGTCACCGGTACCGTCGATGGCTTGACCGGTAGTCTACTTGCCGAGGGCGATGGCAGGAAGAAAGGGGGCGGGCTGCTGGGTGGCCTGCTGGGAAGCTCCCGCTAACCGCAATGGTGGGGTCAGGCATGCAGCGCAGTGGTCGCTGCGTGCCTGTGCACAGTAAGCCGATAACACGAATAACCACCACGTCTTACCCTTGGATTCTTGCCGCAGGGATTGCTATGCCGTCGACACGCTCCAATAGAGTGTTGCCGTTTTATGCCGGTCTTATCTTGCTTTCGTGGGGGCCTTTCCATCTCGGCCAGTCTCATGCCAGTGACCTTCCTGCGCTGATCGATGATCGACAGCCAACGCTCTCGCCTCCCTTGCAGGAAGTCAGAGAGCAACAGCTACGCAGCACGACGCGCGTCGAGCTGCCAGTCAGCCCAGGCGAACTCGACCGCGATATGCGCATTCCGGTCGAACACGTCAACATCGTCGGCGGCTCGGTCTTCGATCTCGAGTCGCTGGCCGTAGACCTTGTGCCGATGGTGGGCCATGAGGTCAGGCTTGGCGATCTGATCGATGCCGTTGAAGCCATTACCAAGCGCTATCAGAAAGCCGACTATCCTCTCTCCTACGCCTACCTGCCGACCAATAATTTCGTGGATGGAACCGTCACGGTGGTGGTGGTCGAGGGGCATATCGTGCGTAATGAAATTCTCATCACCAATGCCGCGGTG
Organism: Halomonas sp. MCCC 1A11062; assembly: GCF_021404355.1. Taxonomy (NCBI): domain Bacteria; kingdom Pseudomonadati; phylum Pseudomonadota; class Gammaproteobacteria; order Oceanospirillales; family Halomonadaceae; genus Halomonas; species Halomonas sp. MCCC 1A11062. The sequence goes on from NZ_JABFTW010000036.1 coordinate 19,328, forward strand.
GCAGCCCGTGTCGAACGGCTGGCGAATCGTATGCATGGCGAACGACCGCTGACGCGCGCCACTTTCGAGCGTTATACCGCGCTGATCGATCGGATTCCCGGGGCGCAGTTGGCGATCAGCGCGCCGGTACCCAGAACACCCTCGGGGGGAACGACCTTGAGGGTCGAGGAGCGTGATACCCGTCGTATTCAGGCTGGCCTGTCGGTTGACGGTGGTAATGAGGACGATTTCCTGGTGCTGGGTAACCTGAGCCTCCAGGCCAATACCCCATACGGCGAGAAGCTCTCTTTCGCTGCGTTGATGCCGGTGGATAATGACAATGAATTCTATGCCGTGGAGTACCAGCAGCAGCTAGGTAGCGATGGTCTGCGCATTACGCTCGGGGCGAACCGCTTCGATAGCAGCGATAACGAGCCTTTGCTGCTGTTAGGCCAAGAGCTGGACGTGCATGAAAGCAAGGTGCGTAACCGTTTCCGTGCCGCTGCGGATTATCCGCTGCTACTGAGGCGTACGCGTCTCTGGGAGGTGGGTATGGCGGTGGATCATCACAACGAGAGAGCCGATTATGACATCCGCCTCGATGGAGAGCTGCTACGGCATACACGGCAGAACTTGCGCTATTCCGCTATCGAGCTCAACACCACCTACCGCATAGGAGATGAGCAGCGTCTGCTGGAAATCCGTGGAGACCTGCGTCAAGGCGTTGATCTTGGTGCCAATCGCAACGAAATTCATGCCGAAGAGCAGCTTGTTGCAAGCGATGAGAGCCTGCACTTCACTCGTTCAGGAGTGCAGGCGCGCTGGGCCGAGCAGCTGACACCCAACTGGCGTCTGAGTACGCGTCTCGCGGGATTCTGGTCGGATGACAGGTTACCGATGGCGGAGCGGGGCAACTATGGGGGCAGCCGCTTCGGTCGTGCTTATCCGGATGGCCAGGCCGAGGGCGACAAAGGCTATGCCGGTGAGGTCGAACTACGTTACTTGCACAGCTTGAAAGGGAAAGCCTGGCTTACCCGCATCGAGCCCTATGTGCTGGTTGACGCGGCGCGTACCGAATTCAACCAGCACGATATCCAGAGTGAACTGATCTCAGCAGTTGGCGGTGTCGAGCTGAGCAACTTGGCAAACTATCGGCTTGGGATAGAGTACGCCCACCCCATGGGGGATCGTGACCAGGAGAGCGGCCGGCGCAGCGGGCGAATCAACGCCCGCATTACCTGGCAATTCGGTGGCTGAGTCTGACACGATGCTTCCCATACGACGGGGGTGGACGACTATCAAGTGCCTAATCAGGCACTATAGAAATCCATGAATTTGACCGGCTGACTCTCCTCGATCACCTCGGCCCAGAGATCGTACTCGTCGGCGTTGGTGACGCGAGCGCGTACCACGTCGCCGGGGCGCAGGGTGCGCTTGGATTCCAGGAATACCATGCCGTCGATCTCGGGGGCATCCGCTTCGCTGCGGCCAATGGGGCCATCCTCGTCGACCTCGTCCACCAGCACCTCGATTTCGCGGCCGATCTTGCGCTCCAGGCGAGCGGCGGAGATCAGCTGCTGGTGCGCCATGAAGCGTTCCCAGCGCTCCTGCTTGATGTCGTCCGGCACCGGCTCCAGGCCCAGCTCGTTGGCCGATGCGCCATCCACCGGGGAGTACTGGAAGCAGCCCACGCGGTCGAGCTGCGCTTCGCTCAGCCAGTCGAGCAGGTACTGGAAGTCCTCTTCCGTCTCGCCGGGGAAGCCGACGATGAAGGTAGAGCGAATGGTCAGCTCGGGGCAGATCTCGCGCCAGCGCTTGATACGAGCCAGGGTCTTGTCCTCGAAGGCGGGGCGCTTCATCGCCTTGAGTACCTTGGGGCTGGCGTGCTGGAAGGGGATGTCCAGGTAGGGCAGGATCTTGCCCTCGGCCATCAGCGGAATCAGCTCGTCCACATGGGGGTAGGGGTACACATAGTGCAGCCGCACGCGAATGCCCAGCTCGGAGAGCGCCTCGCACAGCTCGGTGAGGCGCGTCTTGACCTCACGGCCGCGCCACTCGCTCGGTGCATAGCGCAGGTCCAGGCCGTAGGCGCTGGTGTCCTGGGAAATCACCAGCAGCTCTTTCACGCCGGCCTTGGCCAGGCCCTCGGCCTCGCGCAGCACATCGCCCACCGGGCGGCTCACCAGCTTGCCGCGCATGGAAGGGATGATGCAGAAGCTACAGCTGTGGTTGCAGCCCTCGGAAATCTTCAGGTAAGCATAGTGGCGCGGGGTGAGCTTCACGCCCTGGGCCGGCACCAGGTCGATGTGCGGGTCGTGCTGATGGCGGTGCGGGGCGGCCTCGTGCACGGCACCTACTACTCGCTCGTACTGCTGCGGGCCGGTCACGGCCAACACGCTGGGATGAACGTCGCGAATCGCCGCCTCGTCCACGCCCATGCAGCCGGTGACGATCACCTTGCCGTTCTCGGCAATCGCCTCGCCGATGGCATCCAGCGACTCGGCCTTGGCGCTGTCGATGAAGCCGCAGGTATTGACCACCACCACGTCGGCGTCGTCATAGCTGGGTACGATCTCGTAGCCGTCGGTACGCAGCTGGGTCAGGATGCGCTCGGAATCTACCAGCGCCTTGGGGCAGCCCAGTGAGACGAAACCGACCTTGGGTGTGGACATTACTAAACCTCTTGGATAAAGCTGGACTATCGCAACTAGCATGACATCTTTGCCAGGACATCTTCGCGATAGCCGCTGTAGGGCAGGGGGGAGTACCCTGCAATGTGAAGGTGAAGCATTTTAGCGTCGAAGTGCAGCATAGGGAACCGCATGGCCACCATCGAACACAGTGCAATTCTCCCGGCGCCACCGGAGCGGGTCTTCGCCCTGCTCGAGCGGGTCGAGGATTTCGTCGACTATTCCGATCTGATCAAACGCATCGAGCCCCTCGGCGGCCAGCGTTACCGCTGGCACGTGCACGCAGTGGGCATGGATTGGACCTTCGACGTGGCCATCACCGAGAACCGCCCCCCCGAGGTACTGGCATGGCAATCGGTGGAAGGGGTGCACAACGAGGGCTGCTATCGTCTCAACCCGGTGGAAGCGGGCACCGAGGTATCCTTCACGCTCACCTACACACTGCGCAATCGCCTGGTCGAGAAGGCCGTGACCAAGGCCGCCAAACCGCTCGTCAGCAAGGTCAGCCGGCAGATCCTCGAGCGGGTGGAAGAGCGGCTGTAGGCTCGCGCAGGCCTTTTGCATAAATGTTAGGTGGCTATCTTTTTCTTTTTCCGGAGTAGGACTACACTCGTCTTGACGAGGCCCCGTCGGCCTCAGCGAGGAAACCAGCGTGAGCGTTATCAAGGGGTTTATGTGGTGCCTGGCGGTGCTGTTCGCCCAACTCGGGCTGCTGCGCTATATCGACCTGCGGGTTGCCACCATGCAGCGGCTGCAGGAGCCACCTTTGGAGCCGGTCGAGGGTTCGGTAGCACCTGAGCTGGCGACACACGAGAAGCAGGGCGAGCTCGACGCTTAAAACCGCCGTATAACTGCCAGGACGGCCGGCTGGAAGTGACCTATTGAAGTGAGCATGGCACCATTGGCGCAAACCGAATGGAAGCTAGCCGATGCCGAACGACTCGTCACTCCGCCGCCGCTGGCGCTTGGTTGCCGTGGGGGCCAGTGCCACCATGGCTGCCTATGTCTGGTTTTGGCACTCACCGGATCTCACCGCCGTACGGCACTGGGTCGAGCAGACCTCTCACCATCCTCTGGTAGTCATCGGTGTCATGCTGACCATGGCCGTCACACTGGCCGTAGGCCTGCCCGGCAGTATAGGCCTGTGGCTCATTGCACCTTTCTACCCGCCCCACATTGCCACGCCGATGCTCATCCTCGGCAGTGTCAGTGGCGCACTGGGCGCGTACTACCTGGCGGCTCGGGTCGGCAAACGCTGGAACCCGGAAGGCCTGACCCGCAAGATCATGGAAATGCTCACCAAGCGCGGCGACCTGCTTACCCAGTGTGCGCTGCGAGTGCTGCCCGGTTTCCCTCACTCGGTTATCAACTACGCCGCAGGGCTCTGCCGTTTGCCACTTTCCACCTTCGTCATGGCCGCGGCCCTGGGGCTGGGCATCAAGTGGGCGGTGTACGCCAGCGCCATTCACAGCGGCCTGCAGGCCGTCTCCCGGGGAGACGACTTCATCAGCCTCGATCTCGTTCTGCCGCTCATCGCTCTGGCTCTGCTACTGCTCATCGGTGCCTGGATGAGGAGGCGGGTCGAAGAGAACAAGGAGATCTAGCAGCCTGACGGAATTGACAGGCTGCTAGGGCACGATAAGTAGCGGCAGCGGCACCCTCGCAATCACCTCCGGGTCCTCGTTCAGCAGGCTCTCCAGTTCGCTGCGGTGAAGCAGCAGACCGCCGGCATCGGCACGTGCCAGCGCTCGCTCCAGCTCGTGGGCGTGGCTGACGGGCAGCGGGGCGCCACCCTCGAACAGTGCCGCCAGCCACTCCGCCATGGCCGGCGGCGCTTCGCTTTCTCCGGCTACAGGTTTCAGCCAGCGCAGCGGCCCGCGCTTGAAGGGGTGGCGTTCATCCCACAGCAGCACCGTGCATGGCGCTTCCAGAATCAAGCGGCGACTGGTGGAACCCAGCCGGGTACCCCAGCGCTCCGTCGTGCCGGCCTTGCCCAGCACCAGCACGTCCTCCGGTGCGGCCATGGTCAGCGCGGCCGAGGCCACCTGCCCACGGGTGATCTCAAGACGATGACGCAGGCTTCTTCCGGCTACGGCACCGGCAAGTGCTTGATGCACCCGCTGCAGCTGGCGAGCAATGCTGGTTTCCAGCGAGTCGTGGGTGAGCGGGCGCGACAAGCCCGACTGGGCGCCGATCTCGCAGGAAAAGGGGAAGGCCGCACAGCTCAGCAGATCCATGTCCTCCACATAGAGCGCGACCAGTTCGGCGTGTCGCAGGCTGGCCAGGTCCACCGCGGCGGTAAGCGCCGCCAGGCTGTGGCGGGAAGCATCGAGCAGGGCGAGAACCCTGGCCGCTTCCAGGGCCGTGCCGTTTTCGCTTACCTGCCTTCCATGGGGAAGCGCATCCTCAGTGGCCATCGTCGGGCTCCTCACTCTCTGGATCGCCTTCCTTGTCTCCGTTCACATCCTCGATCTTGCTACCATTCTTGCTCTTGTCAGTGGCATTTTCGTGAGCGGAATTCTCGTCACTGGCAGCGCGTTTCTTCACCACTCGATGGAAGGCCTCGAGCCGTTCGACCACCTTGCCATTCAGGCTCTCGGCAGGATAGTGCTCTTCTTCGTCACGTTCGCCAGGGGGCATGCCGGTGAGCAGTTCCAGCGCCTCGTCCAGCGTTTCGATGGCGTAGATATGGAAGTCACCGGAAGCGACGGCATCGCGCACCGCCTGCTTGAGCATCAATTGCTCCACGTTGGTGGCGGGCAGCAACACGCCGTGGCCTTTCACGCCTCCGCGTGCCTGGCAGATATCGAAGAAGCCCTCGATCTTCTCGTTGACCCCACCCACCGCCTGTACCCGCCCGTGCTGGTCGATGGAGCCGGTGACGGCAAAGCGCTGCTCGATCCCCACCCGGGCGATGGCCGAGATCAGCACGCACGCCTCGGCCACCGAGGCGCTGTCGCCCTCGATGCCGCCATAGGACTGCTCGAAGGCCAGACTGGCCGATAGCGACAGCGGCGCATCCGGCGCATAGCGGCTGGCCAGGCAGCGCGACAGAATCATCACCGCCTTGGAGTGAATGCGTCCGCCCAGGCGTGCCTCGCGCTCGATATCCACCACGTGGCCAGGGCCGGGGCGCGCCGTGGCCGTGATCCGCGTAGGCTGGCCGAAGGCGTAGTCGCCCAGGCTCATCACCGAAAGCCCGTTTACCTGGCCGATCACCGAGCCCTCGAGCTGGATCGCCACGGTACCGCGAGCAATCGCCTCGTGGCTGCGCTCGTGAATGCGGCTGGCCCGCCACAGCTGCTGCTCCACCGCTTTGTCGACATGGGCGCGGGAGATCACCTGGGCGCCGTCACGCTCTGCCCAGTGGTCGGCTTCCTCCAGCAGATCGCTCAGGGCACGATGACGTGCGGTCAGCTTGGTCTGGTCGTCGGCCAGGCGGCTGGCACGTTCGATCACCGCCGCCACACCGCTGCGATCCAGAGGGCGAAGGGCAGACTCCCGCGCCAGGGTGGCCACCATGCGGGCATAGAGCGGCTGGTTGCCATGGTTACGATCCAGCTCGTCTTCCAGGTCCGCCTGCACCTTGAACAGCTCCAGGAAGTCGGGGTCGTTCTCGCACAGCAGGTAATAGAACAGGCGCTCGCCGAGCAGCACCACCTTGAGGTCGAGCGGTACCGGTTCGGGCTCGAGCGTCGTGGTGCTGATCAGACCGTAGGCCTGCTCCAGCGACTCGGTGCGGATCTCCCCGGCGCGCAGCACGCGCTTCAGGGTTTCCCAGGCGCCGGCGTGCATCAGCAGCGCGCGTACGTCGACCACCAGATAGCCGCCGTTGGCCCGATGCAGGCCACCGGCACGAATCAGCGAATAATCCGTGACCAGTGTGCCGTTGTGTACGTGATGCTCGATGCGTCCCACCAGGTGCTGATGCGTAGGCAGGTCGAGATACACCACGGGAGCGCCATCGCAGTTGGTGTTGTCGACGATCAGGTTGATGTGGAAGCGGCTGAAGATCGCCTCCGGCGGAATGTCCGGCTCTTCGGCAACGAACGCATCCACGTGCAGCACCATCGCATCGCGCAGCGCCGTAAGGTGGTTAAGAATGCCGTCGTGGTCGGCATAGCGCTCTTCCAGTTCGGCCAGTGGGGCGTCGATGGCGGTTTGCAGCATCTCCTGGTTGAGCGCCGTGATCTGTTCGCGCAGCTGCTTGGCCAGGCGCGGCATCTGGCGGATAGCCTGGGAAAGCTTCTTCTGCAGCACCTGAACCGTGCCTTCGATGCGCTCTCGCTCGTCGCGTGGGAGCTGCTCGAACTCTTCCGGCGACATCATCTTGTCGTTGGTGGCGGCCGGCGCGAAGGTGAAGCCGTTGGGCGTGGAGAGCAGCAGGATATCGTGCTCGCGGGCCTCGCGGCGCACGCCCTCCACCGCATCTCGCTGGCGCTCGCCCATGGCCTGTTTCAGCTCGTGCAGGCGGTTCTGGTACTCGTCGCCCTCGAACACCGCAGGAATGGCGGTGCGCAGCTCCTCGACCAGTTGCTCGATGTCGGCGCGCAGTACGCGGCCCATGCCGGTAGGCAACAGCAGATGCAGCGGCTGGGAAGGCTCCTCGAAATTGTAGCGGTAGGCGATGTCCGGAGGCGTAGGCTCATCGTGAGAGCGTTCGGCAAGAAAACGCCCCACCAACTGATGCTTGCCGTGGCCTGGGTGGCCCAGCACATAGAGGTTGAACCCTTCGCTGCGCATGGAGGTGCCGAAGTCCAGCGCGTCGCGGGCCCGGGCGTGGCCGCTCAGCATGTCCAGCGACTCCAGCTCGCTGGTCACCTCGAAATCGAAGGCATCCTCGGGGCAGGCGCGGTATACCTGGGTGACGTTCAGGGGCTTGAGCACAGGATTTCTCCTTTCCTAATACACTTCAGTATGGAGAAGCTGAACGAAAAGTGCATGATGCGGGTCAAGTACTGGCTGAGCGATGCGGGGCGAGCGAAGAAGGGCCAACGAAAGGAGCTTGCACTCAGGCGCCAGTCAGCCGAGGCTGTAACGAAACATGAGGAGCCGCCATGACGTTCACCTTCTGGTTCGAATTTGCCAGCACCTACTCCTATCCGGCTGCGATGAAGCTCGAGCATCTGGCGGCCGAGCGCGACATCGAGGTGCACTGGCAGCCGTTCCTGCTGGGGCCGATCTTCCAGGCCCAGGGCTGGAGCGACACTCCCTTCAAGCTGTTCCCAGCCAAGGGCCGCTACATGTGGCGTGACATCGAACGCCTGTGCGAGCGCGATGGCATCCGCTTCCACCAACCCTCGCAGTTTCCGCGCAGCGGCCTGCTACCGGCACGCATCGTCAACTGGCACGCCCAGGAGCCTTGGGTGCCGGCCTTCGTGCGCAGCGTGTATCGCGCCAACTTCGAGCACGACCAGGACATTGCCGATCCCGCGGTCATCGCCAACTGCCTGGCCGAGGTCAATCTCGACGCCGAGGTGCTGCTGAAGCAGAGCCAGCGGCCCGAGGTCAAGGAATCGCTGCGCAAGGCCACCGAGCGGGCTCAGGAACTGGGCGTATTCGGCGCACCGTTCTTCATGGCCGGCGACGAGCCCTTCTGGGGCTACGACCGCATGGAACAGGCGCTCGACTGGTACGAAGCGCGTATGGATGACGAAGAGTGAACCCACTGTCCAATCGATCCACACTGCCGTAGCGCGGCAGTGTGGATCCCCTTAGGGATTAAGCCATGAACGCCAGTAAGATCTTGCAGCAACTCATGCAGCAAGCCGGTGGCCAGAGCGGTAACAAAAGCAGTGGTGGTGTGGATGTCAAAGGTATGCTCGAAGGTCTGTCTCGTCAGTTGGGAGGCGGTTCATCGGGCCAGGGTTCCGCCGCTGACAGCGGCCTGAATCTGGATATGAAGAGCCTGCTGGGTGGCGGAGCTCTGGGGCTGCTGGTCGGCTCCAAACGTGGGCGCAAGCTCGGCGGCAAGGCACTGAAATACGGCGCCGTTGCCGCGGTGGGGATGCTGGCTTGGAAAGCCTGGCAGAACTCGCAAGGGGCCAAGGGAGCGGCTGGCCAGTCGGCTGGCAGCAGTGCCGAGGGCAAGCCAGTCGAAGCGCTTGAAGGCGAGTACCAGGAGCGTCGCAGCCTCGAGCTGCTTCAGGCCATGATCATGGCCGCGCGCGCCGACGGCCATATCGACGCCCAGGAGCGCGAACTCCTGGCCCAGCAGATCGATGCGCTAGGTGCCGACGACGAGCTCCATCGCTGGGTCGAGCGCCAGCTCACTGCCCCGCTGGATGCCGAGGCGCTGGCGCGCCAGGCCGACTCGCCCCAAGCCGCGCGCGAGATGTATCTCATCAGCGTAGCGGTGGTCGACGAACAGAACCCCATGGAACGCGCCTGGCTCGATCAACTGGCCACTGCGCTGAAGCTCCAGCCTGAGTTGACCGCTGAGCTGGAGCGTCAGGCACGGCAGGCCGGTTGAAGCGGGTGGCGGGCGGTGCTTCAGCGATAGCGGTAGATACGCAGGCTGGGCAGGTAGGGCGTATCTTCCAGTTTCTCGTCGCTGCGCCGGGCCCGGGTACGGCTCTGGGGCGGCGCGGCCGGCGGCAGGTTGTGGTCGGGCAGCCGGCCGCGCGGGGCAGGCAGGAACAGCGGCAGCGCCACGTTCATGGCGCGGCGGTTGCGGCCGTCTTCCAACGGCTCGCAGTAGAACAGATTGGCGCGCATCAGCGGTGCCTGGCTCTGCACCTGGGCCAACGGCTCGGCCGAAGGCAGGGCGGCCAGCTTGCGCAGCTGAATGCGCACGTGGGGCGCGTCGGTATCCAGTGCCAGCAGTTTCTTCTCCACCTCACGCACCGACAGCCGTTTGATCGAACGGCCGCTGGCGTACCAGGCCAGGCGCACTCGGGCCACCGGTGCTTCGGCCACGGGAATGGCTCGCCAGCACTGCTTCAAGTGCAGCCGGGCCAGGCCGCTGCCGCGCAGATGGTCGTGCAATTCAGGGTGGCGGAACGGCAGCACCGCTTTGGCCTCGGCCAGTAGCGGCGGGTGATGGTCGCGAATATGCGCAAGCCGAGCGGCAAAGTCGGCCTTGGCGGCGTTGACCTTGCTCACTGCTGCCATCAAGGCATCGTCAGCGGCTACCAGGCCCACATGGCTGCGTGTGGCGCGTCCGTCCTGACCATCCGCGTACCAGAAGTCGAGCAGGGCACGGCGCAGCCACTCGGTGCTGGCTTCGGCCTTGAAAGCCCACGCCTCGGCAGGAGAGGCGGCATAGGTTGCCACTAATGCCTCGCTGCGCTCGATCAGCTTGTCGAAGGCGAGCTCCAGCTCGGCCAGCAGCCGATAGGTGGGCGCCGGGGCGAGCGTCACCGATCTTCGCCTCGCTCGGCCCGGGCCAGCCACTCGTCGATATTGCTCTCGTCGAGCGCCGGCTCGCCGGCAATACGGTGCGACTCATCGGCCCAGGCACCCAGGTCGATCAGCTTGCAGCGCTCGCTACAGAAGGGGCGGTAGGGGTTGCTCTCGCGCCACTCCACCTTCTTTCGGCATTGCGGGCACGCGACGGTCAGGGGGCGTTGGTTGTGTTGGCTCATGAAACTCCCATCTCTCGATAGCGTCGGTCCAGTTCGGCCACTTGGGCGGCAAGGTCTGCTTCGCTACCGGTATTGTCGATCACATCGTCGGCGCGGGCCAGGCGTTCGCGGCGCTGCATCTGGGCGGCCACGATGGCACGGGCCTGGGCGTCGTCGACGTCATCGCGGGAAGCGGTGCGGGCGATCTGCAGGCTCTCCGGCACGTCGATCACCAGGCAGCGGTCGGCCATCTCGCTCTGGCCCGATTCGAACAGCAGCGGCGAGACCAGCAGCACGTAGGGTGCGCCCTCGGCCTGCAGCCGCTCGAGGTGCGCGACGATACGCTGCCGAATGCGCGGGTGGGTCACCGACTCCAGCCAGCGGCGCTCGCTTTCGTCGGCGAACACGATCTCGCGCAGGGCGCGGCGGTTCAAGCTCCCGTCTGCCTGAAGTACCCGCTCACCGTAGCGCTCGGCAATCTCGGCCAGTGCCGGCTCGCCGGGTTCCACCACCTCGCGGGCCACGTCGTCGGCATCCACCCAAGGCACGCCCAGTGCCGCGAAGGCCCGCGCCACCGTGCTCTTGCCGGAAGCGATACCGCCCGTTACGCCAACGATCAAAACCACTCTCCCACTAACACACTCCCAATACTTAGAACGTAAAGCCGATATAAGCGGCCATCAGCGGCTCGCCGACCAGCAGCGCGATCATGCCGGCGCTGGCCAGATAGGGGCCGAAGGGCATGGGGGCGCCGCGCAGACGGGGCAGGGCGAGCTGCAGCGCAATGCCGACGATGGCGCCCACACCGGCGGAAAGGATCAATACCATGGGCAGATACTGCCAGCCCAGCCAGGCGCCCAGCGCCGCCAGCAGCTTGAAGTCGCCGTAGCCCATGCCTTCTTTGCCCGTTACCAGCTTGAACAGCCAGTACACGCTCCACAGGGCAAGATAGCCCGCCATGGCGCCGGTCACCGCGCTAGGCAGCATCAGTGGCTGAAACAGCAGTTGATAGAGCAGGCCGGCCCACAGCAGCGGCAAGGTCATGGCATCCGGCAGCAGTTGAGTGCGCAGGTCGATCACGGCCAGTGCCAGCAGCGCCAGGCAGGCACCGTACACGAACAGGCCCTGCCAGCTGGCGCCGTACAGCGCCACCACCGCCAGCGCCAGGCCGGCGCCGGCCAGCTCCACCAGTGGGTATTGGGGGCTGATACGCGTCTCGCAGGCGGCACAGCGGCCGCGCCGCTTGATCCAGCCGAGCACCGGCAGATTGTCATGCCAGGCGATGGGGGTTTCGCACTGAGGGCAGATGGAGCGCGGCACCATCAAATTGAAACGGGGCGACTCCTCTTCGGGCAGCTCCAGCGCTTCGCGAGCCTCGGCCCGCCAGCCCAGCATCAGCATCACCGGCAAGCGCACGATCACTACGTTGAGAAAGCTGCCCATGCACAGGCCCAAAAGGGCGGCCAGCGGCCAGAGAACTGTAGAGGGAAGAACTAGCAAAATATATCCTTAAGCCGCCTCGCTTTTGAGCAACGGCCAGGCACCCTGCTTGGATGCATCTAGAATGACCACTTCCACCAAGGTGCCGTCCTCGGCATAGCTTACGTGGGTGTTCCAGTCCTGAGACATCTCTTTCACGATAGGCTTGTCCGAAAGATGCAGTACTAGGATATCATCCGCTTCGTCGTAAATAGTTCTCATCTGCTATTCCTCCCAGCAGAAGTGATGCATGATCGTCTTGACGACAAGTCTATCCTCAAGCACTACTGCTGCACAGATCAGATTATCTTGCCTGTTGGCCACATTCATAGCGATCCAGAGCCGTTCCGCGTCCTTATAGCGAGTCTCGCCATTCTCTAGTAGCTGGAGCAATAAACCCTCAGGTATGTTGCGCTCTGTCATGCGCTCGCTGGCATGGCGTGTAACGTGAACGTAACGCTCAAACCGCTGGCAATACAGCGATTTTTTCACAGCACCGTTCCCAACTCGAAGATCGGCAGATACATCGATACCACCAGGGCGCCGACCAGAATACCCAGCACCACGATGATCAGCGGTTCCAGAAGCGAGGTGAGGGCATCGACCTTGTTGTCGACCTCCTCCTCATAGTAATCGGCCACCCGGTTGAGCATGGCGTCCAGCGCGCCGGACTCCTCGCCGATACCCACCATCTGTACCGCCAGCGCCGGGAAGCGCTCGGTCAGGCGCATGGCGAAGTGTAATTGCTGGCCGGTTGATACGTCCTCGCGGATCTGTCGGGTAGCGCCCTCGTAAACCAGATTGCCGGTGGCCCCGGCGGCGATGTCCAGCGCCTCCACCATCGGCACACCGGCACCGTAGGTGGTGGCCAGCGTACGCGAATAGCGTGCCACGGCAGACTTGTCGAAAATGTCGCCAAGCACCGGAATCTTGAGCAGAAAGCCATGCACGCGATAGGCAAAGGAGGGCGAGCGCCTGATGCCCTGGCGCAGCAGGTAAACGAAGGCGACCATGCCCCCCAGCCCCCACAGCCAGTACTGCTGAGCGAACTCGGAGAGGGCGATGGTCATGCGGGTCATCGCCGGCAGCTCGGCGCCGAAGCCATGGAACAGGCTCTCGAACTGCGGCACCACCTTGATCAGCAGCAGCGCGGTCACACCGATCCCCACCAGGATCACCGCGATGGGATACCACAGCGCCTTCTTCACCCGGCCCTTCAGCGACTCCACCTTTTCCTTGTAGGTGGCGATACGGTCGAGCATGCGGTCCAGCGAGCCGGAACTCTCGCCGGCCTCCACCAGGTTGCAGAACAGGCTGTCGAAGCACTCGGGATGGTTGCGCAGCGCCTGGGAAAAGCTCGAGCCAGCCGCCACCTCGTTCATCATCTGCTGCACCACGGCACTCATGGCCGGCTTGCGAATGCTCTCGGCCACCACCTGAAACGCCTGTAGAACCGGCACGCCGGCACGAATCATGGTAGCCATCTGGCGGGCGAACAGCATCACGTCGCGGGGCTTGATGGTACCCATGCCACCGCCCAGCCCGCCCTTGCGGCGCACCCGCTTGACGATGATGTTCTGATTGGCCAGCTCGCGCTCCACTTCGAACTTCTCGGCGGCCACCACCTCGCCGCTCACCAGCCTGCCGCCAGGCCCCTTACCCGTCCAACGCCAGCGGTAAAGTTTCAGCTTCCGCGGCGCTCTTGCCGTTCTGGTTGCCATAGGTTCCCTGCTGCGTTCTTGAATTCTCTATTATCTTCGGCGCGAAAGCGCTCCGCTTGAGCTTTAACAATTTACAGTGCGAGATGAAGCATAATTTTGTCAGTCTTTCGTAACTCGATTGACCTCGGTGAGGCTGGTAATCCCCTGCATCACCTTCAAGAGCCCGCTGCGTCGCAGATCCGGGTGGCCTTGTTGGCGTGCCAACTGATCGAAATCCATCGAGTTGCCGTTGCGCATGATCAACTGGCTCATCTCGTTGCCGACCGGCACCACCTCGTAGATACCCACACGCCCCTTGTAGCCATGGGTGCAGTGCTTGCAGCCTACCGCCTCGTACACGGTGGCGCTGTCCACCTCCTGCGCGGTGAAGCCCTCCCGAAGCAACGCCTCGCGGGGTATCTCCGCCAGTTGCTTGCAGTGCTTGCACAACCTACGTGCCAGGCGCTGAGCGATGATCAGGCTCACCGAACTGGCGATGTTGAACGGCGGCACGCCCATGTTGGCCAGGCGGGTCAAGGTCTCCGCGGCGGAGTTGGTATGCACCGTGGAAAGCACCAGGTGACCCGTTTGCGACGCCTTCACCGCAATCTCGGCGGTTTCCAGATCGCGAATCTCACCGACCATCACCACGTCCGGGTCCTGGCGCAGGAAGGCGCGCAGGGCGCTGGCGAAATCCAGCCCGATCTTGGGCAGCACGTTGACCTGGTTCACCCCCGGCACCTTGATCTCTACCGGATCCTCGGCGGTACAAATATTGCGCTCCACCTCGTTCAGGATGTTCAGCCCGGTATAGAGCGTTACCGTCTTGCCGCTGCCGGTAGGGCCGGTAACCAGAATCATGCCTTGGGGATGATCAAGCACGCCTTCGTAGAGGGTGCGCTGCTCAGGAGTGAAGCCCAGCGCATCGATGCCGATCTGGGCCGAAGTGGGATCGAGAATACGCAGCACGATCTTCTCGCCGTACACCGTAGGCAGCGAGTTCACGCGAAAATCGATCGAACGGGTCTTGGAAACCTTGAGCTTGATGGCGCCGTCCTGCGGCAGGCGGCGCTCGGAAATGTCCAGCCGCGCCATCACCTTCAAGCGCGCGGCAATGCGCGCACGCATGGCAAACGGCGGGCGCGCGGCCTCCATCAGCATGCCGTCCACCCGCATGCGTACCCGGTAGCTGGTCTCGTAGGGCTCGAAGTGAATGTCCGAAGCGTTGCGGCGAATGGCGTCGAGCAGAATCTTGTTGACGAACTTGACGATGGGCGCGTCGTCGGCGCCGCTGGAAGCCGTATCGGTGGCGGCATCATCGCTGATATCCAGGCCATTCTCGAATTCCAGCTCGCTTACGGCATCGTCCACCCCATCCAGCGCGTCCATCATGCTGCTGTCGTGGTGGGCCAGGTAGGCCTCCAGCACCGGCATGAGCTGATCCACCGGGCACAGCACCGCATCGATACTCAGCCCGGTAGCGAACTGCAGCTCATCGAGTTTCGCCAAGGTGGAGGGGTAGGGCACCGCCACCGTCAGCCGATGGCCGCGGCGGGTAAGTGGCACCACGCAGAGCTTGCGCAGCAGCTTTTCGGGGTACTCGTTGGCGGCGGGCAGGCTGGCCAGGCGCAGCGCATCCAGATCGATCACCGGCAGGCCGTACTCCCAGGCCGCACACAGCGTAGCCTCGCGGGCGGTGGCCAGGCTCGACTCGATCAAGTGCTGCAGCAGGCTGATTTCCGCCTCGCGCGCCTCGTACTCCGCCCGCTCCGCCGCCGGGCGGGAAAGCAGCCCGTACTCCACCAGGCGGCGGGTGAACCCGCGCAGCCCCTCGAGGTTGGGGTTAGGTGCAGAGACCGCCGAATTGCCGCTGGTCGCATGGCTGGCATCGGGGGCGGATCGATAGTCGTTCATGGCGCCTCAGGGGTTGGGCCCGCACGGGCGTGAGCGTAACGTGTTACAGGCATTCTAGCCCTTCGGTATTCATCATCCTACCGTGATGACGTTTATGGTTCCCGCTGGCATTAACGGTGTCATCGATTATGATGAAAATATGGTAGTACCCACGTAGGTAGCGCTTGTGGGCAAAGGATGTGTAAATTAATGTGAGTGAAAGCGGGGCGTCAGACCCTGCGATGAGCGAGCTCAGGCACTTGCAGCGCGAGGCGTGAGCGAAGGTGGAAAGGGGCAAGAGCAAGGTGCGGACCGGTTCCGCGAGAGTTATCGTCAAATCTGGTGGATGGCGATCAGGCCGCATTCCTGTCTGATTGATCAACCACTTGCTCCCCGTCCTGGAACTTGACGTTGCTGACGACCAGTTCCAGCTTCTGGAAGTG
>NZ_JABFTW010000037.1:0-32151 GCF_021404355.1 Halomonas sp. MCCC 1A11062
CGGAGGGTAGAATCGGTCATGGCGTATCCACTCATGTTGATTGAGATCTTGGTCGTGATCAATCAACAGGATACGCCACCCTTCCTACCTCCTCCCATACACCAGAAATCACCATAGCTCCTGCTGTTCGCGCATACCGTTGAGATCGCGCGGATAGCGCTCCATGGCCTTCCAGTACATCTCGGAAGAGGCCGCCTTGGCGGCATACTGCAGAATGGCCTGGAACTCCTCGGGCAGGCTGTCGTGCCGGTTCCTGTTGAAGATGATCTCGAAGGCCTCGCAATCCTGGTGATAGCTGCGCAGCATCCAGGTCTTGCTGACGTCGGGGAAGCCGAGCAGCCGGTCCGACGAGGGGTTGTTGAACTCGGCGCCGTCGAGCAGGCCACGATCCATGGCCGGCACGATATCGCCACCGCCCATGATGGTCACGGCTGCACCGAATTCACGCATCAGGTCCGCCGCCAGGCCCACGGTGCGGTACTTGAGCCCGCGCAGGTCGTCGGCGCTGCGAATCGGCTCCTTGAACCAGCCCAGCGCCTGAGTCGGCATGGGGCCGGTCTGGTAGCCCACCAGCGGCAGCTCGAGCATCTCCAGCAGTTCGCCGTAGAGCTCCATACCGCCTCCAGTCCAGTACCAGGCAAGGAACTGATGGGCATCCCAACCGAAGGGGGGTGGCGTGCCGAACAGCGAGAAGGCCTTGTGCTTGCCGTACCAGTAGGCCGTCACGCCATGGCCGCCGTCGAGCGCGCCGGAGATCACCGCATCCTGCAACTGCAGCGCTCCGACCACGGCACCGGCCGGCAGCAGGTTGAGGCGCAGGCGACCGCCGGACATCTCGTTGACGATGCGCACGTAGTCGGCAGCGAACTCGTGGAAGATATCCTGGTTGGGCCAGGTGCTCTGGAAGCGCAGCGTAGTGGTCTGAGCCACGGCGATACTGGGGAAGCCCACCGCGGCGGCCGCCCCGGCCCCCACGGCCGCTGCCGATCCCGTGAGGAAACGACGACGCGAGGTGTCGGTGGTGGATTTGCTGTCGCTGGCGCTCTGCCCGCCGGCCTGGGCCGCGGGCGCTTTCTTTTCATGAGCCATCAGATACTCCGGAAACAATCGTTATCGTTGTACTTCTTACCCGCTCGAGCCGGCACCGGTCCGAGCGGTCTTCCCGAAAGCATCCATGCCGATACTGGCATAGCGTGCGTGTTCCCTGACTTGCAGTCGGTTACATCAGGTATAGCTGGGGTAAGTAAGCCTGCAAGCGAACTTTGCGTAGGCTCAGTTAACGTTTCGCCCGAATCTGTTAACGCAGGGTTGAAGGGCACAGGCAAAGCGCGTATTTTATTTGAACGTTCATTCAAAAATAAGAGCGGCTTTCCGCCATGAAGTTGTCAGCCCTGACGCCATCATCCAATTCCGCCGCAGCGGCGTACGAACGATCTCCTTTCGGCTTCGGTAGTCGCCGACGGCCCCGTCAGGTCTGAAACATTGAGTGGTCCTCAGGCGTGCTTTCGATTGTCGAGAAACAATCTAGAGCGCGTCTCGACAGGGATTGGCGGAAGGGTTCATTCACTTCGGAATGGAGTTCGCCTACATGGCGCAGAACCTACCCAGCGAGCGTCGCGATCGGCTCAACCCCGTGGTCTTCCACGGCTCGATGGCCGGCATACTGGTCTTCCTCGTCCTCACCATGACCTTCACCGATCAGGCCGGCGCCTTCTTCGACGCCGGCCTGGCCTGGGTCAGCGAAACCTTCGGCTGGTACTACATGCTGGCGGTGCTGGTCTACTTGGTCTTCGTGATTGCCATCGGTATGTCGCGCTTCGGCCGCATCCGTCTCGGTCCCGATCACTCGCGACCAGAGTTCTCGACGCTCTCCTGGGCGGCCATGCTGTTCGCCGCAGGCATCGGCATCGACCTGCTGTTCTTCAGCGTCGCCGAGCCGGTGGCCCACTACCTGATGCCGCCGGAGCTGCCTCCCGAAAGCCAGGAGGCGATGCGCGCCGCCGTGGTCCAGACCTTCATGCACTGGGGGCTTTCCGGCTGGGGGCTCTACGTGCTGATGGGCATGGCGCTGGCTTACTTCAGCTACCGCCACCGCTTGCCGCTGGCCATCCGCAGCGCACTCTACCCACTACTGGGCAAGCGCATCCACGGCCCCATCGGCAACGCCGTGGACATCACCGCGGTGATTTCCACCGTGTTCGGCATCGCTACCAGCCTCGGTATCGGCGTGATGCAGCTCAACTACGGCCTGGCCTACATGTTCGACGTGCCCGAGAGCCTCTCGGTGCAGGTCGTCCTGATCGCGCTGGTAGTGGTACTCGCGACCATCTCGGTGGTCAGTGGGGTGGAGAAGGGCATCCGCCGGCTATCGGAGTTCAACATGCTGTTGGCGCTCGCGCTGCTGCTGTTCGTGCTGTTCCAGGGTCATACCCTGCAACTGCTCGACATGGCGGTGAACAACGCCGGTGACTACCTCTCCAGCTTCGTGGCCATGAGCTTCAACACCTACGCCTTCGCCGGCGAAGAGGCCAACGAGTGGAAAATGTGGTGGACGATCTTCTTCTGGGGCTGGTGGATCGCCTGGACGCCCTTCGTCGGCCTGGTCCTGGCACGTATCTCCCGCGGTCGCACCATCCGTCAATTCGTTGCCGGGGCGCTGGGCATTCCGCTGGCGTTCATGATGGTGTGGATGTCGGTGTTCGGTAACAGCGGCATCGAACTGGTGGCCAATCAGGGCGTCGTCGAACTCGGCGAACAGGCCCTGAATACCCCGCAGACCACCATGTACACGCTGCTCGAATACTACCCCTGGGTCGGTATCACCGCCGCAGTGGTGACGATTCTCGGCATCGTCTTCTTCATCACCTCGGCCGACTCCGGCGCGCTGGTACTGGCGAACTTCACCTCGATCCTGTCGGACGTGAACCACGATGCCCCGATCAGGCTGCGCATCTTCTGGTCGGCGGTGATCGGCCTGGTGACGGTGGCGCTGTTGATGGCAGGTGGCCTGGCGGCGCTGCAGAGCGCAGTGGTGATCACCGCACTGCCCTTCTCGCTGGTGATATTCGCCATCATGCTCGGCATGTACAAAGCGCTGAAGCTGGAGGGCAGCAAGGCCGAAGCGCGCAGCCGCATCGCCGGCACCGCCCCGGGCGGCGACTGGCGCGAGCGTCTCGACCGCGCCCTGGACACCTCTACCCGCGCGGGCGCTGCCGCCACTATCGAGCACGCCATTCGTCCGGCACTCACACAGTTCGCCCAGGAGCTGGAGAGCCGCGGCCAGGAGGCCAATGTCAGCGAGGAGCAGCTCGAAGGCGAGGCGCTGCCCTGCCTGACCCTGCAGGTGGATCTGGAGAATGCCGCCAGCTTCGTCTATCAGGTGTGCCCGCACCGCATGCGCACGCCGAGCTTCCTGCCGGCGGACGACGACTACTACGTGCGGTTGGACGTCTATCTGGCTGAGGGCGGCCAGGAGAAGGATCTCAACGGCTTCACCCGCGGTCAGGTGATCGCCGACGTGCTCTCGGAATACGAGCGCCATCTGCACTTCCTGGCCCTGGCCGACGAGGGCGGCAGCGTGCAGGCCATGCCGGGAGCGGTGGGCGAGCCGCCGGCGGACGCCAGCCCGGCCTGATCGGCTCGCTTGGCCTGGCGCGGCGACACCTCACGGTGTCGCCGCTTTCTTTTGCTCCCTGAACATGGCATAGACGTTGGCCGCCTTGTGGCGACGCAATATGCGGGAGTAACGTTATCGTTACCTTGCACCTCTCTCGGTATCGCCATGGCCCGCTCCCGCCTCCCATCCGGTTTTCGATTCCCCATGCCCGGCAGTGCGCTGCTCGCCGCCTGGCGGGAAGGCTACGGCCTGGCCGAGCTCAAGCGCGACCTGCTGGCCGGTCTGACCATCGGTATCGTCGCGGTGCCACTCTCCATGGCTCTGGCCATCGCCACCGGTGTGCCGCCACAGCATGGGCTGTATACCGCCATCGTGGCCGGTGCCATCATCGCCCTCACCGGCGGCTCGCGCTTCAATATCTCCGGCCCCACTGCCGCCTTCGTGGTCATCCTGTTCCCCATCGTCGCCAGTCATGGGCTCGGCGGGCTGCTGATCGCCACGCTGATGGCAGGGCTGATCCTAGTGGCGCTGGGGCTGGCGCGCCTGGGCAACCTGATCCAGTTCGTGCCCTATCCGGTGGTGCTCGGCTTCACCGCCGGCATCGCCGTGGTGATCGCGCTGCTGCAGCTGCCCGACTTTCTCGGGCTCGACGGCGTCGAGCTCGGCGACAGCACACTGCACAACCTGGCCGCCATCGTACGCGCCGCACCGGGGGTGGCGCCGGCCGAGTTGGGTATCGGCCTGATCACGCTGGCCACGCTGATCCTGTGGCCGCGCTTGAAGCTGCCGGTGCCGGCGCCGCTGGTGGGACTGGCGGTGGGCACGCTGGTTGCCCTGGGCGCCACCTGGTGGGGCATGGAAATCGAGACCATCGCTTCGCGTTTCAGCTGGGAATACCAGGGCCAGAGCGGCAGCGGCATTCCGCCCTTCGCCCCCGGTCTAGTGATGCCCTGGCGGCTGCCGGGGCCGGACGGTCTGCCGCTCACGGTGGATTTCGCCCTAATCCGCGAGCTGCTCGGCCCGGCCTTGGCCATCGCCATGCTGGCGGCCATCGAGTCGCTGCTCTGCGCGGTGGTGGCCGACGGCCTGACGCGCACCCGCCACGACCCCAATGCCGAACTGATCGGCCAGGGGCTGGGCAACATTGCCGCACCTTTCTTCGGCGGCATCACCGCCACCGCGGCACTGGCGCGCACGGCCACCAACGTGCGCAGCGGCGCCTTCTCGCCGCTGGCCGCGGTGATTCATGCGCTGGTCGTGCTGCTGGCGGTAGTGGCGCTGGCGGGCGTGCTGGCCCTGGTGCCGATGGCGGCGCTTGCCGCGCTGCTGTTCATCATCGCCTGGAACATGAGCGAGGCGCGCCACTTCATGCACACCTTGAAGAGCGCGCCGGGCAGCGACGTCGCCATCCTGGTGATCTGCTTCCTGCTCACGGTGGTGTTCGACATGGTGCTGGCGGTGGCGGTCGGCATCGGCCTTGCCGCGGCGCTGTTCATTCGCCGCATGGCCCACCTGACCCATGCGCGACGCCTGGAACCGGGCCTCGACGAGGAGAGCCGCGACCTGCCCCGTCAGGTGGCGCTCTACGACATCAACGGACCGCTGTTCTTCGGCGCCGCGGAGAAGGCCGTATCGTCGCTGCGGGTGGTGGACCCCGACGTGCGGGTGGTGATGCTCGACATGCGCGACGTGCCGAGCCTGGATGCCACCGCCATCGTCGCCCTGCAGTCGCTGGTCGAGGAGCTGAGTACGCGCCAGGTGGGGCTGATCTTCATCGGTATGCCGGCGCGCATGGTGCTCAAGCTCAAGCGTGCCGGGGTCAAGCGTCAGGCCGGTCGTCTGGCCGCCGTGCGCCAGCCCGCCCAGGCCCGCCGGCTGGCCGAGCAGTGGCTAGCCACGCCGGCCGCTTGAAACGCGCTACTCGCCCTGCAGCGTGGCGATCAGCCGCCGCGCGCCACCGTGGTCTCGGTGCTCGCCGAGCCAGATGCCTTGCCAGGTGCCCAGCGCCAAGCGGCCGTCGCGCACCGCCAGGGTCAGTTGGGTGCCGAGCAGGCTGGCGCAGACGTGGGCGGGCATGTCGTCCGGCCCCTCCAGGGTGTGGCGGAAATAGGGCAGATCCCCCGGGATACGCTCGCGCAGGAAGGCGTCGAGGTCGTGACGCACGTCCGGGTCGGCGTTCTCGTTGAGGGTCAGCGAGGCCGAGGTGTGCAGCAGCTGCAAGTGCAGCAGGCCGACCCTCACCTCGCGCAACTCGGCCAGCGCCCTGGTTATCTCGTCGGTGATCAGGTGAAAGC
This sequence comes from Halomonas sp. MCCC 1A11062, assembly GCF_021404355.1. Lineage (NCBI taxonomy): Bacteria > Pseudomonadati > Pseudomonadota > Gammaproteobacteria > Oceanospirillales > Halomonadaceae > Halomonas > Halomonas sp. MCCC 1A11062. The sequence continues at coordinate 5,911 of NZ_JABFTW010000037.1, forward strand.
CGCGCGAGCGCGGCGCCAGGCGCAGCTCCTGCTGATGCCACATGGCGACTCTCCTCGTCGGTGGCTTGGACGGATGTTCGTCCATGCTAGCGGGTCTGTCGGCTAGGCCCAAATCAGCTGCAAAAAAAGGCGCGACCGAGGTCGCGCCTGAACGCCGCCAGCTCAGGCGACGAGAGAGCAATCTTTCAGCTGGCCAGATCGAGCACCACCCGGCCTTCGATCTTGCCTTCGTGAAGTCGCTGGAAGACGTCGTTGATGTTCTCCAATCGGTCGGTGCTCACCGTGGCCTTGACCTTGCCCTCGCCAGCGAAGTCGAGCGATTCCTGCAGGTCCTGGCGGGTGCCGACGATGGAGCCACGCACGGTGATGCCATTGAGCACGGTCTCGAAGATCGGCAGCGGGAAGTCACCGGGCGGCAGGCCGTTGAGCGAGATGGTGCCGCCGCGGCGCACCATGCCCTGAGCCTGCTCGAAGGCCTTGGGCGACACCGCCGTGACCAGCACTCCGTGGGCGCCACCAATGGTCTTCTTGAGATAGGCCACCGGGTCGGTCTTGGCCGCGTTGACCGTGACGCTGGCCCCCAGACGCTCGGCCAGCGCCAGCTTGGCGTCGTCGATGTCCACGGCGGCCACGTTGAGCCCCATAGCCTTGGCGTACTGCACTGCCATGTGACCCAGGCCGCCGATGCCCGAGATGACCACCCACTGGCCGGGGCGGGTGTCGGTGACCTTGAGCCCCTTGTAGACAGTGACGCCGGCGCACAGCACCGGGGCGATTTCGACGAAGCCGACGTTGTCCGGCAGGTGGCCGGCATAGTCCGCCACCGCCAGGGTGTAGTCGGCGAAGCCGCCATTCACCGAATAGCCGGTGTTCTGCTGCGACTCGCACAGGGTTTCCCAGCCGCCCAGGCAGTGCTCGCAGTGGCCGCAGGCGGAGTGCAGCCAGGGTACGCCGATGCGGTCGCCCTCTTTCAGGTGCTTGACCCCGGCGCCAACGGCGGCGACGTGTCCCACACCCTCGTGGCCGGGAATGAAGGGGGGATTGGGTTTGACCGGCCAGTCGCCGTGGGCGGCGTGCAGGTCGGTATGGCACACGCCGGAGGCGGCGATCTTGACCAGCACCTCGCCGGGACCGGGACGCGGTACCTCGACCTCTTCGATGGCCAACGGTTCGCCAAACTTGCGCACCACGGCGGCTCTCATCGTCTTGTCCATAGCCTTGCTCTCCTTATCTCCTGTCGTGTCGGACGGCAGTTGCCGAGCGACGGAATCAACGCAATCGCCAGGGCCTGGAGTGGTGGGCCACTCTCGAAAAAGAGGCAGGACGCCGCCCGGCAGGGCCGGGCGGCGTGGTTCACGACATGCCGACTCAGAAGAAGCCGAGCGGGTTGATGTCGTAGCTCACCAGCAGGTTCTTGGTCTGCTGGTAGTGCTCGAGCGCTACCTTGTGGGTCTCGCGGCCGACACCGGATTTCTTGTAGCCACCAAAGGCGGCGTGGGCCGGGTACTGGTGGTAGCAGTTGGTCCACACGCGGCCGGCCTGGATGCCGCGGCCCATGCGGAAGGCGACGTTGATGTCGCGGCTCCACACGCCGGCGCCGAGACCGAACTCGGTATCGTTGGCGATGGCCAGGGCCTCGGCCTCGTCCTTGAAGGTGGTCACCGCCACCACCGGGCCGAAGATCTCCTCCTGGAACACGCGCATCTTGTTATTGCCCTTGAGCAGGGTCGGCTGGATGTAATAGCCCTTGTCGTAGGCCGGATCGAAGCTCTCCTTGTCGCCACCGGTGAGGAACTCGGCGCCCTCTTCACGGGCGATGTCCATGTAGGACATGATCTTGTCGAACTGCTCCTGGGAGGCCTGAGCACCGACCTGCACGTCGGTGTCCAGCGGGTTGCCGCGCTTGATCTTGCTCACACGTTCCATGACCTTGGCCATGAAGGCGTCGTAGATGTCTTCCTGGATCAGCGCCCGCGACGGGCAGGTACACACCTCGCCCTGGTTGAAGAACGCCAGCACCAGGCCCTCGGCAGCCTTTTCGATGAACTCCGGTTCGGCGTCCATGATGTCGGCGAAGTAGATGTTGGGCGATTTGCCGCCCAGCTCCACGGTGGAGGGAATGATGTTGTCGGCGGCGCACTTGAGAATATGCGCACCCACCGGGGTAGAGCCAGTGAAGGCGATCTTGGCAATGCGCTTGCTGGTGGCCAGCGCCTGGCCCGCTTCGGCGCCGTAGCCGTTGACCACGTTGACCACGCCCGGCGGCAGCAGGTCGCCGACCAGCTTCATCAGCTCGAGCACCGAGGCCGGGGTCTGCTCGGCGGGCTTGAGTACCACGCAGTTGCCGGCGGCCAGGGCCGGGGCCAGCTTCCACACCGCCATCAGCAGCGGGAAGTTCCACGGGATGATCTGCCCCACCACGCCCAGCGGCTCGTGGAAGTGGTAGGAGACGGTGTTGGCGTCGATGTCGGCGGCGGTGCCTTCCTGAGCGCGGATACAGCCGGCGAAGTAGCGGAAGTGGTCGACGGCCAGCGGCAGGTCGGCGTTGAGGGTCTCGCGCACCGCCTTGCCGTTGTCCCAGGTCTCGGCGACGGCGAGCTTCTCCAGGTTCTGCTCGATACGGTCGGCCATCTTGAGCAGGATGTTGCTGCGCTCGGCAGCGGAAGTCCGGCCCCAGGCGGGAGCGGCGGCATGGGCGGCATCCAGCGCCTTGTCGATGTCCTCGGCGGTGGAGCGCGGAATCTGGCAGAACACCTCGCCGTTGACCGGGCTGACGTTGTCGAAGTACTGGCCCTTGACCGGCGGAACGAACTCACCGTTGATGTAGTTGCCGTAGCGCTGTTCGAAGGTGATGACGGAACCGGACTGACCGGGATTGGCGTAGATCATGATGCTAGCTCCTGATTGAGTTGTTCTTGCTCGGCAATACAGAGAAAGGCTGCTTGCTTTCGGGTCGTCGGTAGCGCCGCCGGGTACTGCCCCGGCTCGCTTCACCGGCCCGCCAGGAAGCGAGTCTTGTAGCCAGTGTAGATACCCTTTGGTGGCCTGCCCCATACTTCATTTGAAGGAGGATGGGGTGGTCTTTGGTAGTAGCCTGCCGGGCCCGGTTGCGGCCCGGCTAGCGATGTTTCCGCCCCCTCTTACTGCGCGTACTCACGCGGCAGCTTGAAGGTCCACAGCATGCCGCCCTGGTTGAAGTTCTTGATCACCTCGGCCACCTCGCCGCCCCACAGGGGCACCGCGCCGCCCCAGCCGGACACCACCGAAACGTACTGCTCGCCATCCATCTCCCAGGTGATCGGTGTCGCCACCACGCCGGAGCCGGTATTGAACCCCCACAGCTCCTCGCCGGTGGTGGCATCGAACGCCTTGAGATAGCCCTCCGGCGTACCGGTGAAGACCAGGTTGCCGGCAGTGGTCATCACGCCGCCCCACAGCGGGGCGCGATTCTCGTGACGCCACACCTCTTCGCCGGTACGCGGATCGACCGCCCGCAGCACGCCGATGTAGTCGTCGTTGGCGGGTCGGATGGTGAACCCAGCGCCCAGGTAGGCCGCCCCCTTGCGGTAGGAAACCGGCTCGTTCCAGATATCCATCATCCACTCGTTGGAGGGGATGTAGAAAAGGCCGGTGTCCTGGCTGTAAGCCATGGGGTTCCAGTTCTTGGCCCCCAGGAAGGCCGGATAGGCTGCCACCGACTCACCGCGCTCGCCCTCGACGTCAGCGGGATTTCCCGGCCGCCCACCCTCGGTGAAGATCGGCCGGCCGCTCTCGTCCAGGCCCTCCGCCCAGGTGATCTTGTCGGCGAAGGGGAAGCCGCGAATGAACTCGCCGTTCTCACGGTTCAGTACGTAGAAGAAGCCGTTGCGATCCGCCGTGGCGGCGGCCTTGATCAGACTGCCGTTCTCTTCGTAGTCGAAGGAGATCACCTCGTTGACGCCGTCGTAATCCCAGCCGTCGTTGGGCGTGGCCTGGAAGTGCCACTTGATGCTGCCGTCATCGGGGTCGATGGCCAACCGTGAGGAGCTGTAGAGGTTGTCGCCGGGGCGCAGGTGGGAATTCCACGGCGCCGGGTTGCCGGTGCCGATCAGCAGGGTATGGGTGTCGACATCGTAGAAGCCACCCAGCCAGGGGGCTCCGCCGCCCTGCTCCCACATGTCGCCCGGCCAGGTCTGCCCGGCCTCGCCGCCGGTGATGCCGTGCTCCACCGCTTCGCCGTTCTCATAGACGTAGCCCATGTGGCCCTCGATCACCGGTCGGGTCCACAGCTCGTCGCCGGTCTCGGCATCGAAGGCGAAGATCGTGCCCACCACGCCGAACTCGCCACCGGCCACCCCGGTGATCAGCTTGCCGTCGATGACGATGGGCGCCGCCGTGATGGAGTGCCCCGCCTGATAGTCGGCCACGCGCTTGATCCACTGCACCCGCCCGGTCTCACGGTCCAGCGCCACCAGACGTGCATCCAGGGTGCCGAAATAGACCTTGTCGCCATAGATGGCAGCACCTCGGTTGATCACGTCGCAGCAAGGCATGATCCCATCCGGCAGACGCGCCTCGTACTGCCAGATCTGCTCACCGGTATAGGCGTCCACCGCCCAGATGCGGGAATAGGAGCCGGTCACGTACATCACGCCATCCTTGACCAGCGGCTGAGACTCCTGGCCCCGCTGCTTCTCGCCGCCGAAGGAGAAGGCCCACACCGGCCTGAGTTGATGGACGTTGTCGGTATTGAGTGTCGTCAGCGGGCTGTAGCGCTGGCCTTTCAGGCCCATGCCATTGGTGACCACCTGATCGGTGGTGAGATGGTCGTTGAGCATGTCGTCGAAGGTGACGGCCTGGGCCTGGGCGGAAATGGCCAGGGCGAGGGCCATCAGGGCAAACGGTCGAGACAGCTTGCCGATGGGAAATGACTGAGTCATGACGCTCTCCGGAGGGGCAGTAGATCAACAGGATTGTTATTCGCTCCAGCGCCGCTCCTGCCAGGCGCTTCACGACTCAATGTGTGCCATGTGTAACGGACCAACCATGGCCAACAGGGACGACATGCTCTCCTCACTTGGTCGTAATACTTCCCGATTCTTGAGTCAAAAAGGACCATGAAAAGCAAAAAATCCACCCGCCTCCCTGCTGACAGGAAGAGAAGTGGCAAGAGCCATGCGCGACTAGAAACGGTAATGAATCGGGTTCGGTGTGGTGTCATCCCCCGTCGGAAATCAGCTCGAGAGCTTCCAGTTCATAGCGACCGTAGAGGTGTACCACGCTGCGCATCAGCTCGTGACGAGCCACGGCAATTTCATCGAATCGTTGGGGAATCGGCAGCGCCATGACTTCGCTTGCGGTCATGCCGTCAGCGGCGGCGCTGCGCAGGGTGTCGTCCAGCCAGGCGAGATAGTCCTGCATCTGGGCGAAGGCTCGGCGGTCGCTGACCACCGGCCCGTGCCCAGGCACCAGGTAGCGAAAGTCGAGGGCCTCGAGCTGGCGAAGCTCCTCGCGCCAGACGTCGATCCCCGGGGTATGTGGCGTAGTGAGCGCGCGCTGGTAGAACACCATGTCGGCCGCCAACAGCAAGCCGGACCGGTGGTCGAACAGCACCAGATCGGCCCCCGAATGCCCGCTCATGGCGATCAGTTCGATCTCCCGACCGCCGATCGTCACACGCCCGGGGGTCACTACCTGAGTGGGCAGTACGACCTCGGTGCCGCGCATCCAGTCGCCCAGTGCGCGGTAGAGATTGTCGGCGAAGTCGTCGCCCTGCTCGGCAAGAAGCCGAATCGTTCCCACCAGGGCGTGGAGGATGTCGGCATCGAAGGCCTGGTTGCCGAACACATGGTCGGGATGGTGATGCGAGAGAAACACATGGGTGATGGGCAGCGCGGTCACCGCCTCTATCGCTTCACGCATCTGCTCGCCATAGCGTCGCGAAGGCCCGGTGTCGAACACGATCACCCCTTCCTCGGTGATGAGGAAGGCGGTATTGACGATATTGCCGCCATTGGTGCGGGCAAAATCCTCGTTAACGCCTTCGAAGACCCACACACCCGGAGCGATCTCCAGCGGCTCGAGGTGGTAGCGATAGGCATCGGCCAGGGCGGGAAAATGCCCCATCAGCAGACAGCCCAGCAACAGCAGGAGCTGGCGCATGCTCATCCCCCCAGATGGCTTTCGATGAGGTTGCCGCCATTGTCGCGCAGCAGCAGGACGATGCCGGCCGGCTCGTCGTGGTGCTCCAGGTCGAAGACGAACAGCGGGTTCTCCGAGGCCGACTCCGACAGCGTCATGCTGGCCAGGCGCTGCTGGCTCGCTGCGTGCCGGAGCTCCACGCTCTCGATGTTGAAGCGGGGGATGTTGGCCACCATGCCGGAGTCCATGGGATGCATGACCTGGGCCTTGAGCCGGCTGCCGGGCATGCCGCCGGCCGGCGAGAACAGCGCGCCGCGCACCTGGCCGAAGCTGTTCGCCCAGTCGGGGTTGCTGGCGGTGACGCTGGGCGCAGTGCACCCGCCACCGGCGGCCTCGACGTGAATGCTGCCGATGTGCCAGATGTGCTGGTCGTCACGTACCGCGGCGCGCACGGTGGATGCCTGCTGAATGCGGAAGTTGAGCGCCACGGTGCGGATGTCAGCTGCCTCGGGGCGCAGGGTGAAGAGATGTGGCACCGGGTTGAGGTCGACCCAGGTAATCACTTCCTGTACGGCATGGGGAAACGCCGACAGATCGACGGTCAGCGGTACCTGGGTGGCATCCTCGGCGAAGGGCGGCGCCTTGAGCACCACCGTGTCGCTGTGGCGGATGTCGGCCCCTTCGCCCAGATAGCGGGCCAGATTGTAGTCCCACATCGGTGAGCGGAAGGGATCCTCCGGCACCTCGGCTATCGCCGGCGTGCTCGTCAGCCAGGCCAGGGCCAGCAGCCAGACGCCGCGGCGCGATTCAGGCAGGCAGCGGAGCATCTTCGTCACTCCGCCTGGCCGAGAATTTCGGCGTAGAAGTCGGGCATGCGGTAGACCAGCGCATGGGCCTGGAAGATATCGTCCAGGCTGCCCTCTCGCACCGCACGGTCGACGATCGCCTCGACGGCATAGCCCAACTGACGGTGGCTGTGGCGCACCGCCATGCCGATGTCCCACTGCTGACGGGAGATGCCCGGGAACACCGCCTCGGCGAGGCGGAAGTCGTGTTGCGGATACTGCGCCAGGTAATGTTCGAGCTCGCCGCGCATGGCCATGACCCCGGCCACCTCGCCGCTGGCCATGGCGGCGAAGGCGTCTCCCACGTCGCGGTAGTGACGTACGCCATCACGCAGCTGACCGCCCATGGTGGCCGTCAGATAAGTGGCCGGCAGGGTGTCGTACTCGGCACCGATGCGCTGCTGGCGGAAGCTGCCCAGGGTGACCTCGCTCCCGAGCCGGCCGGCATCGTAGGCGATGTCCCACTGCTCGCGCTGATAGGGTCCGAACATCACCACGCTCTTGTTGATGTACTCGCCGGTGGAGTCGCGCATGTAGGAGAAGTCGCGATCGTAGGGCACCCGCATCATCACGTCGGCCACCTGGGTGGGGCGCAGGTAGTGACCGCGGGAGACGCTGTTGCCCAGGTCGCGCCCCAGGCTGCTCCCAGGCTTGATCCAGAAGGGCCGAAACTCCACCCCCAGCCCGGCGGCGATGGCCCGGCCGATCTCGGCATCGATACCGCGCGCCTCTCCCTGCTCATCGCGATAGGCGTAGGGGGGAAAGTCCTGGTAGAGCCCGATGTTGATGTGCCCCGATGCCATGATCTCATCGAGATCGCGCAGCGCAGGGCGCCGCAGCAGCTCGGCGCTGGCCTGGCTTAGCGTCACCTCGTGGGCGGTTTCGAGTGCTGCCGCCGAGAGTTCGCCCGCCCCGCTCGGCGAAGCCAGCAGCAGACAGCCGAACGCCGCCAGCACGCTGATCCAGTTGCGCTTGCCCATGATGCGCTCCTCCTTCCCGGGAAATCGGTCGGTACTCGTGTTGCCTCAGGGGGTCACCGATTCGATGTAGGTCTTGATCGCCCAGATGGCGGTCTGATCGAGGTTGGACTTGAACGACGGCATCCCCCGCTCGGTGCCGTTGATCACGCGCTGCAGGTAGAACTCATCGTCCCACTCCTCGAGGTTGCGCAGATCGGGGGTCAGCCCGCCCGACATGGCCTGGATGCCGTGGCAAACGGCGCAGTTACCGGCGTAGCCGCGCTCGCCGACCGCAACCGCTTCGTCGTGAAGGTCAGCGTGCTGGTTGCCGGGACGGAAGGGGTTTTCCATCAGCGGCGCCTCGCCCAGATCGGGCAAGCCCTTGGTGTCGACCTCCTGGGGCGTGACGTCGCCATGGCCCAGGGCAGCGCTGGCGGCGCCCAGCGACAGCGCCAGCAGCGCCACACCGGCAAGGCGTCGGGAAACGAGGACGGCGGAAGAAACGGCAGGTAGAGGCATGCGGTTCATGGGAGCACCTGTTGTTGTGGCGATTGACTTGTCGTGTTGATTGACTCGTTGTGGTGACTGGCTGAGTCGAGTCTGGTCACAACGCAGCGCAGCCGCATCGCCACTTTCTGCCCCTTCCCCCTCCTTCCTTGGTCGTAGTTCGCTCTTCCCGCCCTGCTCCCGTCTTACGCCCTTGGGAGGAGCACAAGAGCCCCATGGTGGCATGGGGCCAAACCGGGCGAAGTGCTGAACTGCTTATCACCCCTACATGCAAACGCACATCACGACACGCTCATCACGACTCTAATCATGACAACAAGGACAACGAACATGACTGACGCCACTCTCACCTCACCGATCGCACGCCCCACCTACCGTCACGCCGGCCTGGCGCTACTCGCTGCGGCCCTGGGCCTCTCCTCGACCCTGGCCCTGGCGGCAGGGGATCTCGCCACCCGCCCCGAGCGCCTGGAACGCCTGGTGATCGGCACCGGCGAGAGCATGCTCGGCGTGTCGGTGCGCGAACATCACATGGAGACCGGCCAGTCCTACCGCCTGGTGATCGAAGCCACCGGCATGCAGGAGTGCGCCTGGGTGGCGCCCGCCTTCTTCAAGAATGCCTGGCTGCGCAAGATCGAGGTGGGCGATGTGGAGATCAAGGCCCCTACCCTCACCGAGCTGGAGTTCGAGCGCGAGGGCGAGGCGGAGCTGTTCTTCGTGCCCATCCGCCCCGGCAGCTACGAATGGGCCTGTGCCGGCCTGGAAGAGCGCGGTGTGACCGGCACCTTCATCGTGCAGTGACCTGACCTTCCACTGCCCCACAGGAGCCGATCATGAAGCCGATCATGAAAGAGTCCCCGCTTAGCCATTGCCTGGCCGGCGGCGTATTTCTCGCCACCTGCCTGCTCACCGCCCAGGTTCAGGCCGACGCACTGGAGGTACGCTTCGGCTACCTGCAGTGGCAGCCCGACCGCGGGCCGGCGCTGGCCCGGCTGACTCCCGAGCCCGAAGACGCCGGCCTGCAGGGTGCCCAGCTGGCGATCAGCGACAACCAGAGCACCGGCCGCTTCATGGGCCAGAACTACCAGCTCGAGAGCGCCATCCTCGGCAGCGAGGAGGCGCTGCTGGAAGCTCTGGCCGACATGCTGGAGGACGACATCGATCTGGTCGTGCTGAATACCCCGGCGGCAACCCTGCGCAAGGCCAGCGAGCTCAGCGGCGACCGCGCCCTGTTGTTCAACGCTGGCTCGCGTGACGTCTCGCTGCGTCTCGACGAGTGCTCCCCCTATCTGCTGCACACCGCCCCCAGCCACGCCATGCTCACCGATGCCCTGGCCCAGTGGCTGAACGTGCGCCGCTGGCGCTCGGTGTTCCTGATCAGCGGCGCGACCGACGACGACCGGGCCTGGGCCGAGGCCTTCCGCCGCTCGGCGCAGAAGTTCGCCTTGAACGTGGTCACCGACAAGGAGTGGACTTTCGAGGCCGACATGCGCCGCAACGCCTCCGCCGAGCTGCCGCTGTTCACCCAGGGGCCCGACTACGACGTGGTGGTGGTGGCCGACGAGCGCAACGACTTCGGCGACTTCGTGCCCTTCAACACCTGGCTGCCCAGGCCGGTGGTAGGCACCCAGGGCATGGCACCGGACGCCTGGCACCCGGCCATCGAGGCATGGGGGGCAGCGCAGCTGCAGAACCGCTTTGCCAAGCAGGCCGAACGCACCATGACCGGAACTGACTACGCCGCCTGGGCGGCAATACGCGCCGTAGGTGAAGCAGTGACGCGCACCGGCAGCGACGACATGGAGACCCTGCGCGACTACCTGCTTGGCGACGACTTCGAGCTGGCCGCCTTCAAGGGCCGGCCGCTGAGCTTCCGCGACTGGAACGGCCAGCTGCGCCAGCCGGTGCCGCTGGCCCACCCCAACAGCCTGGTGGCCATGGCCCCGTTCGAGGGCTTCCTTCACCAGCATACCGAGCTCGACACCCTGGGCTATGACCGTCCGGAAAGTCGCTGTCGCCTGACCGACTGAGCCCCCCCTGACCGCACCGAGGAATCGACATGAAAATCGCCACTCGCCTAGCCGCCTTCTGCCTGACCCTGGGTCTCTCCACACCGCTGTGGGCCCAGAGTCTGGCCTACGTCTCCAACGAGCGCGATCACACCATCTCGGTGATCGACATGGCCACCCTGGAAGTGGTGGACACCTTCCCCGTCGGCCAGCGCCCGCGCGGCATTCTGCTCTCCCCCGACGAGAGCCTGCTCTACGTCTGTGCCAGCGATGACGACACCGTCCAGGTGGTCGATCTGGCCACGCGCAAGGTGATCGACACCCTGCCCTCCGGCGAGGATCCGGAGCAGTTCGCCCTGCACCCCAATGGGCGCCATCTCTACATCGCCAACGAGGACGATGCTCTGGTCACCGTGCTCGACGTGGAAACCAAGCGCGTGCTGGCCCAGATCGAGGTCGGTATCGAGCCCGAGGGCATGGGGGTGAGCCACGACGGCCGCTGGGCGGTGAATACCAGCGAGACCTCCAACATGCTGCACTGGATCAACACCGAGACCTTCGAGATCGAGAAGAACATCGTGATCGGCTCCCGGCCGCGCCACGTGGAGTTCACCCGAGACGACGCTCTGCTTTGGGCCTCGGCGGAGATCGGCGGCACCGTGCACATCATCGATGTGGAGAGCCTCGAAGAGATCCACACCATCGACTTCCGCATTCCCGGGGTGAATCAGGACCGGGTCCAGCCGGTAGGCATCCAGCTCACCTCCGACGGCCGCTACGCCTTCGTCGCCCTGGGCCCGGCCAATCATATCGCCGTGGTGGATGCCCAGACCTTCGAGGTGCTCGACTACCTGCTGGTGGGCGCCCGAGTGTGGCAGGTGGCGCTCAGCCCCGACGAGAAGACACTGCTCACCACCAACGGCGTGAGCGGCGATGTCTCGGTGATCGACGTGGACAAGCTGGAAGTGATCAAGAGCATCGACGTGGGCCGCTTCCCGTGGGGCGTGAAGATCACCTCGGGAACCCAGTCGTGAACGTGCAAGCTCTCGGTATCGGCTATCGCTACCGACACGATCCCGTCCTGCAGGAGGTCAGCTTCACGCTGGCCTCCGGCCGTTTCCACGCCCTGCTGGGCCCCAACGGCGCCGGCAAGTCGACCCTGTTCGGCCTGCTCACGCGCCTGCTCGCCCTGCAGCAGGGCGATCTGCTGCTGGGCGGCCGCTCGCTACGGCACCAGCCTGCCGCGGTGATGCGCCACATGGGCGTGGTGTTTCAGCAGAACGCCCTGGACCTGGATCTCAACGTGATGCAGAACCTGCTCTATCACGCCGCCCTGCACGGCATGTCGCCACGCGAGGCCCGCCGGCGCTGCGCCGAAGAGCTCGAGCGCCAGCGGCTGGACACCCATGCCCGCACGCCGGTGCGCCGGCTCAACGGCGGCCACCGCCGCCGCGTGGAGATCGCCCGCGCCCTGCTGCACCGCCCCGCCCTGCTGCTGCTCGACGAGGCCACCGCCGGGCTCGACCTCGACAGCCGGGCAGCGCTCAACGCCCATGTGCGCGAGCTGTGTCGGGAACGGGGCCTCACCGTGCTGTGGGCCACCCACCTCATCGAGGAGGTCGGCGACGGCGATCGGGTACTGGTGCTGCACCGCGGCCGGCTGCTGGCCGACGAAACCGGCGAGGCGCTATGCCGCCGACATGGCGGTACCAGCCTGACCAAGACCTTTCACAGCCTGACCCGGGAGGCCGTGGCATGACACCGCGCGATTACTGGTACTGCTTTCTGGGCGTACAGAAGCGTGAATGGCTGCGCTTCTGGCAGCAGCGTACGCGCTTCGCCAGCGCCTTGGTCCGGCCATTGCTGTGGCTGGTGGTGTTCGCCGCCGGCTTTCGCATGGTGCTGGGGGTGTCGATCATCCCGCCCTATGTGACCTACATCACCTACGAGACATACATCGTGCCCGGGCTGTGCGGCATGATCATCCTGTTCAACTCCATGCAGGGCGCGCTCTCCATGGTCTACGACCGTGAGCTGGGCTCCATGCGGGTGCTGCTCACCAGCCCGCTGCCACGCCCCTTCCTGCTGCTGACCAAGCTGCTGGCCATGGGCAGCGTCTCGGTCGCCCAAGTGTACGTCTTCCTGCTCATCGCCCGCTGGGGCGTCGGCGTGCGTCCGCCGCTCGAGGGTTACCTGGCGGTCTTGCCGGCGCTGCTGTTGGCGTCGCTGATGCTGGGCGCGCTGGGGCTGCTGATCGCCACCTGGATCAAGCAACTGGAGAACTTCGCCGGGGTCATGAACTTCGTCATCTTCCCGATGTTCTTTCTTTCCTCGGCGCTCTATCCGCTGTGGCGCATGCAGGAAGCCAGCCCCTGGATCTATCAATTGTGCCTGCTCAATCCCTTCACCCACGCCGTCGAGACGCTGCGCTTCGCGCTTTATCTGCAGTGGAACGGCGAGGCGGCCACCATCACGCTGGCCACCACCCTGGTGCTGGCCGCGCTGGCGATCGGCGGCTTTCGGCCCCAGCGGACCAGGCTACTTGGCATGCCTATCAACTAGGCTATGCCTGAAAACTGCCTGCGCTTGGCCATACAGCGTTAAAAATCAGCTCAAAATACTCATTTACACTACGTAAACTCTGTCTTTTCGCTGATTTTTGCCTTGTCTGACCTTCGCTCGCCGACTTTTCAGACACAGCCTTGTGCGAAGAGCGCCTAGCTTTCGATCGAGAGGGGCTGGCCAGTCGCCTGACGCCCCAGCGCTTCCAGGCGGCCGGCCAACCCGGCGTGGGCCTCGGCATCGAGCCGGGCATCGTAGCGCAGATGGGCGGGGCGCCCCGCCAGATACCAGACGCGATTGGCCAGCGCCTCGGCGTCGCGCACCTCGTGGGTCACGCAGATCATGGCCATGGTGGGAAACTGCTTCAGCAGCGTGCGGATCAAGCCTTTCAGCTCGTCGGCGCGGTGAGGGTCCAGAGAGGCGAAGGGTTCGTCCAGCAGCAACAGATCGGGGCGCATGGCCAGGCAGCGGGCCAGGGCGGCGCGCCGGGCCATGCCCAGCGACAGCTGATCGGGATAGCGGTCGGCGACCTGCTCCAGCCCGACCCGGGCCAGCAGCGGTTTCACCTGGTCGCGGCCGACCCCGACCAGGCGCAGGTTGTCGCGCAGCGTGCGCCAGGGCAGCAAGCGGTGCTCCTGAAACAGATAGCCGATGCGCAGCGTCGGGCGCGACTGGCCCCGTTCCAGGCCGGCCAGACGGTTGAGCAGAGTGGTCTTGCCGATGCCGGAGGGACCGAGCAGGCAGATATGGTCGCCCGGCGCCACCTTGAGGCTCATGGGTGCCAGGATGGCGTGGCCGGCCGGCACGACGAATTCAGGCATGTTCGACTCCGACATGGCGCCAGCGCGTGGCGCGGCGCTCCAGCGGCTGCAGCAGGCCAAGCTCGATCAGCTGCACGATGGCGATGAACGCCAGGCTGTAGGCCAGCAGCCCGGCCACGTCGAAGACCTGGAACGCCAGATGCAGCTGGAAACCGACCCCATCGGAGCGCCCCAGCAGCTCGACCACCAGCACTATCTTCCAGATCAGCGCCAGCCCGCCGCGGGTCGCCGCCATCAGGTAGGGAAACAGCTGCGGCAGCCACACGTGCCTCAGGCGCATGAGGGGAGAAAAGCCGTAGGCACGCGCCATCTGCTCCAGCCTCGGGTCGAGACTGCGCGCCCCTTCACGCAAGGTGACGGCGACGTTGGGCACCTTGTTGATGACCACCGCCAGAATCGCCGCGGCCTCCACCAGACCGAACCAGACATAGAGCAGGATGATCAACACCAGAGCTGGCAGGTTGAGCAGCAGTACCAGCAGCGGGTCCAGCAGGGCATCGAGCCAGGCCAGGCGCCCCATGGCGATGCCGATCAGGGTGCCGAAGGCCATCGCCAGCAGGAAACTGAGCGCGACCCGCTGCAGGGTCACGGCCAGGTGGCGCTGCAGCTCGCCGCTGGCCGCCTCCCGTTGCAGGGTGTTGAGCACCGCCGCTGGCGAGGGCAGCAAGGAAGTGTCTAGCTGCCAGGCCAGCACGCCCCATAGCCCCACCAGCAGCGGCAGGACCACCCAGCAGGCGAGCGCCGAGCGCCTCATGGCACGCCGCCCGGATCGAGCACGAAGAGCCGGGTGGGCATCACCTCCTCCGCAGCGCTGCCGGCCATGACCAGCAGCCGTTGCAGCGCCGCCACCCGCGCTTCGTCCAGCGGTTCGGGAATGCCCTGCACATAGCCTTGGCGCAGCGCGGCGAAGTGGGCGTCGTCGCTTACACGCATCAGCGGGCGCAGCGCCTCCCAATGGCCGGGCTCGTCGCGCAGCTGCCGTTTGGTGCGCGCCACGGCACGGGCGAAGCCGGCCACCAATGCCTGATGGTCGTCGGCCCAATCGTCATGGAAGACGTAGCCTAGAATGGGCAGCCCGGTGGGAATGTCCAGGCTGGCCAGCAGCGAATCCATGGGCAGCGCCACGTCGGCCTCGCCGGCGGCGGTCAGCTCGGCGGCGAAGTGCCAGAAGGTCACCAGCACGTCGAACTGCCCGCGACGGAAGGCCTGGCTCAGCAGCGGCGGCGCGCCGAACTGCACCTGCGCCTCGCGCTCCAGTGCCATGCCGCGGGCCTGTGCCGCCCGGGTCAGCAGCACCCAGCCCTTGCTGTCGGGGCCGCCGGCCACGCCGATGCGCTTGCCGCGCAGGTCTTCGATGTCGTGTATTGGCGCCCCGGGGGCCGCCAGCACGTCGCCCATCTGCGAGGAATAGGGGAGATAGCGGTAGGAGTGCCCCGCCACATGCCGCGCCTGGGCCCAGGTCAGGTCGACCACGGCACCATCCACGTCGCCGCTGGAGACGGCGATACGCGAGGCCGGCAGGTTGGCCACCAGGCGCACGTCGAGCACGAAGCCCTCTTCCCGGTCGAGGCCGTGGCGCTGCAGATGGTCCAGCTCCCAGTGGGCGGTGCCGAACTGCAGAACGCTGAGGCGCAGCAGCGGCGGCTCGGCGCGCAGGCTGTCGGCGGCGACCAGCAGCGCGAGCAGCAGCGCAGCACGGGCCAGCGGCAGGAACTTGGCAAGGCTCGGTGTCTTCATGTCTTCAGACTAAGGAGCTGCCTGTCACGGCAGAATAGTACTTTCGTGCTTTACGCTTCGCGACAAAGGTGCAATTCCGGCTTACGACAAAAGAGAGTCCCATAGCGATATGAGGCCACGGGAAGCACGCCATGAGGATAGCGAAGCGGATACTAGCCGCCCTGCTGCTGGCGGCACTTTGCCCGGCCACTTCCGGTGCTGCCGCCCCGGGCGAGGATCCGCTGCTGTTCTCAGAGCGGGGCTATCGCATCGACCGCTATCGCAGCCCCACTCCCGCCACCGCACCGGGCGCGGAGACGGTGGACACCGCGACGGTGGTCGAGCTGCTCGGCGCCAGCCCGCCCGCTCTCGCCATCGACGTGATCAACCTCACCTTTCGCCATGGCCGCTTCCTGCAGACCGAGCCGCACCGCTCCGTACCGGGAGCGCTGTGGCTGCCCAACACCGGGCTCGGCCATCACGACGACGACTGGTACTACAGCCGCCACGACTGGGTGGGCTACCTGCTCGACGAGGTCGGCGCGGCCAGCGGCGGCGACCCGCGCCACCCCATCGTGGTGCTGTGCCGTTCGGATTGCTGGCTCTCCTGGAATGCGGTGAAGCGCCTGGCCGAGGCGGGTTACCAGCGTCTTTACTGGTATCGTGACGGTATCGACAGCTGGGAGGCGGACGGCCAGCCGCTGGAGAGCGCCGCCCCGCGCCTGCCGCCCTTTGCCACCGCTCCACGCCGTACGACTACAAGGATAACGACAAGATGCACGACCAAGCCCCCAGCTACCGTATCCTGATCGCCGACGATCATCCGCTGTTTCGCGAGGCCATCGCCCGGGTGGTCGGCGACGGCTTTCCCGGCAGCGAGCTGCTGGAAACGGCGGACCTCGACGCCACCCTCGCCGTGACCGCCGACGAGGAGGACCTGGACCTGATCCTGCTCGACCTCAACATGCCCGGCATGAGCGGCCTCACCGGCCTGCTGCAGCTGCGCAACGAGGCGCCCACCATTCCGGTGGCGATCATCTCCGCTGAGGAAGACAAGAACGTCATGCTGCAGGCGGTCTCCTGCGGGGCGGTGGGCTTTCTGACCAAGTCCTCGCCCAAGGAGCAGCTGATCAAGGCCATCGCCCAGATACTGGAGGGCAACATCTATCTGCCTTCGGAGATCATGCGTGCCAGTGCCGCCCGCGCCCATGAGCCCAACGAGCGCGGCATCAGCGCCGAACAGCTCGAAACCCTGACCCGCAAGCAGATCCAGGTGCTCGAGCGCATGACCCGTGGCGAATCCAACAAGATGATCGCCTACAACCTCAACATCGCCGAGACCACGGTCAAGGCCCACGTCTCGGCGATCCTACGCAAGCTCGGCGTCAGCAATCGGGTCCAGGCGATCCTCTCGGCCAGCGACATCGACTTCAGCCGCTACCTGCGCAAGCCCTGATCCGGGCACTCGACGAATTCGAGCGGGGTCTCCGCCAGCAGCTGCTGCAGCGTGGTTCTCAGCCGCAGCGGCTTGACCGGCTTGTTGAGCAGTTGGAAGCCCAGCTCGCGCACCCGCTGACGCAGCTCGCGGCTGTGATCGGCGGTTATCACCAGCACCGGCAACGGCACCTCACGTAGTTGATTGATGCGCTCCGCCAGCGCCACCCCGCTGCGCTCGTGGTCGAGGTGATAGTCGACCACCAGGGCGTCGGCCTCGCCGTCGGCCAGGCTCACCCGCGCGGCGAGACGCTCCTCGCTCTCAGCGACCACCACCTGGCAGCCCCAGCGTTCCAGCAGGTGGCGCATGGCCAGACAGATGGAAGGGTCGTTGTCCACCACCCACAGCCGCCGTCCGGCGAGTTCGCGACCGGCCACGCATCCTACTGGCTGGCGCCGCTCGCCGGCCTCGACGCGCTGGGCGTAGGGCAGCGTCACACCGAACAGGGTGCCGCGTCCGACCCGCGACTGCACCCGCACCGGCTGTTGCAGCATGCGCGTGATCTTGTCGACGATGGAGAGGCCGAGGCCCAGGCCGCGATCCCGCGCGTTGGCCGCCGCGGGCAGGCGGCGAAACTCCTGGAAGATCAGCTCGCGCTCCTCTTCGGCGATGCCGCAGCCAGTATCGAGCACCTGGATCTCGAGCCCCTCCCGACGCCGCCGGCAGCCCAGCAGCAGGCATCCGCGAGGGGTATAGCGCACGGCGTTGCTGAGCAGGTTGCGGATCACCCGGACGAGCAGCGAGATGTCGCTGCTGACCAGCGCCGACGACGGCACGTAGTGGAACTCCAGGCCCTCGCTGGCGGCCACCTGGCGATACTCCCGCGCCAGGCCGTCGAGCAGGTCGCGAATGGCGAAGGGTACTATCTCGGGGGTGATCACACCGGCGTCCAGCTTGGAGATGTCGACCAGAGTACCGAGCAGCGCCTCCACGTCCTTCAGCGAATGGCCCACCTGCTGGATCAGCTCCTGATTGGCCGGCGACATCTCCTGCTCCACCAGGGCGCCGACAAAGAGCCGGGCCGCATTGAGCGGCTGCAGCAGGTCGTGGCTCACCGCCGCCAGGAACTTGGTCTTGGAGAGGTTGGCCGCCTCGGCCTCGGTCTTGGCCTCACGCAGCTGACCCTCGGCGGCCAGTCGCTCCTCGATCTCCTCGCGCAGCTGAGCGTTGACCCGGGTCAGCTCCGCGGTACGCTCCCGCACTCGCTGCTCGAGGTTCTGATAGGCATGATGCAGCGCCTCGGAGGTGCGCCGCTGCTCGGTGATGTCACGGATCAGCACGAAGAAGCCGATCACGCTGCCGTCGCTGTCCCGGTGCGGCACGTAGGCCCGCAGCAGCACCCGGTGCTCGCCCTCGGCATTCTGTTCGGGCAGTTCGAAGCTGATGCGCTCCCCCGCCAGCACCCGCTGCAGGTAGGGCATCAGGCGTGCGCAGTGCTCCGCCGAATGGAGGTCGCCGAGCGCCGAACCTAGCAGCAGGTCGTGGGGCCAGCCGTACCACTCCTCGTAAACCCGGTTGGTGAACACGTAGCGCAGCTCGCGATCCAGGTAGGCAATCATCGCCGGCACGTGGTCGGTGATGGTACGGATCCAGCGCTCCCGCTCGGCCAGCGCCTCGGCCTGGCGAATGCGCTCGGTGATGTCGGTGTAGGTCAGCACCTGGCCGCCGCCCGGCATGGGGTGGCCGCGCACCTCCACCACGCGGCCGTCGCTGAGCCGACGCTCGCAGGCGGCCAGCACGGCCTGCCCATCGGCGGGGTCGACCAACTCGCTGGCGCGACTCAGCTCGGTCAGCGCCAACGGCAGCGTCAGCCCTGCCAGACCGGTGAGCTGCGAGAAGCGCTGGTTGTGCATTTCCAACTGGCCCTGAGGGGTAACCACGGCAACGCCCTGGGAAAGGCTGTCCAGAGTGGCCTGCAACAGGCGCGACTTCTGCGCCAGGGCATGCTCGCGCTCGGCGTGCTCATGGCGCTTGAGCTCAGTGATGTCGACGTAGAGGAACACTCTGCCGCCGCCGCGAATCGGCCGCTGATTGACCTGCACCCAGCGCCCGTCGTGGAGCTGATAGACGGTGCGCCCCTGGCGCTGCTTGAGCTGCTCGCTGACCACCAGCCCCGAGCTCAGCGCCAGCCGGCGCAGCTCCTCCAGGGTCATACCGGCGTGCACTTCGATACCGGCAGGCCGCCAGAACTCGGCGAAGCGGCTGTTATAGTGACGAATGCGCTGGTCGGCGCCGAACAGCACGAAGGCATCGGTGATACTTTCGATGGCATCGACCAGGTACTGGTTGGCCTGCTCGGCCCGCTCCCGCGCCTCGCCCAGCAGGCGGTTGCTGGCACGCAGCTCATGCAGGGTCTGGTTGAGCGCGCGGGTTCGCTCGCGCACCTGCTCGGCCAGCAGGGCGGCATGCTCGAAGGCGGCATAGGGCGCGGTACGCGGCAGGTTGCTCGACTCGACCCGCTCGATCAGCGCCGCGTTGATGCGCTGAAGCTTGGCGACCTGGCGCTCCAGCTCGCGTTCGCGCTCAGTGGTCACCACGGGAGCGTCCTATGTAGACCCCGCTGAAGGTCTGGTTGAGGTGCAGGCCGCTATAGTGCTCGCCGTAGGTATTGAAGCCGAGGATGCGGCGCCGGCGGTAGAACTCTCCGGCCGCCTGCTGCCGCCCCTCCTGCTCGAGCTCCAGGCGGCGCAGGAAGCAGTCGCAGCCGAGGATGCACTCCGCCGGCCCCAGGCGCTCCTCGATGGCGGCGATTTCACGGTCGAGATCCGTCAGCAGATCGCTCGCCTGCATGGCCGTCAGCACGATGCCGGTCTCCACGGCGCAGTAGAAGCTCAGGCTGAGGTCGGGATTGACGCTCTGGATGGCGCGTACGTAGGTCTTGTCGTGGAGTCTCACGGCCAGCGGATGACGCGCGAACACCTCGGGGTTCAGCTCCTCCAGGGTACACCCCACCAGCCTCGCGTATTCCAGGGCCGCCGGCTCGGCGTTGAGCTCCATCACCCGACGCTGCTCCTGGTCGGCCGCCGTGACCACCAGCTTCTCGCCGCTGGGTCGCAGGTGGTGAGTCGAGAACACCTCGAAGTCCAGCGCGGTGTTGACCATCAGCACCACGGCGGCACGGTCATGAAAGGCGCCCTCACCGTACACGTGCGTGCCGGTGAGGCGGTTGTCGTCGCCGGCGCTGCCGCCGAAGTGAGGAATGCCGGCAAGCACCGAGGTCAAGGTCAGCAGCACCTGCTCCTCGCAGGTCGAGAGCCCGTCGAGCAGGGTCATGGCGAAGGTGTGCCCCTTGAGCGGCGCCAGTCCCGAACGGGTGCAGTGTTCCATCAACTGATCGGTGATGCGCTGGGCGTCGAGCAGAGTGAAGCGGTCGAGATCGCGGATCAGCCGATAGTCGAGGGCAAAGGCCCGGCGGTCGAAGCCCACCGCCACGATGGAGCCCCGCGAGTAGCCGTCACTGCCAAGCTCCCCGGCGGTGGTGCAGCCGCACAGCTTGACGCCGCCCAGGTGCGCTTCCAGGGCCGTGGCCAGGGCCGGCAGATCGTGTTCGGCGGAACAGAAGAACAGCACGCCCTCGAGATCGGGATGCAGCAGCCGGCTGGCCAGGTACTGGGCCGCCAGCTCGGGATCCTTGGCGAAGGAGTGCGCCACGCGCAGGGGCTCATCCGGCAAAGCCTGGTCAGGGTAATGCGACTTCGCTAATGGCAACATGGCACTCCTCGAGCAGGCAGGGATCCTGCTTTCAGTCTAGGGCCTGGTGCAAAGCAGCAACATAGGACTTGAGTGCCGGGGCACGCTCACGCGGCTACGACCAAGGTTGTAGCTTCACTCATCCCTTCTCTTGGCGCGCGATCAACTGACTGAGCACGGCGCGTAGCTTGCCGGGTCGCAGCGGCTTGTGCAGCAGCGGGATGCCGCACTCCGCCAGGGTGCGGCGCCAAGCCTCGGAGCGGTCGGCGGTGATCACCACCGCCGGCAAGTGCGGCCGCTGCCAGTGCCGCCGCAGCTTCTCCACCAGCCGGTCGCCGGTCTCGCCGGCATCGAGATGCAGATCCACCAGCAACACGTCGGGCGCCTCGAGCCGCTGCTCCAGCACTTCGTCGAAATCGTGGGCAGTGTCGCACCACATGCCCCACTGCTCGAGCAGGGCCTGCATGCCCATCAGGATGCGGCTGTCGTTGTCCACCACCAGCATGCGCCGCCCCGTCAGCGGACTGTCCGGCTGAGCAAAGGCCGGCGAGGCAGCCAGGGCAGGCGCCGGGCGGCAGATCGGCACCTGGACGGCAAAGCTCGAGCCCCGCCCCAGGGTCGAGGACACCGACACCGCCAGCCCTAGCCGCTGGCAGATACGCTCGACGATGGCCAGCCCGAGCCCCACCCCCTGGCGGTTACGCGCCCGCTCGGCGTTGAGCTGGTGATACTCCTCGAAGATCGCCCGCAACTGATCCGGCGGAATGCCCGGCCCGCTGTCGTGCACCTCGATGGAAACGACGTCGCCGCGGCGCCGTACGCCCAGCAGTACGCTGCCGGCGTCGGTGTAGCGGCAGGCATTGGAGAGTAGGTTGCGCAACACCCGCCCCAGCAGGCGGTGGTCGCTGTCGACGTACAGGCGGCTCTCCACGCAGCGAAAGCGCAGCGACTTGCGCTGGGCACGCGGGGCATACTCGGCCACCAGACCGCACAGCATCTGCGAAAGCGGGAAGCACTCACGCTGGGGCTGGATGCGCTCCTGGTCGAGCCGGGCGATGTCGAGCAGGTCGGTGAGCAGCTCCTCGGCTCCCTCGAGGGAGAGATGGATGCTGTCGACCAGGCGGCTCGCGTCAGCGTCGAGGGCACGCTCGCGCAGAGTGGAGACCAGCAGCCGGGCCGCATTGAGCGGTTGCAGCAAGTCGTGGCTGGCTGCCGCCAGGTAGCGGTCCTTGCTGCGGTTGGCCTCCTGGGCCAGGTCGCGGGCGGCGCGCAGTTGCTCCTCGATCTGGCGGCGTTCGGCCACCTCGCCGGCCAGATCGTCATTGAGCTGCTCGAGCCGCTGGGTGCGCTCGCGCACGCGGGCCTCGAGCCGGGCGTTGAGCGCCAGCAGTTCCTGGCGGGCGCGCTCGCGCTCGGTGATGTCGGCCACGAAACCCTCGACCAGGATCTCACCGCCCCGGTCCGGCTTGCGCAGCAGGGTCAGGGCCACCGGCACCCGCTTGCCGTCGCAGCCGGCCAGCCAGGTGGTATGCCCTTGCAGGTGGCCCTGCCTGTGCAGCAGGCGGGAGACCTCGTCGAGCCCCTCGGCATCGGCGAACAGCGCTTCCAGCGACGTGCAGCGTGCCAGCGTGGCGGCCACGTCGGCATCGCCGAGCATGGCCGCCAGCGCCGGATTGGCGGCCAGCAGGCGCCCGCCCAGCGAGGCCTGGAAAATACCGTGCAGGGCGTTCTCGAACAGCCATTTGTAGCGGTTGCGCTCCGCCTCGAGCTCGGCCATGCGCGCCGTCAGCTCAGGGTAGTAGCTCTTGCGCGCCGACTGCTGACCCAAGCCCAGCAACTGGTTGACCGAATAGCCCTCGGGGTCGCCGGCCTTCTTCATCGGCTACCTGTCGCTTGGCGCGTCACATCGCCTCCTCGTACACCACCTGAACGTCGCGGGGGCTGGAGCGGCGCGGATTGGTCAGGATGCAGGGATCCTCCAGCGCATGGCGGGCCAGGAACGGCACATCGCTGGTATGGACACCGAGCCTGCCCAGGCTGCCCGTCAGGCCCACGGCACGCTTCAGCTCGATCAGGTGATCGATCAGCCGCGCCTTGACCTGGGTGCTGCTCAATCCGCGGCAGTCGATGCCCAGCGTCTCGGCGATGCGGGTGAAGCGCTCCGGCGAGGCCTCGAAGTTGTAGGCCACCACGTGTTCGAGCAGCAGCGAATTGCACAGTCCATGGGGCAGGTCGAGAAAACCGCCGAGACTGTGCGACATGGCGTGCACCGCACCGAGGATGGCGTTGGAGAACGCCAGCCCCGCCTGCATGCTGCCGAGCATGACCTGGGAACGCAGCGCCAGATCGTGGGGAGCCTGCACCAGCGCCACCAGATGTCCGTTGATCAGGCGCATGGCCTCCAGGGCATGGGCGTCGGTCAGCGGCCCGCTGCCGGTGGAAACGAAGGCCTCGATGGCATGCACCAGGGCATCGACGCCGGTGCATGCCGTGAGGAAGGGGCTCATGGTCATGGTGACCTGGGGGTCGATCAGCGAGACGTCCGGCACCACCGACTTGCTGACGATGGAAAATTTCATGCGCCGCTGCTGGTCGGAGATGATCGCGAACTGGGAGATGTCCGCCGAGGTACCCGCCGTGGTGGGCACGAAGATCAGCGGCGGGATGGGCACCCGCAGGGTGTCGACGCCCTCGAAGTCGATGATGTGACCGTCGTGAGCGACGACGATGCCGATGCCCTTGGCGCAGTCCATGGGGCTGCCGCCGCCGATGGCGACGATGGCCTGGGCGCCCATCTCGCGGTACGCCATGGCCCCCGCCATGACCTCCTCGGCCCGCGGGTTGGGCGAGACCGAGGTGAAGCGCTGGCAGAAGATGCCCTGCTCCGCCAGATCGGCCTCCACCTCCTCGACCCAGCCGGCCAGCACCACGCCGGGGTCCGACACCAGCAGTACCCGCTCGGCGCCGAAGGTGCCCACGTAATTGGCCACAGCGCGCCGGGCGCCGTCGCCGAAGATGATCTCCGGAGCCACGAACTTGCGCAGCTCGTTGATACTGGACGCCATACCGAGTCTCCCTTGACGCTGACCGGCAAAGAGGCACGGCCGAGATCAGCGGCTTCTTGTTATGTCGTCGCCTCGCGCAGGCGCATTATCGTCATGGTAAGAGCCGGCCGGCCCCCGCGCCCTTCGCCCTTGGTCGGGTACTCTCAGCCGCGCCAGAAGGTGCGCGAATGCCTTGCCTGCCTCGGCACCAGCGTTGCGATGTCGCCTGCCGAATCGGCGGCTTCGGCCACGGCCCGGTCGATCAGCTCGCGCCGGGGCGACTTGCTGCACACCGGGTCGGCCGCCGCCGGGTCGCCGGTGAGCAGGAACGCCTGACAGCGGCAGCCGCCGTGGTCCTGGTGGCGCTCGCTGCAGCTGCCGCAGGGCTCGGGCATCCAGGCGTCGCCGCGAAAGCGGTTGAACGCTTCGCTGGCGTACCAGATCTCCTCGAGCGAGCCGTCGCGCACCTGGGGAAAGGCCATGGGTAGCTCACGTGCACTATGACACGGCAACACGCTGCCGTCCGGCGCTACGGTCATGAAGATCGCCCCCCAGCCGCCCATGCACGCCTTGGGGCGCTCGGCAAAGTAGTCGGGTACCACGAACAGCAGGCGCATCTCCCTCCCGCGCTCGGCGAGACGCTCGCGCCAGCGCTGCGTTACCGCCTCGGCACGCTCGACCTGAGCACGGCTCGGCAGCAGTCCGGCGCGGTTGAGCTTGGCCCAGCCGTAGTACTGGCAGCTGGCCAGCTCCACGACGTCCGCCCCCAGCTCGTCGCACAGGGCGATCAGCCGGTCGGTGTCGTCGATGTTGTGGCGATGCAGTACCACGTTGAGCACCATGGGATAGCCGGCCGCCTTGACCGCCCGTGCCATGGCCAGCTTGGCGGCATGGGCCTTGGCCGAGCCCGCCACGGCGGCGGCCAGCTCGTCATCCGCGGCCTGCAGGCTGATCTGGATGTGATCCAGCCCCGCTTCGCGCAACGCCTCGATTCGGGCGCCGTCCAGCCCCACCCCGGAAGTGATCAGGTTGGTGTAGAAGCCGAGCCGCCGCGCCTCGGCGACCAGCACCTCCAGGTCGCGCCGCACCAACGGCTCGCCCCCGGAGAAACCGAGCTGCACGGCGCCCATGGCCCGCGCCTGGCGCAGCACATCGATCCAGGCGTCGGTGTCGAGTTCCTCACGGTAGCGGGCGAAGTCGAGCGGGTTGGAGCAGTAGGGACACTGCAGCGGGCAACGATAGGTCAGCTCAGCCAGCAGCCACAGCGGCGGGTCGATCGCTTGCGGGGACGCGGCAAGGCTCATGGGCTCGCCTCCAGCCAGCCCTGGCGCCCGGCCTCGGCGAGAAACGCCGCCACATCGTCGGCGATCTCCGCGGTACCGGGAAACTGCGCCTCCAGCGCGGCCACGATGTCCGCCTCATGGCGCCGGCCATCGACCAGCGTCAGGATCGCGCCGGCACTCTCGTTGAGCTGCACCATGCCCTCGGGGTAGAGCAGGACGTGGCGTTGCTGGGCGGGCTCCCACTGCAGCCGCCAGCCGCGGCGCAGCGCCGGAGCCACCTCCGGGCTCATGCCAGCCCCCGATGGAACACGGCCCGCTCGGTCACGCTATGGTAGGGCGGACGGCCGAGCTGATAGGCCAGGGTCATGGCGTCGAGCATGCTCCACAGCACGTCGAGCTTGAACTGCAGGATATCGAGGGCGCGCTGCTGGGTTTCCACGCTGGTGCACACCGCCAGCGCCACCTCCAGGCCATGCTCGACGTCGCGGCGTGCCTCCTTCAGGCGCTTGCGGAAGTAGCCGTAGCCGGCCTCGTCGATCCAGGGATAGTGGCCCGGCCAGGTATCGAGGCGGCTCTGGTGCGCCAGGGGGGCGAACAGCTCGGTGAGCGAAGAGATCGCCCCCTCCTGCCAGCTCGCCCGGCGCACGAAATTGACGTAGGCATCCACCGCGAAGCGCACCCCGGGCAAGACGTGCTGCTGCGACCACAGCTCGTCGCGGGTCAGCCCCACCGCTTCGCCCAGGGTCAGCCAGGCCTTGATGCCGCCGGCGTCGTCATCGCGACCGTCGTGGTCAAGCAGGCGCTGGATCCAGCGCCGCCGGGTGTCGGCATCCGGGCAGTTGGCCAGCAGCGCGGCGTCCTTCTGCGGGATCATCACCTGGTAATAGAAGCGATTGGCCACCCAGCCACGGATCTGCTCCGGCGTGGAGCGCCCTTCGGCCATGTCGATCTGATAAGGATGGTGAATATGGTAATAGGCGCCCTTGGCCATCAGGGCCTCACGAAAGGCCTCGGGCGAGAGTACGGCAGCCAACGGTGATGTCTGCACGGCGTTCATGGCGAGTCCCTCTTAGATACCATCTCTCCTAACCGGCCACAAATGCCCTATCAGGCGGTTTGTGGCCGATATTCGGTTTGCGTCTTGAGGACCCCGTAAGCGATATGGATCAGCTTACGCATTGCCGCCCCCA
>NZ_JABFTW010000038.1:0-25311 GCF_021404355.1 Halomonas sp. MCCC 1A11062
CTCTGATTTCCACTGACTGCTCCTGGATCAACATCGCGGCGGCTCAAAAGCCACCATCTTCGCCCAAGGGGGTCAGATTTACCTCGGCGTCAGGGGGTCAGTTTTACATCGGCGGTGACAGCTAGCGTGGCTGATCTCCTGCATCAGCGTGGTGACACGCCCGATCGCTGCCACGATTTCCCCGGTGGTACGATTGGCCTCCTCGGCACGTACGTTGCCCCCTTCCACACGCTCCTGATTGCCTGCCAGCACCTGATTGATGTCGCGCGCGGCCTCTCCACTGCGCGCCGCCAGCTTGCGCACCTCGTCGGCCACGATGGCAAAACCACGCCCGTGCTCGCCGGCACGTGCCGCCTCCACCGAAGCGTTGAGCGCCAGAATGTTGGTCTGGAAGGCGATCGAATCGATGGTGGTGGTGATGGTCGCGATGCGCTGTGCCGTTTCGTGCAACTGGCGCATGGCCTCGGCTACCTGATTGACCGCTTCACCTCCGTTCTCGGCGGTACGCGAGGCGCTGCTGGCTTCGTCGCTTGCCAGGCGAGAGTTGTCGGCATTCTGCCTCACCGTGCCACTGAGCTCCTCCATGGCCGAGGCGGTCTGTGCCAGGGCGCTGGCCTGCTGCTCCAGACGCGCCCTGAGAGCTTGGTTGCCCTGGGCGATATGACTGCTGTGCTCCACCACGGCATTGGCTGCCGCCCGCACCTTACCGACGATCTCCTGCAGTTGCCGGGCCATGTGAACCTGAGCTGCCATCATGCTGCTGTCGTCACCGGGACGCAGGCTGGCCTCGGCATCGAGTTCCCCTCGCCCTATCGCCTCGGCAAAGGCCTTGACCTTGTAGGGCTCGGCACCGAGTTCGTTGACCAACTGCCGCGCCAACCAATAGGCCAGACCGCCACCCAACAGCAGTGCCGCCAGCGTCAACCACAGAATCAAACTCTGGAACTGGCTGGCGATGTCACGCGCCTCTTGAGTGTTGGCATCGTTCTGCTGCTCTTGACGAGCGATGAAGGCATTGATCGATTCCAACCACGCCTCGAAGGCCTGCGCGCCTTCGCCGATGGTCAGTTCACGAGCCGAGAACAGGTCCTGGTCGAGGCGCGCCTGGATCACGTCTTCGGCCAGTTGAGTGGCCTGCGACTCGGCGCGCTCGATCGCTTCGACCAGCGCCAGTTCCTCGATGCTGACCACTTCTGGAAATCTCTCGATGGTAGCTGCCATGCGCTGTGCCGCGGCCGCATACTGCTCGCGCAGCGCCGCATAGCGTTCGACCCGACCTTCGATCTCGAAAGGGTCGCTGAGCAGGGAAATGTCGCGTAACAGCATCGCTCGCTCGTTGACGCTGTGACTGAGGTCGATGGCATGACGAATCATCAGACCGTTTACGTCGTTGATCTGGGTGAGGCGGTCGTCGATTCGATGGACGCGATCCGCGCCGGTCACGGCGAGTATGACCAGCAGCAGCAATACCGTGGCGAAGCCCGCAAGCAGACGATTGCGGACGCTCAGGCGTGAAAAGGACAGGCGCATGACGTGTCTCCAGCGTTTGTTTTTATTGGGACCTTCATACCCCATCGACCAAGGTCGAAAAAACTTTAGTCGCTAGAAGAGCCCGAGCTGGCGGTCGATCAGTGTGGCGAAATCGTCGCCCAGGAAAGGAAGAATGGCATCGGCGACGGGCTGCAGCTGACGCGAGAGATAGTGATCGTAGTCGACGGCCGAGCGGCGGGCTTCGAGCGGCTCCGGACCGGCCACGGTGATCACGTAGCGGATCCAGCCGCCTTGCTGGTACTGTCGCGGGCGGCCAAGCCGGTCGTTGAGCGCGTCGGCCATGCGTGCGGCGCGCACATGGGGCGGTACGTTACGGCGATATTCATCCAGCCGACGACGCAGCCGCTTGCGATACACCAGGCGCTCGTCGAACTCACCGGCCAGGGCGCGGGCCACGTAGTCGCGCACGAAGTCGCGATAGCTTTCGCCGACGAAGATACGCCGATAGAGCTCCTGCTGGAAGATCTTGGCCAGCGGCGTCCAGTCGGCCCGCACCGTCTCCAGCCCTTTGAAAACCACACTCTCGGCGCCCTGCGCATCGCGCACCAGTCCTGCATAGCGCTTCTTGCTACCCTCTTCCGCGCCGCGGATGGTGGGCATCAGGAAGCGTCGATAGTGGGTCTCGAATTGCAGTTCCAACGCACTGGTGAGGCCATACTCCGCCGCCAGATGCGCCTCCCACCAACCATTGACCCGTGCCGCGAGACGCTGACCGATGGCATGGGCCTCGGGCTCTTCATGGGCGCTACCCAGCCAGACGAAGGTGGAGTCGGTATCGCCGTAGATCACCGTGTAGCCCTCGGCTTCGATCAGCTCGCGCGTACGACGCATGATCTCGTGGCCGCGCAGAGTGATCGACGATGCCAGGCGCGGATCGAAGAAGCGGCAGCCCCGTGAACCGAGCACGCCGTAGAAGGAGTTCATGATGATCTTGAGCGCCTGTGACAGCGGCGCGTTGCCTTCGCGCTTGGCGGCGTCCCGTCCCTGCCACACGCGTGCGACCAGCTCGGGCAGCGCATGGCAGGTACGCGAGAAACGCGCGCCGCGAAAGCCCGGCACACTTTGCGACTCAGGTTCCTCCAGGCCCGCCACCAGCCCCACCGGATCGACCAGGAAAGTACGAATGATCGACGGATAAAGACTCTTGAAGTCGAGCACCAGCACCGAGTCGTAGAGCCCCGGCCGGGAGTCCATGACGAAGCCGCCCGGGCTATCGTCGCCCTCTCGCTCTCCCGGCTGGGCCAGGTTCGGCGCCACGAACCCCAGGCGGTGCATGCGCGGTAGGTAAAGGTGGCTGAAGGCGGCCACCGAACCACCGCTGCGGTCTGCCGGCAGGCCGGTGACGCTGGCCCGTTCCAGCAGGAAGTCGATCAGCTCGGTCTTGTCGAAGATCCGCGTGACCAGCTCGCAGTCCTTGAGGTTGTAGCGGGCAAGCGCGGGTTTGTCCTCGGCGAACATGCGGTTGATCTCGTCCATTCGCTGGTAGGGGTTGTCGATGGCCTTGCCCTCGCCCAGCAGCTCCTGGGCGACGTGCTCCAGGCTGAACGAGGCGAACTGCCAGGTGGCCTGGCGCAAGGCTTCGATGCCGTCGATGATCAATCGTCCTGCCGCGGAGGCGAAGAAGTGATTGGCATTGCTGCCATGCGCGCGCCAGCCGAGTGATTCGCCGCCCCGCCCCAGGCGCAGTGGCACGCCCAGTCGTTCGGCGTGACGCTGCAGCAGACGCAGGTCGAATTGCACCAGGTTCCAGCCGATGATGGCGTCGGGGTCGTGCTCGGCGAACCAGTCGTTGAGGCACTCGAGCAGCGCCTGACGGCTTGCACAATACTCGAGGGCGAAGTCCCGCTCACGCTCGGCCTCGCCCTGCTGGCCGTTGGGGGGGCCGAGCATGAAGACCTGGCGCTGCTCGCCGCAGGCAATCGCAATGGAGTAGAGCTCACCTCGCTCACTGGTCTCGATGTCCAGCGACGCCAGCCTTAGGCGAGGGCGATAGCGCTCTGCCGGCCTGAGCTGAACGCTGGACCACATGCCGTCGATCTCGCGCTCGCCGCTGAAGCGCACCGGGGCGGTGATGAAGCGTTCCATGAGGTAGCGCTCCGGCGGGCGCACGTCGGCCTCGAGGAGGGCGATACCGCCTTCACGCAGCCGTCTCTCGCACTGCTGCAGCTGGCGCTGCTGACGGCAATAGAGCCCGACCACCGGCTGTCGATGAAAATCGCGCAGCGCGAGGGACTTGAGCTCGATACCAGGCTCGGCGGGCAGCAGTCGCTCCGCTTCCTGGCGCCGAGCGGCGGGCAGGAACGCCACCGCAGGCTGCGGCGGCAGGCGCACGTGGCAGGGTCCGGCATCGGTCGCCAGCCAGAAGCTCACCTCGCAGCCTGCGGGAGTATCCCGCCAGTGCCGCGTCAGCACGAAACCCTGCCGTTCCACCGCTGCCTCTCGCCTGCCCGTCATTCGACCATTCTACCGGGCAGGCCGGAGGCTGTCGTTACAGCGTTACTGTTGGAGTATCGCCCTGCACGCCGGCGGCAACGAACGACTCGGCGAAGGATAGACCTCCGGGCGCGGTGTCGGTGCCAACGCCTGACAGCCGTCGCCGGGTGGCGGCGGCGGTTGGTCGATACACTCGGGCTGGTCCGGCGGACACCGCAGCCGCACATGCAGATGTTCGTCGTGGGAGTGCCAGGGGCGGATCAGGCGCAGCCAGGAGCGGTCGTCCCACTGTCGCTCGCAGAGGTCGCGCTTCACGGCGGAGTCGACGAAGATGCGTGCCACGCGCGGGTCGTCCGCCGCCAGCCGGATGAGCTCGGCATGCTGATCGGTCCAGCGCTCGTCCAAGCGGTTGGTGCGTGGATCGACCAGTATCGGCTGTTCGAGGTCTTCCCGCTCGCTGCGTTCGAGGAACGGCAGGTCGAGGCGAAACCAGATGTCGACGTCGAGCCCCGTTTGGTGGCTGACATGGCCATAAGGCATCGGTCCGCCGCGGGGCTGCGCCATGTCGCCGACCAGGATCGGACCGAAGCCGGCCTGATTGACGCGTTCTCCCAACCGCTCGACGTAGTCGATCAGCGAGGGGTGCCCATAGTGTCGGTTGCGTTCGAGATCCACCGCCTGATAGCCGATGCCCTCCTCGGGCAGGCGCTCGGCACCGGCGATGCAACCGCCGTCGAAAGGCCCGATGACCCGCGGCGGCCCGAGCACGGGCTCTTCGACCTCCGACCAGTCTGCCGGCGTGGTAGGCGAAGCGCCGCCCGCCGGTGGACTTGCTGCGAAAACGGGGTGAGTAACCAAGGCAAACAAGAGGACGCCCAGCTTGCCTGGGCGTCGAGTCGGAACATTGCAAAGCATGATTCATCCTTGCTGGGTGGGCGATATCCTCATTCACGTTCTTGCTTGGCAAGCCATTCGAGACCGGGGCGATACAGCATGTCGTGCTCGCCATCGAACAGCACCAGTTCCGCCGGACCGGACTGCAGATGCAGCAGCACCGAGGCCTCGGCAGCGTCGAAGTGCGGGTACTCGCGCTCCTGGTGCAGCGAGCGCTCGACCAGCTCGTCCGGCACTTCCCGATTCTCCTCGATCGCCTCGATCTGCTCTTGAGAGAGACGAGCCTCTTCCTCGACCAGATCGTTGTAGGCGTGCAGCGCCTGATCGACCGGGACGAGGTCATCGTGGATGCCATGAGCGATCACGACCCGCATCTCGCCTGCCGCATCGGGTACGTGGGCCTTGGGGCTGCGCTGGACGCACTCGTCATGTGCCTCACTGCCCTCTTCCGGCACGCCCCCGCAGGCGCCCTCGATCTGCTCGGCGTAGTCCTCGGCGCTTCCCTCGTGCCACGCGTGCCAGCTGACCAGATCGTAGACCGGCACCCAGGCGGCCACGCCGGCAAAGGTATCGGGCTGGCGGCTGGCCAGGTGCAGCGCATTCATGGCCCCGCCCGAGTAGCCCAGTAGATAGATGCGCGACTCATCGACGCTAGCATTCTCCCGGGCATATTCCAGCGCATCCTCCATGTCGGAGATGACCAGCTCGGAAGCCGTCGATTCGGGCCGCCCGTCATTGGCGCCGCG
Source organism: Halomonas sp. MCCC 1A11062 (assembly GCF_021404355.1). NCBI lineage: Bacteria > Pseudomonadati > Pseudomonadota > Gammaproteobacteria > Oceanospirillales > Halomonadaceae > Halomonas > Halomonas sp. MCCC 1A11062. The sequence continues at coordinate 5,625 of NZ_JABFTW010000038.1, forward strand.
GAAGTCGGGATGGATGAACGCCCAGTCGTTGGCCACTGCGAACTCGGCGAGAGGAATGTCAATGTTCTGCTGGTAGTCGGTGCTCCAGCTGTGCAGCACCATGAGCAGCGGCCGTTCCTCTTCACCTTCGGGCGCGTAGAACAGTGCCGGCTGTTGGTAGTCGTCCGCCGAGGAGGGAATTTCCACGTCCTGGATGTCGGGTACGTGCTCCTGCCAAGTGGCAAGATCGGCGTCGGTCAGCTCACCGGGAAAATCGGTCACCACGAGATATTCGCTCGGGTGTTCGAGCCCGGACTCTTCGGCTTCCGCCTCCTGGCCCACCAGCCTCTCCGAATCGGGCTCTCGTGCCTGGGCTTCCGCCATGCCGGCCACGACGAGAGCCAAGGCGGCACCGGCCGCCAATGCCAGCCCGCCGACCCGCCAGCGGGCGAGCGGTTGCGGGGTCGGCAGCGTGCGCGATTCGACGATCAGCGTACGGGATGCAACGGGGAAACGGGGGCAGATACGTGAACGATGGCCTATGCGTTCCATGGCGACTCTCCTGGCAGCAGGTTCCTTTTGCTTGTGCCTACCAGTCTAGTCGCCGAGACGAGCCCTGCCAGCGAGAACCGAAGACACCTTTGGCCTGCGCCTCGAACGCGGGTTAAACGAGCCGGCCCGCGCCATGGGCGCGGGCCGGTCGTGTTGCCGGATACACACGGCACTCTCAGTCACACGGCACTCTCAGTCACAGGGCACCCTCAGTCACAGGGCACCACGGCACGCCGGGTGTCCTTGGCCCACAGGGTCTGGCCGTCGGGCGTTCTGCCATGGGAGTTCCAGGTTTCGGTGACCTCGACGCAGTAGGTACCGAGATCCTCGACGCGGCGTTCCGGGTCAGCGGGGCGATCGTTGCCGATGCGCATGATGTCGGGGTTCTCGCTGGTATAGCGCGGCGCCACGGCATTGGTGCCGCAACCCACCAGCAGAGTAGCTACAAGAAACAGGGGGAGAGCGGAAAGTCGCAGTTTCATCGTATCATCCTCACGAAGTGAAACGTCATACGTTCGTTTTTTGGATGATGCGTAACGGGCATGCGTTTAGTCCTGCCGCAGCGGCCCATCCATAGGCCAACAGCGGTGGATACGTTCATGATACTCCAAGCGACCCGTGGCAGGCCAATCCCGGGCCTCAGCAGATGCAGCGAGATAGGAAGACAGCTACAATCGAGGGTCTGTTTTTCCTGGGAATATCCGAGCCGATATGTCGAACAACGCAAGCGCCCCGCGCAAGATCCTGGTTACCAGTGCCCTGCCCTACGCCAACGGCTCGATCCACCTCGGCCATCTGCTGGAGTACATCCAGACCGATATCTGGGTGCGTTTCCAGAAGAGCCGCGGCAACGAGTGCCACTACGTGTGCGCCGACGATGCCCACGGCACTGCGATCATGCTGCGCGCCGAACAGGAGGGGATCAGCTCCGAGGCGCTGATCGAGCGTGTCTCGGCCGAGCATCAGGCCGATTTCGCCACCTTCGGCGTGGCCTTCGACAACTACCACTCGACCCATTCCGAAGAGAACCGCTACTTCAGCGAGCTGATCTATACCCGCCTGCGCGACCGCGGCCACATTGCCACCCGCGACATCGAGCAGATGTACGATCCGGTAAAGGGCCTGTTCCTGGCCGACCGCTTCATCAAGGGCACCTGCCCCAAGTGCAAGACCGCCGACCAGTACGGTGACAACTGCGAGGCCTGCGGCGCCACCTATACCCCGGCGGAGCTGATCGATCCGGTATCGGCGATTTCCGGCGCCACGCCCGAGGTGCGCAGCTCGACGCATTACTTCTTCAAGCTTCCCGACTTTGCCGACTTCCTCAAGCAGTGGACCCGCGGCGGCCACGTGCAGACGCAGATCGGCAACAAGCTGCAGGAGTGGTTCGAATCCGGGCTCAACGAGTGGGACATCTCCCGCGATGCGCCCTACTTCGGCTTCGAGATTCCCGACGCACCGGGCAAGTATTTCTATGTCTGGCTCGATGCACCGATCGGCTATCTGGCCAGCTTCAAGAACCTGTGCGACCGCACCGGCCTCGATTTCGACGCCTTCTGGAAGAAGGACTCCGAAGCCGAGGTCTATCACTTCATCGGCAAGGACATCGTCTACTTCCACGCGCTGTTCTGGCCCGCCATGCTGCATGGCGCCGATTTCCGCACGCCCACGGCGGTGAACTGCCATGGCTTCGTTACCGTCAACGGCGCCAAGATGTCGAAGTCGCGCGGCACCTTCATCAAGGCCGCAACATACGCCGAGCACCTGAACCCCGAATACCTGCGCTACTACTTCGCCGCCAAGCTCACCTCACGGGTCGACGACCTGGACCTCAACCTGGAAGACTTCGCCGCCCGTGTGAATGCCGACCTGGTGGGCAAGGTGGTCAACATCGCCAGCCGCTGTGCCGGGTTCGTCAAGAAGTTGGGCGACGGCCGGCTCTCCGCCCACTGTGCCGAACCGGAGCTGGTGGCACGCTTCATCGCCGCCGGCGACGCCATCGCCGAGGACTTCGAGACCCGCGAGTTCGGCCGCGCCGTGCGCAAGATCATGGAGCTGGCCGACGAGGCCAACATCTACATTGCCGACAAGGAGCCATGGGTACTGGCCAAGCAGGAGGGACGCGAGCAGGAAGTGCTGGAGATCTGTTCGGTGGGCATCAACCTGTTCCGCCAGCTGATGGTCTATCTAGCCCCGGTGGTGCCGGCCATGGCCGAGCAGGCGCGCGAGTTCCTCAGGCTGCCCTCCCTCGACTGGGCGAGCCGCCATGAGGTATTGCTAGGACATGAGATCGCCAAGTTCAAACCGTTGATGACCCGCGTCGAGCGGGAGAAGATCGATGCCATGATCGAGGCATCGAAGGAGGACCTGGTGGAAGAACAGAAACTCAAGGAGGCGGCCAAGGGGCCGCTGGCCGAAGATCCCATTGCTGCCGAGATCGCCTTCGACGATTTCGCCAAAGTCGACCTGCGCATCGCCCGGATCGCCAAGGCCGACTATGTCGAGGGGGCCGACAAGCTGCTGCAGCTGACGTTGGATCTGGGCGGTGAAACGCGCAACGTCTTTGCCGGCATTCGCTCCGCCTACTCGCCGGAAGCCCTGGAAGGCCGCCTGACGGTCATGGTCGCCAACCTGGCGCCGCGTAAGATGCGCTTCGGCATGTCGGAAGGCATGGTACTGGCAGCGGGCAACGACGACGGCATCTACCTACTCTCGCCGGATTCCGGTGCCGAGCCCGGCCAGCGCGTCAGATAGCGATGCAAGGGGCTATCCACACGGCTGTGGCCGTGCGGATAGCCGAACGCTGAGAGGCTAATTTTTCTAAAGAATTGTCATCCTGAGCCGATAGCAGTGTAAGAAATCACTTACAAGGTGTCGTTTGCCATTGTAGCCTCATGGCCACTGCAGCGGCACCAGACACAGGCAGGCTTCATGACGGTTCTCAAAGGCTCACTGCGTAATCGCTTTCTTCTGTCGCTCTGCGCCGTGCTGTGCCTGGCATTGCTTGCACTCGTCGCCATCGCGCGCTTCCAGATCATGCCGATTCTGCTGGAAGACGAAGAGGCATTCGCCAGCGCCGAGCTCGACCGGATCGAACGTGCGCTGGGCGCCGAACTCAATCACATGCGCCGCCTGGTGGAAGACTGGGCACACTGGGACGACACCTACGACTTCGTTCAGGGCCTGCGACCGCAGTACGTCGATTCCAACCTCTACGAATCGACGCTCGAGACCCTCGATCTCGAGTTGATGGTGTTCCTTGATGCAAGCAACGAGCCCTATTGGGTCGCGGGCTACGATGAGCACGGCGAGTTCGTCTCATGCCCGGGCGTTATGCCGCCATGCGACTGGGCCAACGCTTCCATCGCGTTTCTCAGCCGCCATGTCGCCCAAGGGTTGGAAGATGCCACCTATACTTGGCTGCTGGCCGCCCCAGGGCTTGCCATGGTCGGTCTCTCGCCGATCCATCAGAGTCATCAGGAGACGCCCGCCGCCGGCTGGCTGGCCATGGTGCGTCCGCTCAGCGAGCCCTGGATCGAGCAGTTGCGCGACACCACCGGCATCGAGCTGGAACTGAATCCCGTTCCGGCGCAAGCGGACCTCGCTCTGGTACTGGAGCGCATTTCTCCCACGTATATGACGGCTAGCCGCCTCGTCCCGGCCCTGCCATCGAGCCACGCCTTGCGTATCGATGCCGCATTGCCGCGTCAGCGTTACCAGGCCAGCCTCGAAACCTTCCGCTTCGCCCTCTATTGGACCAGTGGCGTACTGATCGCCACGCTGCTCATCGTGCTGTGGCTGCTCGAGCGCATGGCGCTCTTGCCGCTGCGCCAGTTGGCCACCTTCACTCAGCGCCTTCACCGGGAAGCGGTACCGCCCGCCATGCCCGAGCCACTGCTGGCACGCCACGACGAGATCGGCACTCTCTCTCGTGAATTCCGCAACCTGCTCGACCACCAGCGTCAGCAGTCGGACTTGCTGCGTGAGTTGACGCTGCACGATCCCCTGACGGGAGTCGCCAATCGGCGGCTGTTCGACCAGCGTCTGACCGAGCTGCTTCACCACAGCGGCACACATCAGTGCCATGCCGCCATGATGATCGACATCGACCACTTCAAGCTCTACAACGATCACTACGGCCACCAGGCAGGAGATGCCTGCCTGATCACCCTGGCACAACACATGGAAGCGCAGCTCAAACCGCTGGGGTTTCTGGTCGCCCGCACCGGGGGCGAGGAGTTCAGCGTGCTGCTGCCGAATACTTCGGAAGACGAAGCGCTACGACTTGCCCGCGAGCTGCTCGAAGCGATCGAAGCGCTGGGGCTCGACCACGCAACCTCACCCACCAGCCGCAACGTGACCGTCAGCATCGGCATTGCCACTCAGCAGGCAAACACAGTGGAACCGGGCGATATCATGCGCGCCGCCGACCAGGCCCTGTATCAGGCCAAGGCCAACGGTCGCAACCGAGCCGCGACCTATCAGGCGTTCGACCCGACAACGGTCTTCGATTCCTGACCTGGCCTGGCCACGCCGCTGGGCAAAGCCCGGCCGGACCTTCTTGCGCATGAAGACGACCCGAGCGACGCGCCCGGCGACAATCCGAGGCGTGTATAATGCGGCTCCTGGATTCACCGGTGCCCAACAGGAGTGCACGTGACCCGCGACGCAACGCTGATCGAGGCCATCGATGCCCTACTGCCCCAGACCCAGTGCGGCAAGTGCGGGCATCCGGGCTGCCTTCCCTACGCTGAGGCCATTGCCCAGGGCGAGGCGATCAACCGCTGCCCGCCCGGAGGCGATGCCACCGTCGTTCGGCTGGCCGAGCTGACCGGTCGTGCTCCGCTCCCCCTCAAGGACCCGGCCCAGTTGCCGCTGGCCGCCGTGATTCGCGAAGCGGAGTGCATCGGCTGTACCAAGTGCATTCAGGCGTGCCCAGTGGACGCCATACTCGGCGCCAGCAAGCGCATGCACAGCGTGATCGCGACGGAGTGCACCGGCTGCGAGCTGTGCGTGGCGCCCTGCCCGGTCGACTGCATCGATCTGGTGCCGCACCCTGAATGGCAGGCTGCCGGCGACGAAGCCGAGCGCGCGGCCTACCTGGCACATCGCGCAGCGCTGGGTCGCAGGCGTCATGACGCCCGCCGGCAGCGGCTGGCACGGTTGGAGCGGGAGAAGCGCTTGGAGCGGCAGCGACGCATGATCCGCCGGGAGTCGCAAAGCTCACGTGGCACTGCGAGCACTTCACCTCAGCATCGCCAGCGGCAAATGGCGGTCAAGGCGGCCGAGCAGGCGGTGCGAAGGGCTCGCATGCAGTTCGAGAGCGCCCGGCGGCGTGATGACCGGGAAGCCTGCCGCCTGGCCGAGTCGCAGCTCGAGCGAGCCAACGCGCTGCTCGACGAGGCGCGTGCCGCCCTGGCGTCGCAATCGCCACAATGATCCCTGCCGCCACGAATCGGTTATCCCAATGAACGCCCAGAAACGCTACGAGATCTTCACCCGCCTGCGCGAGCACAATCCCAACCCCACCACGGAGCTGGACTGGAGCACTCCCTTTGAGCTGCTCACGGCCGTACTGCTCTCCGCCCAGGCCACCGACGTGGGGGTCAACAAGGCCACCGCGCGGCTGTTTCCGGTGGCCAACACGCCCCAGGCGATTCTCGATCTCGGCCTCGATGCGCTCAAAGAACACATCAAGACCATCGGCCTGTACAATACCAAGGCCGAAAACCTGATGAAGACCTGCCGGATCCTGGTCGAGCGGCACGGCGGTGAGGTACCCGACACCCGCGCCGACCTCGAGGCGCTCCCCGGCGTGGGGCGCAAGACGGCCAACGTAATCCTCAATACCGCCTTCGGACAACCCACCATGGCGGTGGATACGCACATTTTCCGGGTGTCCAACCGCACCCGCATCGCCCCGGGCAAGAACGTGGTCGAGGTCGAACAGAAGCTGCTGCGCCATGTGCCCAAGGAGTTTCTGCACGACGCCCACCACTGGTTGATCCTGCACGGGCGCTACACCTGCGTGGCCCGCCGCCCACGCTGCGGTAGCTGCGTAATCGAGGATCTGTGCGAGTACAAGGAGAAGGTGGATATTTGAGTGTCGTCACTTTCAGGAAGCGCTGAACAAATCGGCGAGCGAGATGAAGCGGCTAGGTTCGTTCCCGACGAACCAACGCACTTCCCACATCCATGTGGGTCGCAAGGCGCACGGAGCACAGTACCGAGCGAAGCGACAAACAGCCGTAGGCTGGCCCCGAAGGGGCGAGAAGCCGAAGGCTGCGAGTCAACCGGAGCATATGGGGTATATGTGAGGATCCGCCGGTCCGACGCTTCGGCACCGCGCAACGCAGCGATTCGCTCGCGCAGGCATTTGTGCAGTGTTTCCTTAGACGAATGAAGGTTTTGCATAATGCCGCACACTCAGGGACGATGAAGCGGAAACGACAACAATAAGCCGGGCCGAATCATGCCACTACACGACCGCCCCATCGGTGAGCGCATCGAGGCGCTGCTCGCCCTTTCGCGCGAGCATGCCGATACGTTCTGCAGCCCCTCGGCATGGCTGGCCCGCGAGCGCTATCTGGCCAAGCACCCCACACGGATTCTGGCCATGAAGTGCATGGATGGACGGATACATCTGCCCCATGCCACCCGCACTCCGTTGGGCATCATCACCCCCTTCCGCAACCTGGGGGGGATCTTCCACCTGGGCTGGCCCTATCTCGGCGAGATGCTCACCGATGCCGTGCACGCGGCCATTCATGGCGGCAACGGTGTGCTGCTGATCATCAGCTATCACTTCTCTCGTGGCGATCTTGCTCGCGGCTGTGCCGGCTTCGCCTGTGACGCCGAGGCCGCCCTGGCTCACGCCAACGAGATACGCCGTCAGGCCGAGCAGGTCTTCGGTCGCGATCATCGCAACGTCTACCCGCTGGTGTGCGGCTTCGAGACCGATACCGACTCTCTCATCGTCCACGGCAGCGATGGCGCCACCCTCGACATCGGCGAGTTGTCGCTTGCCGAAGGCGCCGAACTCGACCAGCGCGTGGCTCAGGTGTGCCCAGACATGCCCGGCGACATCCGCCGCGACCTGCTGCCGCTGCTGCAGGGCAACCTGCAGCACGTCGACTCCCTGCGCGGTACCGCTCGCGAGCTGGATATCGAACATCGCGAGTGGGTCATCTGCATCGGGCGTGGGTTCGACTTCCTGCACCTGCCCAATACCGCTCTGATCGTCGGCCCCTACAGCCCTGACCTTTCCGAACCCATCGCGACGGCTGCCGCCATCATCGATGCCAACATGAAGGCCGGACGCATCCCCGACGATGGCTTCCTGCTGCTGGCTTCGACGCCCTACGAGGCGATCGGCGTGGATCGTGCCCGCGCCGAGCTAAAGTCGCGCTTCCTGTCGGAGTTCGCCGCTCGGGTCATTTCCCGGGAACATCCGCGGCTGGCCGCCAGCATGCTGTCGCGAACCGCCGTGGTGCACTGGCCGAGCCGCCGACTGGAACTCCTGACACAGGCGTGACCGCATGAGTGAACTCAAGATTCTCCTGCTGCCCCCGACGCTCAACGCGCTGCTCATCCTGCTGGGCCTGATGCTCGGCATTCGGCGCTTGTCTGGCGCTCTGCTGTTCACGCTGGGACTGGTCAGCCTGCTGTTGCTGGCCACGCCCATGGCTAGCCATGCCCTGCGCCAGGGGCTCGAGCCCTATTCGCCGCCTTCGCCAAGCCAACTGGAAACTGTCGAGGCCATCGTCATACTGGGCGGTGGGCGCGACTACGATGCCCCCGAATTCGGCTGGGGCGATGCGCCGGCCAACCCCACCTGGCGCCGCCTGGCCTACGGTGCTCACCTGCATCGCCAGAGCGAACTGCCGATTCTGGTCAGTGGCGGTCGCGTGCATGGCGAACACAGCGCCGAAGCAAGCCTGATGGCGGCCGCCCTGCGCGACGTATTCGATGTGCCTGTGCGCTGGCTGGAGGGCGCCAGCCGCAACACCGCCGAGAATGCGCACTTGAGCGCCGAGATGCTGCGCGCCGACGGCATCGCCCGGGTGGCGCTGGTCTCACAGGCCTGGCACCTGCCCCGTGCCGTGGCGGAATTCGAGGCCCAAGACCTGAGCGTAGTACCGGCGCCCACCGAGTTCACCAGCCCCCCGCCCGAGGGGCTTGCCGCCTGGCTGCCTCGCGCCTATCACCTCAATCAGAGTACCCGGGCGCTGCACGAGTGGCTGGGACGAGGCGAACAGGCACTACGCCGACAGCTGCTGCGTCGCTGAGGACCCTGCCGGCTCAGGCCATCTCCGGGACCTGGTCTGTCTCCGGCATACCGTCGGCCAGGGGCCGGGGCATCGCCTCCTCCCAGGTGCGCAGAGGGGCGGCAAGCTGAGCGGGCCAGTCACGGTCGTTGGCCACCTGAGCGCTTTCGCGACTACGCTCCAGAGCCGACAGATCGATCTCGTGGCAGGCCCAGAGCGCCTCGCCGTGGGTAGCGGCCAGCACCCCATCGGCGGGAAAACCGTGATCCATGGGTGCGTAGAGGGTCGCCTCGCCAGTGTTGACGTCCAGCGCCGGACTCCAGGCCGCCTCGCCCGCCGTGACCGCCTGGGCCACGAAGAAACGGTTCTCCAGCGCCCGGGCGAGGCAACCCACCCGCACCCGGGTCGCACCGGCCGCGGTGTCGGTGCAGCTCGGCACCAATAGCAGGCGCACTCCGGCCTCGTACTGGGCCCGCACCGGCAACGGAAACTCCACGTCATAGCAGACCGCGATCCCCACCTGGTGACCATCGCAGTCGAACCCGTGCAGTGCATCGCCCGGCTCGATCACGCCGCTGGACTTCTCGTAGCCGGTTAGCTGCAGCTTGTCCTGCCAGCCGTGCAGGCCGTCCGGGGCGAACCAGTCAGCGCGGTTACGGTAGCGGCCTTCACTCACCTCGAGCAGGAAGCTGCCCGGCACGATATGGAGATCGAGCTCCCGTGCCAGGCGGCGGTAGAGGTTGCACCAAGCCTGACGCAGCGGCTGTAGCGCCGCCATGGAGGCGTGCAGGTCGCTGCGCACCTCGCTGGCGAAGCTGGCCGCGAGCTCCAGGCTAAGGTACTCGGGAAGCACCGCGATGCGAGCTCCCAGCGCCTTGGCCTCAGCCAGACAGGCTGCCTGGCGACGGGCGAAGGCGTCGAAATCCGCCGGCATGCCGATCGGATACTTGGCCACCGCTACCCGCATCACGCCTCGGCCCCCACCTGGCGCAGCCACTCCTGCAGGTTGTAGTAGTTGGTGACCCGAGTGATCTTGCCGTCGCGTACCTCGAAGAAGGCACCGCCCGGCAGCACGTAGCGCTGGCCCTGAGCCGGCGGCAGCCCTTCGTCGGTGGCGCGGTACTCGCCGTGTACCACATATTCGGCGGCCACCCGCGCGCCGTCGGCCGTGGCCATGACGACGACATCCTCGAGGCGCTCCACATAGCTGCGATCCATGCGCGCCAGGAAGGCACGGAAGGTCTCGCGACCGCACTCCCGCTCACCCTGGTTGAGATCGTGCACCACCGCCTCGTCGAGGCAGGCCAGCATTGCCTCCCAGTCGCCGCGGTTGAAGGCTGCGTAGTAATCCTGAATCAGTTGCACGCTGTCGGACATGATCCCTCCTGCCAATCACCGGTGGTTCGAAAGGCGCCAGTGTAGCCAGTGTGGCGCCTTCACAACACCACGAGTCCGACACGAGACTATTGCTCCACGACAGCAATCGACAGGTTCTCAGGCCCCCCGCCCAGAAACAGCCCCTTCTCAGAAATAGCCCCCTTCTCAGAACCCGATCGCTTCCAGCCGATCGGCCAGTTTCTCGAGGGTGGCCAGGCCCTGTACGTCGGTCGGCAGCCAGGGCAGCCGGGGGCGCGGAAGATGGCCCAGCTCGGCGTCGATACGCGCCAGATAGCTGGCCTCCTGTGTACGGCGAGCACGCAGGAAGTCGCCATCGGCCTCATCGGGGATCACCCGGTTGACCAGCGTGCCGGCCACCGGGATCTTCACCGCCTCGAGTGCCGCTACGGCGCGGGCGGTCTCGAGGATCGGCAGCCGCTCCGGGGTCAGCACGAAGAGAAAGCCAGTGCGCTCGGGATCCTCGACTCGGCGGCGCGCCTGGTGGAAGAGCCGGCGCCGTTCGATCAGGGTGCGTGCCACGTCCCGGGTGCGCTCGTCGAGCTCGCTGAGCGGGTCCTCCTGTGGGTCGTCGAAGGGGGTGGCCACGTCGCGTCCGCGCTTGGGGGTCAGATGCGACAGCACCTTGCCCAACTCTTCGGACTTGCGATTATGGGCCAGCAGGCCGTCGGTCCAGGCCGCCATCGCTTCGGGCAGGCTGAGCAGGCGCAGGGTGTGCCCCGTGGGGGCCGTGTCGAAGATGATCAGGTCGTGCTCGGGATCCTCGGCGGTGATGAGCCGCGAGAGCCGCTCCAGTAGCGCCGCCTCCTGGGTCCCGGGCGACTGGCGGGTCAGCCGCATCTGGCGCTCCAGCTCCGCCATCATCTGCGGTGCCGCGAAGCGACGCATCTGCTCGGTGACCCGCGCCAGATGCGCCTCCACCTCGGCATCCGGGTCGATCTCCATGGCATCGAGGTTGGGTAGCAGGCGCCGCGGTACGTCGCCCAGCTCACGGTCGAAGACATCGCCCAGACTATGGGCCGGATCGGTGGAGACCACCAGCACGCGCCGCTCCCGTCGCGCCGCCAGTACCGCCAGCGACGCCGCCACTGTGGTCTTGCCCACGCCCCCCTTGCCGCCTACCCAGAGCAGGCGTTTATCAAGTAAATCCTTCATACAGAATCCTACGTGTCGAGTGTCCTGCCAGGATTCTCAACAGCATTTGAAGTGGTCTAGTGGCGATCTTTCCATGCCCATACGCTTGTGCCAGTCATGGAAGCGTTCCAGCAGCAGCGGCTGCAGCTCGAGGGTGTAATAGGCGGCCGGATTGGGCACGCCCATCATCTCCGAGAAGACCAGCAGCATGAACAGATCGTCCTCGTCACGGCGGGCCCGGGCGATGGCCCCGCGATAGCGCGAGGAGTAGACCTCCTCGGCGAAGAAACGGGCCTGGCTGAGCCAGGCCCGAATCCTTTCGAGACGAGGATCATGCGAATCGTCATGATCGTCGTGCATGTCGTCCTCCGCGGTTCACTCCTGCTGCTCGGCCATCTCCGCCCTGGAGCGCTTGAGCGCCGAGGCGCACTCCATGGCGACCAGGATCGCCGCAATCAGCACCACGATGTCGAGGATCAGCAGGAAGTAGTTGCCCTGTGCGAAGAAGGCGCGCAGCTGAATCAGCAGTGCGGCAATGGTCATCACCAGCAGGAAGCACAGCGGCACCAGGGTGTACCACATGGGACGCCGCAGGCGAACCAGCATCACCGTGATGACCAGCAGCGTCAGGCCGGCCAGCAGTTGGTTGGTGGTACCGAAAAGCGGCCAGATGATCATGCCTCCGGTACCGTCCGCCCCGCCCGCACCGAAGGCCAGCAGCAGACAGCTACCCACCGCCAGCAACGTCGCCGGGGCGCTCTTCTTCATCCACGGCTGGTTATAGATGTCGCCCCACTCCTGGAAGATATAGCGCTGCAGACGCAGGCCGGTGTCCATGGTGGTACCGGCAAACAGCGCCGCCATGACCGTTAGCAGCGTGGCCGCAGTCACTTCGTTGAGGCCCAGCCCGTTGTGAATCATGTAGGCGCCGCCCTCGACGAAGGCATTGACGCCGCCTTGGCCGAAGGCGGTATACATGGCCTGCCAATCGGCGAAGGTGGCGAAACCGGCGGTAGCGGCAAGAATGGCGGCCAGCGCCAGCATGCCCTCGCCCACGGCACCGAAGTAGCCGACGAAACGGGCGTCGGTTTCCTTGTTGAGCTGCTTGGACGTGGTGCCGGAAGAGACCAGGCCATGGAAACCCGATATGGCGCCACAGGCGATGGTGACGAACAGCAGCGGTATCATCGAAGGTGTTCCCGCCGGCACGTCCGGGTTGATGGCCGGTGCCACCAGGGTCGGATTGAGGAACAGAATCGCGCCATAGAGCACGATCAGACCAATGAAGAGCTGCAAGCCGTTGATGTAGTCGCGGGGCTGGAGCAGCACCCACACCGGCAACAGCGAGGCAATCGCCGCGTAGCCGAACAGGATCAGGATCCATACGGCGTTACCGGAAAGCGCCCCCACCTCGGCAGGCATCTGTACCGGCACCGCAGGGCCGATGAAGATCAGCACGTAGAGCGCAACGACCCCGAGTATGGAGACGACCGGCAGACTGAGGATGCGCCGATAGATCAGCTGACCGATGATCAGCGCCACCAGGATCGCGCCCCATACCGGTACCACTGCCGTGGAGAAATTCATCATCAAGCCGGCGATGACCACGGCGAATACCGCGTTCACCATCAGCAATACGAGGAAGATGACGATCATGAAGATGCTGCGGGCGCGCTTGCCGACCACGTCGCCGGTCAGGGCGCCGACGGATTTGGCCTTGTTGCGCACGCTGGCCCAGATCGCGCCGAAATCGTGCACCCCGGCAAAGAAGATGGTGCCCAGCACGACCCACAGAAAGGCCGGCAGCCAGCCCCAGATGACCGCAATCGCAGGCCCGACGATGGGCGCGGCACCGGCCACCGAGGTGAAATGATGACCCCAGAGGATGAATCGATTGGTGGGGACGAAATCCACCCCGTCTTCGTATTCGTGAGCAGGCGTCTTGAAGTCGGGATCGAGACGATAGATCTTGGTGGCAATGAAGCGTGAGTAGAGGAAGTACCCCGCTGCCATTCCGCCTAGACCCAAGATCAGCAGAACGATAGCACTCATTCCGATCGGCTCCTTTTTGAGGAAGGTTCTTTTTCTTTCTTGTTGCCTCGCATGTTTCGCGATGGATGAAACTGCCCAGCGCATGTGCACTGAGTGGATAAGGATGAGCAGAGCGAGCCGACAAGTCCAACTTCAGGCTTGAATCAGTCCATTTTCTTAACCTAAAGTCGTAGCAAACAGGCGCAGCGGACATGACCGTAAGCCGGGATCACCAACTTGATCCAAGGTCGTACAGCCTCACGCAGTGGTGCGCGTTACGCTGCCAGTAAAGTCCCGACGTAAAGCGATGAGCCCCATGTCAGAAAGCCTGCTCCAACTCGCCATGGCCGGTGCCTTCGGTGCCTTCATCGGTCTGCTGTTTCGGGTCACCCGCCGTCCTGGTCAGGCGCGCGCCTTCACTTTCTCCCTGGTGGGGCTGGTTGCTGGCATCACCGCCTACCTGATCTTCCATGTCCTGACCCGCACCACCGGCGCCCCGCCCTGGCTGCTGCCGGTGCTGGTGCTGGTGCTGGTGCAGGTGTGGCTGTGGCTCGGCCCCCTGGGACCGAAATTCCGTCATCTCGGAAAGGATAGTGACGAGCCCCGCTGAAGAGGCTCGCCCTCGCTCCTGCCCGGCTGCCTGACATCCCTTTCCAGGCAATACCGAACGCCTTCTGCCAAGGTCGTCTTTGCTGCCCTCGGTATGCGCACTAGACTGGTGATTAACAAGACATAAATACGTTCCAAGGAGTGATGAATGGCCAAGGTACTGGTGGTGGACGATGAACCCAACATCGTCCTGTCGCTGGAGTTCCTCATGCAGCAGGCCGGTTTCGACGTAGACACGGCCGAGGATGGCGAAGGTGCCCTGGCCAAGGTCGAGGAATCGCCCCCCGACCTGATTCTTCTCGATATCAGCCTGCCCGGCATCAGTGGCTTCGACGTGTTGGAACAACTGCGCCAGGACGCTCGCCACGCCAGGCTTCCCATCATCATGCTCACCGCTCACGGCCGTGAGGTGGAGCGGGAAAAGGGGCTGGCGCTGGGCGCCGACGACTACGTCACCAAGCCCTTCTCGACCCAGGCCCTGGTGGAGAAAGTCAAATCCCTGCTGGCCGAGGATGCCTGATGAAGGGCGGCAAGCTGCCCAAGCGCCAGCGCCTGATCGGCCTGTGGCTGTTGCTCAGCGGCATCAGCCTGCTGGGTGGGGCCATCTTCGCCGCCTGGCTGGATAGTCTGTTTCAGCCTGAGGGACTGGCCCGGCTGGTGCTGTGGCTGGGCTGCTTCTCCGGCGGTGGCACCATCTTCCTGGTGGGGCTGCTGTTGGAGCGCATGCTGTTCACCCCGCTGCGCCATCTGCAGGTCCAACTGGCGCGCCTAGTAGCCAACCCGGACGCCCGCGAGGATTACCCGCCGGAAGGCTGGCTGCGCGGCCTGGGGCCCGACCTGATGCGGGTGCGCGAAGCCTGGCGCAGCGACCGGACGCGTCTCGCCACGGCCCATGCCGAAGGCGCACGCAGCGCCGCTCGCATACGTCAGGAGCTGGAAACGCTGCTGCAGGTGCTCGATACCCCCCTGCTGCTGTGCGATCACCATCGTCGTCTGCTGCTGTTCAACCAGGCGGCCGAGGCCCTGTTCGATGGACACCCCGGGCTTGGCCTGGGCAAGCGGCTCGATGCTTTGCTGCCTGTATCGAGCCTGCAGGACTCTCTCGCCCAGCTACCAGACGACGGCTCGCCGCGCGAACTGCTGATGCCGTGCAGCGAGCGTTGGCTGCATGTCGCCATGCGCCGCGTCCCGCAGAGCAATGGCGAGACGCTGCTGACCCTCACCGACGCCACCGCGGCCTGGACCAGCGAAATGGGAGCCCGTGCCGGCCTGGCGGAGCACATGGCACCGCTGCGCCGCCACGGCGCCAGCCTGGCCAGCGCCGCCGAAGCACTGAGCAGCGTGCGCCATGCCCGACACATCGACGAGACGCTGCGCCAGCGCCTCGAAGCGGTGATCGAGGAAGAGAGCCTCGCCCTCGGCCAGGAGATCGAGAACCTCGGCCGCCTGATCGACGACATGCAGCAACAGGGCGAGCGGTTGGTACCGCTATGGTCCAACGACCTGTGGCAATCGCTCAACGAGCGGCTCGGCGACAATCCCATCGAGGTTCTGCCCATCGGCATGCCGGCCTGGTTCAAGGGCGATGCCCCGGCGCTGCTGGTCATGCTCGAATCCTTGCTCGAGCGCTTGAGCGAGCATACCGGCACCGCCGATTTCGAAGGTGAAATGCTGCTCGGCAACCGACGTGTCTATCTCGACCTGATCTGGCCCGGACGCCCTCTGTCGCAGCGTGAGCTGTCGACCTGGTGCGCCCAGCGCCTGGAGACGTTGCCGCTGTCGCCGAGGGTAGGCGACCTGCTGCGCCAGCACGCCAGCGATGCCTGGAGCCTGGCAGACCCCGACGGCAAGCATGCCCGACTGCGGCTGCCGCTGCCTGCGGTGGACCGCGTCGGCGCGCCACCCAGCCAACTGCCGCCGCGCCCGGAGTTCCATGACTTCGGTATTGCCGACCTGCCACCGCCGGATGCCGAGCTGGCACGGCGCTCGCTGCGCACGCTCGAAATCGTCGCCTTCGATACCGAAACCACCGGCCTCGAGCTGCGCCGGGGCGACACCGTCATCAGCATCGGCGCCTGCCGCATCGTCAATGCCCGGCTGCTGGCCAGCGACATCTTCGACGTGCGTGTCGACCCGGGCAAGCCGATCCCCCCTGCCAGCACGGCGATACACGGCATCACCGACGACGACGTGGCAGGCGCCCCGCCGCTGCCGGTCGTACTGCCCCGCTTTCGCGACTACATCGGCGATGCCGTGATTCTGGCCCACAATGCCGCCTTCGATCTGCTGGCCCTGCAGTCGCCGGGCAGCGGGACCACGCTGGAGATGCCGGTACTCGACACCCTGCTGCTTTCGCGGGCGCTGGACGAGAGTCTCGACGGGCACGACCTGGACACCCTCGCCGAGCGCTACGACCTGAGCTTCCCGCCGGGCACGCGACATACGGCCCTCGGTGATGCCCGGGTCACGGCCGAGCTGTGGCTGGCGCTGCTGCCGCGGCTGGAGGCACGCGGCATCGAAACCCTGGAGCAGGTACTGGCACTGCAGGCCACCGCCTTCGACAAGGAGGACGCATGCACATGAACGCCTCCACCGCTCGGGCTCGCCTGATGGCGCTGATCGGCCTGGCCGTGCTGCTCTTCTCGCCGCCGCTGGTGCTGATCTTCGATCGCTCTCCTGCTGCCACACTGTCGTGGCTGCCGCTCTATATCTTCGTGGTCTGGCTGCTGGTGATAGCCTTGGCTGCCTGGCTGATGGAGCACCGCCCGGAGGACGACTGACACGATGAGAACCGATCCGACGGTGCTGACGGTCGCCTTCGGCTACCTGGCATTGCTGTTCGTGATTGCCGCCTGGGGTGACCGGCGCGCCGAGCAGGGCCGTTCCATCATCGGCTCCCCCACCGTCTATGCCCTGTCGATCGCCGTCTACTGCACCGCCTGGACCTTCTACGGCAGCGTGGGGCGAGCAGCGGAGTTCGGTCCCAGTTTTCTGCTGATCTACCTGGGGCCGACCCTGGCCATGCTGATGGCACCGATGCTCATCCGCAAGATGGTCAGAATCGCCAGCACCCAGCGCATCACCTCCATCGCCGACTTCATCAGTGCCCGCTACGGCAAGAGCTCCGGCCTCGGGGCGCTGGTGGCGATCATTGCCCTGATCGGCATCACCCCCTATATCGCCCTGCAGCTCAAGGCGATCACCCTCAGCCATGCGGTGCTGGTCAACTATCCCGATGCCGCCGAATTCCGCCTTGCCGACGAGAGCTTCTGGGTCGACAAGTCGTTCTGGGTGGCACTGGTGCTGGCGGTCTTCATCATCCTGTTCGGCACCCGACACCTGGACGCCAGCGAACGTCATGAGGGCATGGTGGCCGCCATCGCCTTCGAGTCGCTGATCAAGCTCGTTGCCTTCCTCACGGTAGGGGTATTCGTGGTCTTCGTGCTGTTCAACGGCCCGGCAGATCTTTTCCGCCAGGTAGCGGACAGCCCCGAACTCTCCGGAGTACTGGGCCTCGATGCCGTGCCCGGCGGCGCCATCGGCTGGGTGGGCACGCTGGTGCTCGCGTTTCTCGCCTTCCTCACCCTGCCCCGCCAGTTTCAGGTTCTGGTGGTGGAGAACGTCGACGAGCGCCATCTGGAACGCGCTAGCTGGCTGTTTCCCCTCTACCTGGTGGCGATAAACATCTTCGTCATTCCCATTGCCATGGCCGGCCTGCTGCTGCCGGTGGGCAACAGCGATCCCGACAGCTTCGTGCTCACGCTGCCGCTCTCGGCAGGCATCGAGGGGATCCCTCTGCTGGTCTTCATCGGTGGGCTTTCGGCCGCCACCGGCATGGTAATCGTGGAAACCATCGCGCTCTCCACCATGGTCAGCAACCAGCTGATAATGCCGTTGCTGCTGCGCTCCAAGCGGCTGCATCTGAGCTCTCAGGGGGAGCTCGCCGGCTGGCTGCTCGGCATTCGCCGGGTGGCCATCGTGCTGATTCTGCTAATGGGCTATCTCTATCACGCGCTGATCGGCGACTCCTACAGCCTGGTTACCATCGGTCTGGTCTCGTTCGTCGGCGCCGCCCAGTTCGCTCCGGCCATGCTGATCGGCATGTACTGGCGCGGAGCGACCCGCGCCGGCGCCACGCTGGGCCTGTTGGCCGGCTTCATCATCTGGTTCTACACCCTGCTGCTACCGGGCTTCGCCCAGTCGGGATGGCTGGATGCCACCTTCCTGGAGCAGGGCCTGCTGGGTCAGGCGTGGCTGCGCCCCTATGCGCTGTTCGGCCTGGAGGGTTTCGACATCTACAGCCACTCGCTGATGTGGAGTCTGCTGGCCAACGTAGGATTGCTGGTAGGCGTTTCGCTGTTCACCCGTCAGAGCCCGGTGGAACAGACCCAGGCGGCGCTGTTCACCGAGGCGATGAATCCCGGCCTGCAGCACACCTCGCTGTGGCGCGGCCAGACCACGCGGGGAGAACTCAAGAGCCTGCTCAGCCGCTACCTGGGCGCCGGCGCCACGACCCGAATCCTGGCCGACCAGCACGGCAACCCCGCCGACGATGCGCCTGCCCCACCGGCACTGATCGCCCGGGCCGAGCAGGCGCTCTCCGGGGCGCTGGGCAGCGCCTCTGCGCGAGTGCTGATCAACTCGGTGGTGCGTGGCGAGGCGCTGGACCTGGAATCCATTCTCAGCATTCTCGATACCACCTCCCAGACCCTCGAATACAACCGCCGCCTGGAACAGAAGTCCCACGAGCTGGCACGGATCGGCGAGGAGCTGCGCGCCGCCAACGAGCGCCTGCGCGAGCTGGACCGGCTGAAGGACGAATTCGTGGCGATGGTCAGCCATGAACTGCGCACCCCGCTCACCTCGATACGCGCCTTTGCCGAGATCCTGCGCGACGGCAAGGACCTGCCGGAAGAGAAGCGCGTGCATTTTCTCGAGGTGGTGGTGCTGGAGAGTCAGCGCCTGTCCCGCCTGATCGAGGAGATCCTCGACCTGGCACGCCTGGAGAGCGGACGACTGACGCTTAACCCCCAGCGTCTCGACCTGGTGGCACTGATACGCCATAGCGTGGATGCCGTGCATCGGCTACAGGAGGACCGTGGCGTTTCCCTCGAGGTCGATCTGGAACTCGAAGAAGCCCCCATCGTCGGCGACACCGACCGCCTGGAGCAGGTGATCATCAATCTGCTCGACAACGCCGGCAAGTTCGCCGACGACGAGACTCCCAAAGTGCGCCTTCACCTGACCCGCCACGAACAGTGCTTCCGCATGAGCGTGGAGGACAACGGGCCGGGCATCGGTCCCGAGGAGCGCGAGCGGGTGTTCGAGAAGTTCCACCAGATCAAGCGCTATGGCGGCGTCAGCGGCAAGGCTCGTGGCCGCCCGCGTGGCAGCGGGCTGGGGCTGCCCATCAGTCGGGGCATCATCAGCCATCTTGGCGGCCGGCTATGGGTCGACGACGCTCCCACGCTGAAGGGCGCCTGTCTGGTCATGGAGCTGCCCGTGGCAACCGCGGAAACCAAACCCGAAGAAACACAAGGCTCTGCCTGAACGGCGCCGGCGCTTGGCAGCTTTAAGTCAACGGCCAGGGGCTTCTTACACCCTGAATTCAAGTAATAAGCGCAGCACCTGCGGTGTTGAGGGCTCCTGAGTATTCACCCAAAAACACCTGTGCCGGTGTCCGATAACCGAGCCGCTTTCGGGGACGGTCATTCAACTTT
>NZ_JABFTW010000039.1:0-23778 GCF_021404355.1 Halomonas sp. MCCC 1A11062
GCTGGTGCTGGTCGGCGCCACCGCCTTCACCGGGGTGTTCTCCCGCGGCGGCGGCATGACCGTGATCAGCGACCTGGTGCTGGCGATGCCCGGCGGCACCACCGGGGCGCTGATCCTGATGCTGTTCCTAGTGTTCCTGCTGGGGATGTTCCTCGACTGGACCGGCATCGTGCTGCTGAGCTTCCCGATCATGCTGCCGATCGTCAATCAGATGGGCGTGGACGTGCTGTGGTTCGTGGTGATGGTGGCGGTGGTGCTGCAGACCTCGTTCCTCACCCCGCCGTTCGGCTATGCGCTGTTCTACTTGAAAGGGGTGGCGCCCAAGGGAGTGGAGATCGTCGATCTGTACAAGGCGGTGATTCCCTTCTGTGCACTGATCGTGCTGGCCTGTGTGCTGATGGCGTTCTTCCCGGTGCTCATCACCGGCCTGCCTTCGCTGCTGATGGGCAGCTGAGCCGGCTCGCTCTCGAGATTGAATGGAGTAACTGACGATGAAAGTGATAGATAGCTTGATGCCGCGCCCGGGACTCAGAGTGCTGATCACCGCCGGCGCCAACGGCATCGGCCTGACAATGGCCCAGGCCTTCCTCGAAGTGGGCGCTCGCGTGCACGTCTGCGATATCGATACCCAGGCGCTGGCGGCATTGCCCGAGGGTATCAGCCACACCGTGGCCGACGTCAGCCGGGAAGCGGATGTGGACAGGCTGTTTCAGGATGCTGCGGCCCTGGGTGGGCTCGACGTGGTGATCAACAACGCCGGTATCGCCGGGCCCACCGCCGGCATCGAGGAGATCGATGAGGACGCCTGGACCCGCACCATCGACATCAATCTCAACGGCCAGTACCGGGTTGCGCATCGGGCCGTTCCGCTGCTGCGCGAGAGCCAGGGGGTGTTGATCAACATGTCTTCGGTGGCCGGCCGTCTGGGCCTCGCCTATCGCACGCCCTACGCGGCCAGCAAATGGGCCATCGTCGGCCTGACCAAGAGTCTGGCCTCGGAGCTCGGCACTGCGGGAGTGCGGGTCAACGCCATTCTGCCCGGTATCGTTCGCGGACCGCGCATCGAGAGAGTCATCGCGGATCGGGCCGCCAAGTGCGGACTCAGCTACGCCGAGATGGAGAAGGAATACCTCTCCGGAGTTTCCATGAAGCGCATGGTCGAGCCCACGGATATCGCCGCCATGGCGCTGTTCCTGTCCGCTCCCGCCGGCGCCAACATCTCGGGCCAAGCGCTGAGCGTCTGCGCCAACGTCGAATCACTGTAAGCGGCACCTCAGGCAGCGCCTGACGCTGGCACCGGAATTTCCGGGGCCAGACGGCGAAGCCGTGCCTTATCGCAACGGCTCCCGATGGCCCATCGGTCCTGCACCTATCGCTTCTGGACCTCACCTAGCTGGAGAAATTTTCCATGGCATCGCAACGCAAGGTCATCATCACCTGCGCCCTGACCGGCGCTATCCACACCCCTTCCATGTCACCGCACCTGCCGGTCACCCCGGAGGAGATCGCCGAGGCGGGTATCGCCGCCGCCGAGGCCGGCGCTGCCATTCTTCATCTTCATGCGCGCGACCCGCACAGCGGCAAGCCCACCCAGGATCCGGCGGTCTTCGAGCGGATTCTGCCGCGCATCAAGAGCGCTACCGACGCCGTCGTCAATCTCACCACTGGCGGCAGCCCGCACATGAGCGTGGAGGAGCGCATGCGGCCGGCCATCGAATTCAAGCCCGAGCTCGCCTCGCTGAACATGGGCTCGATCAACTTCGGCCTGTTCCCCATGCTCAAGCGCTATGACAGCTTTCAGCACGAGTGGGAGGTAGAGCACCTCGAGAAGAGTCGCGACCTGGTGTTCAAGAACACCTTTGCCGACATCGAGAAGACCATGACGCTGGGCGCCGAGAGCGGCACTCGCTTCGAGTGCGAATGCTACGACATCGGCCACCTCTACAACCTGCGCAATCTCATGGACCGCGGCTTCATCGACGGGCGGGTGTTCGTGCAGAGCGTGTTCGGCATCCTCGGCGGCATCGGCCCGCATGCGGAAGACGTGCTGCATATGCGGCGTACCGCCAATCGCCTGTTCGGAAGCGACTACGCGTGGTCCGTGCTGGGCGCCGGCAGCCATCAGATGCGCATTGCCGCCCAGTCCGCCGCCATGGGCGGCCATGTGCGGGTCGGCCTCGAAGACTCGCTGTGGCTCGCGCCGGGCAAGCTGGCCGAGAGCAATGCCAGCCAGGTGACCAAGGTGCGCAAGATCCTCGAAGGGCTCTCCTTGGAGATTGCGACACCCGACGAGGCTCGCGAAATGCTGCAGCTGAAAGGCGCCGACAAGGTCGGCTTCTAAGACAACGATGAGTCACGAATGACATGAAAATCAACGACAAAACCATTGCGATCACGGGTGGCGCTCGTGGGCTCGGCTATGCCATGGCGCAGCGCCTCGGCAGCCAGGGTGCAAGCGTCGCGCTGTTGGACAAAAGTGCAGAAATCCTGGATGAGGCGGTCTCCGCGCTGACGGTGCAAGGCATCACGGCCCATGCCTTTCCGCTGGACGTTGCCGATGAGGCATCGGTAATCGAGACGTTTGCCGATATTGCCCAGCGGCTGGGGCCGGTGGCGGGTTGTATCAACAATGCCGGCATCACCGACGACGCGCTGCTGCTCAAGGCGGAAGCTGGCGTCGTCACCAAGCGCATGTCGTTCGCGTCGTGGAAGCGAGTGATCGACGTGAACCTGACCGGTGTTTTCCTGTGCGGCCGCGAAGCGGCGACGCAAATGGTCGAGGCAGGGCAAGGAGGCGTGATCGTCAACATCTCGAGCATCTCCCGCGCGGGCAACATGGGCCAGAGCAACTACGCCGCCGCCAAGGCGGGCGTGCATGCGCTCACGGTGACCTGGGGCAAGGAGCTGGCCCGGTACGGCATTCGTACGGGCACGGTGGCGCCGGGGTTCATCGAGACCCCCATGACGGCCGCCATGCGCCCCGACATGTACGAACGAATTGCCGGCTCCGTGCCGCTGAAACGCCTGGGCGAGGCCGACAACATCGCCCAGAGCGTAGCATTCGTTTTCGACAACGACTACTTCACCGGACGCATCATCGAATGTGATGGCGGGCTGAGATTCTGACAAAGAAAAGGGGCGCCGCCGGCGCCCCCTGTGGACAGCACTGGGGTGAACCTCAGTGGCTATGGCTATGGTCGTGACCGTTATCGCCGTGATCATGGTCATCGCCGTGATCGTGGCTGTGCTCATGGTCGTGGTCATGGCCGTCATGATCCGCCAGGGCATCATGTAGCACACGGGCGTTGTGGCGCATCATGCCAAGGTAGGTGCTGGCCTCGCCCTCGGCTGCCAGGGCGTCGGCATAGAGCGTGCCGGCGACCTCAAGGTCGGTTTCCTCGGCGAGCTGGTTGATCACCGCGGGGCTGGTCATGTTCTCGTGGAACAGGGCGCGCACGTTCTGCTCGCGAATCACGTCGATCAGCCGTGCCATGTCGGCAGCGCTGGGCTCGGCCTCGGTGGAAAGTCCCACCGGTGAGAGGAAGCGCAGGCCGTAGGCATTGGCAAAATAGCCGAAGGAGTCGTGGCCGGTGATCACGCTGGTGGAAGCGGGAATCTCGCCGATCAGCTCGCGGATTTCGGCGTCGGTTGCCGCCAGCTCGTTGATGTAGTTCTCGGCATTCTCGCGATAGGCTGCTTCATTGTCCGGGTCTGCCTCGATCAGACCGTCGCGGATGTTGCCGACGTACACCTTGCCCATGGCCAGGTCCTGCCAGGCGTGTGGATCGTAATCGCCGTGCTCATGGTCGTGACCGTTGTCATGGTCATGGTCATGGCTATGGCCGTTGTCATGCTCGTGGTCGTGACTGTGGCCGTTGTCATGCTCGTGGTCGTGACTGTGGCCGTTGTCATGCTCGTGGTCGTGACTGTGGCCATTGTCATGCTCGTGGTCGTGA
The DNA here is from genome assembly GCF_021404355.1 of Halomonas sp. MCCC 1A11062. Lineage (NCBI taxonomy): Bacteria > Pseudomonadati > Pseudomonadota > Gammaproteobacteria > Oceanospirillales > Halomonadaceae > Halomonas > Halomonas sp. MCCC 1A11062. Next base: position 3,957 of record NZ_JABFTW010000039.1, read on the forward strand.
CTGTGGCCATTGTCATGCTCGTGGTCGTGACTGTGGCCGTTGTCATGCTCGTGGTCGTGACTGTGGCCGTTGTCATGATCGTGGTCATGGCTATGGCCGTCGTCGTGATCGTGGTCGTGCCCGTGGTCATGGCCATGCGCATGCCCGTGGTCATGACCGTGATAATCTAGCTTGTCGATGCCGTCGGTGGCGGTTACCAGCGGGCCGCTGTAGTCGCTGGAATCGATCAGCCGTTCCATCCAGCCTTCGAACAGCAGGCCGTTGAACACTACCAGATCGGCATCGGCCAGGGCACGGGCGTCACGCGGGGTGGGGGAATAGACATGGGCGTCGCTGTCGGGGCCGACCAGCGAGGTGACCTCCACATGCTCGCCGCCCACGTTCTGCACCATGTCGGCCAGGATGCTGAAGCTGGTGACGACCTGAATGCGCTCGGCGGCAATGGCAGCCGGCAGTGCCAGCATGGCTGAAGTGCCAATGATCAGTGCTGGTGTAACGTGTCGCATGGAAGTCCTCCGTGAAGGGTTTATATTGTCGTGCTCGTTCAAAGTGGCTCCGGAGAGCCAAGCGGGGCGGCGCGCCGCCTCAGCTTGGCCAGCAGACTGTGATGCCGGCCGAACAAAGCGGAGAGCATGTAGCCCAAGCCTGCCAGCAGGATGATGCCCGGGCCGGAAGGGATATTGAGGTGGTAAGAGAGCAGCAGCCCACCGGTGCTGGCCAGCATGGCGAGCAGAATGGCGGTGCCGATCAGTCCTTCCAGGCGCTTGCTCCAGAAGCGTGCGGTGGTGGCTGGCAGCATCATCAAACCCACCGCCATGAGGGTGCCCAGGGTCTGGAAACCGGCGGTGAGGTTGAGCACCACCAGGCCGAGGAAGACGCCGTGCACCAGACCACCCTGCATGCCCTGGCCGCGCAGGAACAGCGGGTCGAGACACTCCACCACCAGGGCACGGAAGATCAGCGCCAGGGTGAAGACGATCACGCTGCTGATCGCCGCGATCAGCAGCAGCGCGGTGGTGTTCACCGCCAGGATCGAGCCGAACAGCACATGGGTGAGATCGACGCTGCTGCCCCCCAGCGAGACCAGCATCACCCCCGCCGCCAGCGAGATCAGGAAGAAGCTGGCCATGGCCGAGTCTTCCCGGTGGCCGGTCATCTGCGACACGCTGCCCGCCAGCATGGCCACCAGCAGCCCCGAGAGCACGCCGCCCAGGCTCATGGCCGGCAGCGAGAAGCCGGCGAGCAGAAAGCCCAGCGCCACGCCGGGCAGAATGGCATGGGCCATGGCATCGCCGATCAGGCTCATGCCGCGCAGCATCAGAAACACGCCGATGGGCGGCGCCGCCAGCGACAGCGCCAGGCCGGCCACCGCGGCGCGCCGCATGAAGCCATAATCGAAGGGGGCTATCAGCCACTCGTGAAGCAGTTCGATCATGCTCCCACCCCCGGCATGCCCAGGGCGAGGCGGGCCGATTCGGCGGCGGTCGGCTGGCTGTGAAGCACCGCCTGGGCCGTGGTCCAGCGGGCATGCCCCTGATGAAGCACCACCACCTCTTCGGCCAAGCGCGTGAGCTGCTCCATGTCGTGCAGTACCACGATGATGGTGGTGCCGTTGTCGGCCATCTCATGCAGTACCGTCATCAGCACCTCGACGGTTTCCACGTCGACGTTGGCGAACGGCTCGTCGAGCAGCAGCAGCTCCGCTTCCTGCATCAGGGTTCGGCCGATCAGCGCACGCTGACGCTGGCCGCCGGAAAGCTCGCCAAGCGGGCGGTGGGCCAGGTGGGAGATGCCCAGGCGCGCCATGACTTCACGCCCACGGCGATAGTGACGGGCGCAATACCCAGTGAGCGCGCCGTGGCTCGGCCAACTGCCGGTCATCACCAGCTCTTCCACGCTCATGGGGAAGGTAAGATCGAGCGCCAACTGCTGTGGCAGCCAGGCACGGCGCTCCTTGGGTACCGAGCACACCACCTTGCCCGCTACCGGGCGCAGCATGCCCATGATGCCCTGTATCAGCGTGCTCTTACCCGCGCCGTTGGCTCCCACCAAAGCGGTGATGGCGCCATCGCGAAAGCTCCCGTTCACGTGTTCGAGCACGGTGCGGTTGGCCTGAGCCAACTGCAGGTCGCGTAGCTCCAGGCGCGAGCTCTGCGCTTCCGACATCAGCCCCACCATCCTGCTGCCCAGGAAACGGCCAACCACAGCACACCCAGCGGCGCGGCAGCCAGCAGCAGGCGGCGCGTGGCGGAAAGCGACATCAATGAAAAATGGCATGGCCCTTCGGGGCGGTGCCGGTGCGTGCGGTGTGCCATACATGCCCCCTCACGAAACAGATTAAGATATAACATTACAAAACAGTCGGTAAAGTTTAGCCCATCAGACAGGACCGTGGACCAACTGATCCAGGGCGGCAGTATGCAGCGTTCACAGCAAAAGGGAACCGCTCAAGGAATCAGTTGTGAACGCTGCGCCAATAAAGCCGCTTTGGGTCGGGTTCGGCCCGCTCGCAAACTGTGATAAGGACCAAGCACGATCGACATGATGTACACCAGCCCTGCCAGCAGAATGATCGTAGGCCCGGAGGGCAGGCCGGCGTGGTAGGACGCGAGTAACCCCACCATGCTGGCAGCCAGGGCAATGCAGACGGCAATGGCGATCATGCCCTCGAGCCGCTGGCTCCAGTAGCGTGCAGCGGCGGCGGGCAGCAGCATCAGGCCGGCTGCCATCAGCGTGCCCAGGGTCTGAAAGCTCACTACCAGACTCAGTACCACCATCATCATGAACAGAGCATGGGTCCAGCCGGCATGCCGCCCTTGCAGCGTCAGAAACTGCGGATCCAGGCACTCCACCACCAGAGCACGAAAGGCGACCGCCACACCGATCATTATCGCACTGCTGGCCACCGCCACCAGCATCAGCGTGCGGCTGTCCACCGTCAGTATGTTACCAAACAGCACATGGCCGAGATCCAGCGCATTCCCCGACAGGCTCACGATCAGCACCCCCGAGGTCATGGCCACCAGGAACAGGCTGGCCATGGCCGCGTCCTCCTTGAGTCCGCTGAATTGCGTCACCCCACCGGCCAGGGCAACGGTAATCAGCCCTGCCAGCACGCCGCCGGCCATCATCAGCGGCAGGGAGAAGCCGGCCAGCATAAAGGCGACGGCCACGCCCGGTAGAATGGCATGCGACAGTGCCTCGCCCATCAGGCTCATGCCGCGCAGGGTGAGAAACACGCCGAGAATCGGTGCGGTAAGCGAGAGAGCCAATGACGCGACCAGGGCGCGGCGCATGAAGGCATAGTCGAAGGGTGACGTCAGCCACCAGAGCAGCGTATCGAGCATGGGGCAGGCCAAAGGGTTGTTAGATATGTTATATCATAACATAAATGATAGGCTGCGTTTGACCGAGCTCGCTGTGAGCTACCATATTGAAGACGAAACGCTATCGCCCGCCTGGCCAGACATTTGCGCTTTGGCGGAGGTAAGTTGCCCGACTCAGGAGGTCGCTATGCGCTGCCAGAAGCATCCCCACCACGATCACGAACATGGCCCGGGCTGCGGCCATACGGCCATCGAACACAATGGTCATACCGATTACCTGCATGACGGACACCTGCATCATCCGCATCAAGATCACGTCGACGAGCACGTGATCGAGGTATCGGACACCAACCCCGACCGTTGCACCCCCGCGCATCAGTGCGCCGGGCACGACCCGAACCATGTGCATGGCCCCGGTTGCGGTCATGAGCCGGTGCCCCACGGCGATCACATCGACTACCTCGTGGATGGTCATCTGCACCATCCCCACGGGGATCACTGCGACGATCATGGCCCCATCAAGGTACTCAGCTGAAGCAGTCGACAAACGCTGTCGCGTGATTACGCTATGCACCTGGCCCCGAGCGGGCCAGGTGCCTTTCTTCTTTTCACTTTGCTTCAATAGCGCAGCGCCACGCCCACCTGATTGGGCGTCACCAGCCAGGCATACTCGCCTTCAAGATGCATGTCGCCGAACGAGACCCGGGCCGGCTGGAAGCGATTGATCGCCACCGAAGCCTGGCGCGGCTGAGTTTGCAGCTGCAGCTCGCTGACCAGCATGCCGGTGGCGAAATTGATCGCCCCATCGCGGCCGCGGCCGTCGCCCACACCGATCAGCAGGCCCGAGGCCGTATTCACCAGCAGAGAGCCGAGGCGCGCCTCCAGGCTGCGGCGCTGGCGCTCCTCTGCGGCCACCTCATGCAGCAGCCGGCGCGCACTTTCGATATCGCCACCGCCTTCGCTCAACTGACGCCGAGCTGCCGGGTGCGGTTGGCGATCCATCAGCGTACCGGCCAGCGCCAGCGCCGACTTCACCGCGCCCACTCTGGCATCGTAACGAGTATCGCGGCTGTCCGACTCGCTGGCCTGATAGACGTTCACGGCAAGCGTAGAGGCGTACACCCCCGCCCAGCCGTACTGCCACACGTTGGCATGGCGCTCGCCCCGGGCCAGGGCGTCCTCGTAGGCCTGGTACTCCTGGCTGGGCTGCTGGGCCAGGGCCAATGAAGAAACGAGGAGCATCAGCATGGCGCTCGCAAATGGCAGGAAGGAACGGCGAAGCATGAGGGGATTCCTTGTCAGATAAGGGAAAAGTGATCTTTTGTTTTATAAAAGTAGCCGAGCAAAGAAAAGCCCGAAGAGAAAAGCGCGAGAAGAAAAGCGCGATGAGTCATTACGCCATGAAAGCAATGCCGGGAGCGCGAATATGCCGCTCCCGGCGGGGGAGTGATGTGTGGCCGCTTAACGCGTAATGACCACCTCCAGATACTCCGAGGGCACCACCATGGTGCCGTCCGTGGCACGGTTGTGAGCCTCGATCAGAGCGAGGACCTCCGAACGCAGCGCCTGCCTGGCTTCGCTATCAAGCGATTCGAACGCTTTCAGCGTCGGCCCGTAGTAGGTGCTGAACACATCCAACCAATGCGTTGGCGACTGGTAGCGGAAAGTGAAATACCTGGGCTGAGCCTCGATCTTCTGTACGTGCGGGCCGAAGTGGGTCTCGAGAAACTCCCGAGTGCCCCACGCCGCCGGTGAGTTCACCCCCGTGGGCGGCGCCACATAGCGACCGATTGTCTTGAACAGCTGGCCGATGAAGCTCGCCGGGGTCCAGTTGGCCAGACCGATCTTGCCACCGGGCCGGCATACCCGGAGCAGCTCCGCGGCGGCCTGGCCCTGGTTGGGCGTGAACATCACCCCGTAGGTGGAGACCACGTTGTCGAAAGAGGCGTCGGCGAACGGCAGGCTCTCGGCATCCGCCGTCCGGTAGTCGATCGCCAGCCCTTCCGCTTCGGCGCGCTTGGCGGACTTGGCCAGCAGCGCTTCCACGTAATCGGTGGAGACGACCTTGCAGAATCGCCGGGCCGCCGCCAGCGAAGCGTTGCCGTTGCCGCCGGCCACGTCGAGCACGGACTGGCCGGCGCGCAGGTCCATGGCTTCGCACAGCTGTTCGCCGACGATCTGCAGGGTAACGCCGATACGTGAGTAGTCGCCGGCACCCCAAACCGCTTGTTGCTTGGCCTTGATCGCCGCGTAATCGGGGCCGGCGGCCTGCGACCCGAGCGTGGTAGTGAGAGTCATGGCAAAACTCCTTGGGTGGATTGTCTCAGTGCTGTCGTCGCTCTACCCGCAATGGGCGCTTCCGAGCGACAAGCTCAGCCTATGCAGAGCCCGTACCGCCGGCTTGCGGGTTGCATGGGGATTTGTGGGGAATTGCGTGGGGAGAGGGAGTCGGGGTTGCAGCTACAGTGCCACCAAGCGCATGCCGTGCTTCTGCCCGACCAGCGCCGCAATTTGCTTGAGGGTCAGGTCAGGCTTGATGCGATAGGCATCTTCCAGCGCCTGGCGCGCCAGCTCCTGCCTGCCATCGAGCCGGTGGATGGCGGCCAGCACGATGCGAGGCATATAGCAGCGGTCGTCGCGTTGGCAGGCGAGTTCGGCCTGCTCGCGGGCAGCACTGCGGTCGCCGAGGAGCAGATAGGCAATGGCGAGTACCGAGCCCCAGATCGACAGGCGGCTGTCGAGCGGGCTGATGCGAATGCCATGGCGCAGGTGAGCGACCGCTTCCACCGGACGATTGCCGGCCAGGTACGCCGAGCCCAATGCCGCCCAGGCCTGGGCGTTGGCCGGATTGATCTCCAGGGCCTTGCGTAGCATCGGCACGCCGCGGTCGGGATAACCGATATCGGCCAACGCACACCCGGCGTGACCGAGTACGGTCGAGTCCATGCTATCGAGCTGCAACGCGCACTCGGCGGCATCGAGCGCTTCAGCCCATGCCTGCTCGTGATCGCTCATCAGATCGAAGCGATGTCCCAGCCCACGCACGAGTGAGAGATAGGCCGCCGCCAGGGCGAAGCCCGGCTCCAGCCGCCAACTGCGCCGCAGCAGATTCGCCGCCGCCGAGAAAGACTCCGGATGCCAACCCTGCAGCGCCAGGATACCGCTGGCCTCGAGATAGAGCTGGCGGGCGCTGCGCTCGCCATCGAGACTGCTCACCTTGCGATAGATGGCACGGTGCAGCTGTGGCTCCAGCTTGGCGATGATCATGGGCACGCCGATGTCGAGGGCCTCGCCCACCGGGCCGACCAGGGTGAAGGTCTCGGCCCACAGACGAAAGCCGGCCTTGGCATCGGTCAGATGCACGGTCACGCGCATCCGCTCCGCGCCCCCGTCGGGCCAGGGCTGCACGCTGCCCTCCAAGACGTAATCGACCCCCAGCGCCTCGTGAAGCTCGCGTGCGGCCGGTGTCACCGGGCGGTCGAGATACTGTCCGCCCCGGGCGCTCAGGCGCAGCAGCGGTATCCGCGTGAGGATGGAACTCAGCTCGCCGGTCAGCGCATCGGCAAACCGATTGAGCTCAGGGGCGTCGGCCAATGCACGCAGCGGAAGAACGAGCAGGGCGGGATCGTCGCTGCCGAAGGACGGGGAAGCGGCAACCGCGACACGCTCAGAGGCATCATCGTCGGTTTCGGTCACGCTCGCGGTGAAGCGGAAGCCTCGGCCGCGTACCGTCCTGATATAGATCTGGGTGTCGCCGCTGTCGTCCAGCGCGCGCCGTGCCTGCTTGATGCAGGAAGCGACGGTAGCGTCCGAGACGATCCGCCCCGCCCACACGGCCTCGATCAGTTCGTCGCGACTGAAGACCCGATCCGGATGATGGGCAAAATGCACGATGAGATCGAACACCATCGGTTCCACGCGACGCAGCTCGCCGTGTCGACGCAGCTCATAGTGCGCCGTATCGAGTTCGAAGTCGTCAAACCGGAGGGTCATGGCGTTGTGCCGTCCCGGGCATATTTGAATATCGCTACTCTGGTCTAGAGTATGGTTCAGGCCGGGGGTAACCGCTTCGTTCCACTGGCGACATCGAGCAAAAGGAGTTGCGCATGACAGTCCCTTCCGTCGCCCCCCGTCACTCGTTGATGATCTTTCTCGGCTGGCTGCTGGTGGTCGCCCTCGTGGCCATGATTGGGGCGCTTACCTCGCCCGGAGCCTGGTATGCCGAGCTCGAAAAGCCGCCGCTCACACCACCCGGCTGGGTCTTCTCGGTGGTCTGGACGATCCTCTACCTGCTGATGGCGATAGCCGCCTGGCGGGTTACGCTGCGGGTTTCTCCCGAGCAGCGGGTCACGGTGCTATGGCCCTTCGTCGCCCAGTTGGTGGCCAACGGGCTATGGTCGCTGCTGTTTTTCGGCATGAACCTGATGGTTTTCGCCCTGCTCGATCTCGTGCTGCTGTGGGGGCTGCTGCTGCTGACGATTCGTCGCTTTGCCCGCATTTCGTCACTGGCTGCCTGGCTACTGGTGCCCTACCTGGCCTGGGTCAGCTTTGCGGGCTACCTCAACGCAGGGATCGTCTGGCTGAATGGATAACGCTTCGCACAACCGGTCGTGACCGGCCGGTAACGAACGCGTAAAGTTAGCTGAGCCCACTTCGAACCGGAGAGTTCAATGCCTCGTCAGCCCCTCGACGACACCGCGCTGGATACCGTGTTTCGCAAAGCGCGCACCCACTACAGCTTCAAGCACGAGCCCATCGACGAGGCCACTCTGCGCGAGCTCTACGACCTGCTCAAGTGGGGGCCCACCTCGATGAACTGCCAGCCGGCGCGCTACGTCTTCGTGGTGAGCGAGGAAGGCAAGTCGCGCCTGATCCCGGCGCTCTCCGAAGGCAACCGCGACAAGGCCCACGAAGCCTCAGCCACCGTGATCGTCGCCATCGACACCCGCTTCTACGAACACATGCCCACCGTCTTCCCGCAATCGCCCAATGCCCGCGAGCGCTTCGCCGAGAACCCCGACAAAGCCAGCGACACCGCCTGCCGCAACGGCACCCTGCAGGGCGCCTACCTCATCGTCGCCGCACGCATGCTGGGGCTCGACGTCGGTCCCATGAGCGGCTTCGACCACGACATGGTCGACGAAGAGTTCTTTCCGGACGGCCGCTACAAGAGCAACTTCCTGGTCAACCTCGGCGTGGGGGAGCCGAAAACTCAGCGCCCGAGGGGGCCGAGGCTGGCGTTCGAGGAAGTGGCGGAGGTGGTTTGAGAGTTATGATCTGCCTCAATTTAAGAATAATTTTTTGTAGCGAAAAGTTACGATAGATGCTTGTCTAAAAGGACTAGAAAAATACGACAGGCAGGGAACGCATGTTTTATGCGCACTCCATTGAGGATGTCGACAGAGCTCATTGGCAGCCATTAGCAGGGCATCTGAACGCAGTGGGTCGACTGGCAGCTCAACGAGCGAGCCGGTTTGGCGCCGCGCCATGGGGCGAGGCAGTGGGTTTGCTGCACGACCTTGGCAAGTACACTGTGCCTTTCCAGCGGCGTCTGGAAGGTTCGCCGGAGCGCGTTGACCACTCCACGGCAGGCGCCCATGTCGCCATCGAGAAATATCCGCAGCTTGGCCATCTATTGGCCTATCTAATTGCTGGCCACCATGCTGGGCTGGCCAATGGGCGGGATAGCGGCGAACGTACGCCGCTGAAGAACCGCTTAGAAGCAGACTTGCCCCCTCTCGACCCGTTGTGGCAGCAAGAAATTACGCTCCCCGATACGTTATCTCTACCAGCGGATTTTACTTCCCTACGCGACCGCAAGTTTTTTCAGGCAGCCTTCCTTGCACGGATGCTCTTTTCCTGCCTCGTTGATGCCGATTTCATTGATACCGAGACCTTCTATGCTCAGCATGATAGCGGTTTGCCCCGCGAACGGGGTGGTGGTCCAGCCCTCAAGGCTTTGCGTGCGTCGCTGGATGAGCACCTAGAGACCCTGCAGGCGAGTAAGCCGGACAACTTCGTCAATCGCTTGCGAGGAGAAATCCTCTCCCATGTATGTTCACAAGCCGCGCTCACGCCAGGTAGATTCTCGCTGACGGTACCAACCGGTGGAGGCAAGACGCTGGCCTCGCTGGCTTTCGCTCTCGACCATGCCATTGCCCACGGTATGGACCGAGTGATCTATGTGATTCCCTTCACCAGTATCGTCGAGCAGAACGCTGCGGTGTTTCGTCATGCCTTGGGGGAGTATGGCGAGGCGGCAGTGTTGGAGCACCATAGCGCCTTCGACACTGACAATCAGCGCGACCAGCGAAGTATCGACAAGTTGCGCCGCGACAGCGAAAACTGGGATGCACCGATCATCGTCACCACGGCAGTACAGTTCTTCGAAAGTCTCTTTGCTGCCAAGACTTCACGCTGCCGCAAACTGCACAACATTGCTAACAGCGTGGTGATCCTGGACGAGGCCCAAACCATGCCCTTGCCGCTGCTGCGGCCCAGCGTGACAGCACTGGACGAACTAGCGCTGAACTACCGCACCAGTGTCGTGCTGTGTACGGCGACTCAGCCGGCCCTGGCCGAAACCGACGTTCCTGAAAGTAGTTTCAAAGGCGGTTTGCGAAATCTGAGGGAACTTGCCCCAGAGCCTGAAAAGCTCTATCGGCAACTGGAGCGTGTCCAAGTGCGTCATGTTGGCCCCATGACGGATGAGGAGCTTCGCGATCAACTGCTCGCGACCGATCAGGTGCTATGCATCGTCAATAACCGTCGTCACGCCCGGGCTCTGTACGAGTCGATAGCCCAGCAGCCTGGTGCCTATCATCTCACCACCTCGATGTGCGCTGTGCACCGTCGCCAGATACTGGCCGAAATACGCCAAGTTCTGGAACAGGGGAGGCCCTGCCGGGTAGTTTCGACGTCCCTAATAGAAGCAGGGGTGGACGTCGACTTCCCGCGCGTCTTGCGTGCCGAGGCAGGACTGGACTCCATCGCCCAGGCGGCTGGGCGCTGTAATCGCGAAGGCAAGCGTGCCGTTGGCGACAGTGAGGTGTTGATCTTTTCTACAGTCAATGAAGAGTGGGAGCCTCCTCCTGAACTCAAGCAGTTCGCTCAAGCTACTGTCGAAGTGCTCAGGCATCACGGAGATGACCCTTTGTCGTTGGCAGCGATAGAGGCCTACTTCCGCCTACTGTATTGGCAGCAGGGGCCACAGCGGCTAGACCGGCATGGTCTTTTGAAGTTGATTGAGGATGGCCGTCTCGATGGACTTCCCTTCGAAACCCTCGAGCAGAAGTTTCGCATGATCGAGAACAACCAGCGTGCCGTCATCATTCCCTTCGACGATAAGGCCCGAGCCGCGCTGAGAGATCTAGAGCATGCCGAAGGAGTCGGTGGTATCGCTCGCAAGCTGCAACCCTACACCGTACAGGTTCCACGCCAAGGCTTTGCTGCATTGGAGCGGGTTGGCGCCATCTCGGCTGTTAAGCCTGACAAGTTCGGGGAGCAATTCATGGTGTTGATAAACGAAGACCTTTACGACAAGCGGCTTGGGCTGAACTGGAGTGATCCGACCTTCCGAGCCAGTGAGTCCAATGTCTGGTGAGGCATCGACAAAACATAGCAAGCAAATTAAGGAGCAGCGGATGACATATGGGGTTCGTCTGCATATCTGGGGGGAGCGGGCCTGCTTTACTCGGCCTGAGATGAAAGTCGAGCGTGTCTCCTACGATGTGATCACGCCGTCCGCAGCGCGAGGCATCCTGGAAGCTATCCATTGGAAGCCGGCGATTCGCTGGTGCGTGGATCGCATCCATGTATTGAAACCGATCCGATTCGAATCGCTGCGCCGCAACGAAGTCGCGGGAAAGCTGCCTGCCTCGACCGTTACCAAGGCCATGAAGGCGGGGCGTGTCGACGACGTGGCTTATTTCGTTGACCAGAATCGGCAACAGCGTGCTGCCACCATTTTGCGCGATGTGGGCTATGTGATTGAGGCTCACTTCGAGTTCACTTCGCGTGCCGACGAGAGCGATACGCCCGGCAAGCATCTGGACATCTTCAATCGCCGTGCCCGCCAAGGACAGTGCTTCCACATGCCATGCCTGGGCACGCGAGAATTCCCAGCTGCATTTGAGTTGATCGAAGCCGAGGTTGACATGCCACAGGTCGATCCACAGCTAAACGGGGAGCGTGATCTCGGCTTCATGTTGCATGATATCGACTTCGCCAATGGCAAGATGCCACGTTACTTTCGCGCCAGGATGCAGAACGGCGTGATCGAGGTGCCGCCTTTCGAGGAGGCATTGGCATGATCCTGACCGCTCTGAACGATTACTATCAGCGACTGGCTGATGAAAACAAAGTGCCACTGCCTGGCTTCAGTAGTGAGAAAGTCAGTTTCTGCCTAGTATTTTCCCAAGATGGAAAGCCGCTACAGATCATCGATCTGCGTGATACCACCGGCAAGAAGCCTCGACCAAGCCCTTGCCAGGTGCCTGTGGACAAACGTCGTACCTCGGGAATCCACGCCTATCCGCTGTGGGATAAGACTGCGTATGCCCTCGGTGCCTCTGCCGGTGAAGGCAAGCGACTGATGGATGAGCATGAGGCATTCAAGGAACGTCAGCGCGCTCTCTTCGGCGAGAGTGATGATCCCTACTTGATCGCCTTTCTTAGACTGCTCGATCAATGGATACCAGAGCAACTCATCGATATTCCTGGCTATAGCGAAGAAGTGTTGGACACCAATGTCATCTTCCGGCTCGATGGTCAGCGACAGTATTTGCATGAGAACCATGAAGCACGACGGCTATGGGACGCTGCGCTGGAAAGTGGTGAAGGGGAATTAGGGCAGTGTTTGATCACTGGTGAGATCGCCCCGTTGGGTACCGACCACCCCGCAATTCGAGGCGTCAGGGATGCACAGTCGTCTGGCGCATCGCTCGTCTCGTTTAACAGCGATGCTTATGAATCCTACGGCTACAGCAAGAATCAAAACGCCTCGATTTCCAAATCAGCCATCTTTGGCTACTCAACGGCGCTGAATTACTTGCTGAGAGGTGATGCCGATAATCGCCAACGGCTCCAGATCGGCGATGCCACGGTGGTGTTCTGGGCCAGAGCCAGGGATGCGGCACATGCTGAGGCGGCCGAGGGCTTTTTCGCCATGCTCAATGAGCCGCCCAGTGATGAGCAAGAGGCTGCCAAGCTGGGTACCTTGCTGACCGATATTTCTCAAGGGCGTCCTTTGCAGGAGCTGGATCCGCTGTTGGAACCGGATACCCAGTTCTTTGTGCTCGGGCTTGCCCCTAACGCTGCTCGCTTATCGGTGCGCTTTTGGTATGTGGATAGTCTGGAGCGCCTGGCTCAGCACTATGCCCAACATCATAAAGATATGCTGCTGGAGCCTATCCCTTGGAAAGGGGTGATGCCGGGTGTGAGGCGGCTTGCTCTGCAGACAGCCCCCATTCATGGCGACTGGCCAAAAGCTGAAGATGTGCTGCCACAACTAGCCGGCGAGATGATGCGCTCCGTCCTTACCGGGTGTCGCTATCCTCAGTCCCTATTGAACAACATAGTGATGCGCTTTCGCAGCGATGGTGGCATTACTGGCCTGCGCGTGGCGCTTTGCAAGGCTGTACTCGCACGAGATGCACGACTCGCAGCGAACTCGAATTTCAACTATCAGGAGGTGCCCGTGAGTCTCGATCAACATTGCACCAATGCCAGTTACTTATTAGGAAGGCTGTTTGCTGAACTGGAGAATGCTCAGCGAGAAGCCCTAGGTAAAGAAGTCAACGCTACAATACGTGACCGTTATTATGGTGCGGCTTCAGCTACCCCGGCGAATGTGTTTCCAATGCTGACGCGAGGCGTTGTTCACCATTTCTCTAGGATACGAAAAGATAAGAGAGAAAATGTCGCCTATGCTATTGAGAAAAAAATGGGTGAGATAATGAAAAAGCTGCCAGCGGAATTTCCTAAGCATCTTTCTATTCAGGAGCAAGGAAAGTTTGCTATTGGTTATTATCAACAGAAATGGACTCGTCAACAAGAGAATGCTGATGAGGCTAGCCCGGGAGATATGGAATGACCGCCATCGCCAACCGTTACGAATTCGTGCTGCTGTTCGACGTCACCAACGGCAACCCCAACGGGGATCCGGATGCAGGCAACCTGCCCCGGCTCGATCCTGAAACGAACCAGGGGCTGGTGACAGACGTCTGCCTCAAGCGCAAGATCCGTAACTACGTCGCCTTGGAGAAGGAAGAAGAAGCCGGCTACGCCATCTATATGCAGGAGAAATCAGTACTCAATAACCAGCATAAGAAGGCCTATGATGCGCTCGACATCAAACCCGAGCCCAAGAAGCTGCCCAAAGAGGTGGAAAAGGCTCGGGCGCTGACGGAATGGATGTGCCGGAATTTCTTCGATGTTCGCACCTTCGGTGCGGTAATGACCACCGAGGTCAACTCTGGCCAAGTACGCGGCCCAGTGCAGATGGCCTTTGCCAGTTCTATCGACCCGGTCGTGCCGATGGAAGTCTCGATTACCCGAATGGCGGTTACCAATGAGCGCGATCTGGAGAAGGAGCGCACCATGGGCCGCAAACACATCATTCCCTATGGCCTCTATCGTGCCCACGGCTACATATCGGCCAAGCTCGCTGAGCGTACCGGCTTCTCGAACGATGATCTCGAGCTGCTGTGGCGCGCGTTGGTCAATATGTTTGAGCATGACCGCTCCGCTGCTCGTGGCGAAATGTCGGCGCGCAAGCTGATCGTCTTCAAGCACGATAACCCGATGGGTAATGCCCCGGCACACCTGCTGTTCGACAGCGTAAAAGTCGAGCGTGTCGAAGGTGAGGAGAACACGCCAGCCCGTCATTACAGCGATTATCGCGTCTCTGTCGATGCAGAGGCCTTGCCGGCCGGTGTCAGCGTCGACGAGAAGCTGTAGGCGAATGGGATGGAGGATGACGTTCGACCGGTCCCGCTCTCGGCGCTGCAGCACATGTTGTTCTGCCCGCGCCAGTGTGCGCTGATTCACCTCGAACAGCAGTGGGAGGAGAACCGCTATACGGCTGAAGGGCGCATTCTCCATGAGCGGGCCGACCACCTGGGCCATGAGCGCCGGCGCGGCATTCATACCGCGATGGCGCTTCCGCTGGCCAGTGAGGTGCTGGGATTGACCGGAGTTGCCGATGTGGTTGAGTTCGACGAAACCCGGCAACCTCACGTGGTGAGGCCCATAGAATACAAACGTGGCCGGCCCAAGGCGCATCGAGCCGATGAAGTACAACTCTGCGCCCAGGCGCTGTGCCTGGAGGAGATGCTGAGCCTCAGAATCGAGGAGGGCGCGCTGTACTACGGCAAGACCCGGAGGAGAAAGACCGTCACGTTCGACGAAGAGCTTCGGACACTGACCTTGCGAATCATCGCAGAGACGCGTGCCCTCTTCGATAGCAACCGTACGCCATCCGCTACCTACGAGCCAAAGCGCTGCGACCACTGCTCGCTGATAGATGCCTGCCAACCTCAGGTCATGGGTAAGCAGAGATCGGCAGGCCGCTGGCTGGAGCGTCAAATTCAATCTCTGGATGAGTGAATCATATGCGCCGCCAGCTCAATACACTCTACATCACTACTGAGGGGGCTTGGCTCAAGAAGGATGGAGCCAATGTGGTCATGGATGTCGAGGGCAAGGAGCGGGCACGACTTCCCATTCATATGCTCGAATCACTGGTCTGCTTCGGCAGGGTGCTGGTATCTCCACCATTGATGGGCTTTTGTGCCGAGCAAGGAGTCACCATTACCCACCTGACCCCCAACGGTAAGTTTCTTGCACGTATCGAGGGGCCGGTGTCAGGCAATGTGCTGCTGAGGCGTGCACAGTATCGCACCAGCGATGACGGGGTTGGTTGTGCTGATATCGTTCGCGGTCTGTTGATTGGCAAGGTGCATAACCAGCGTGCGGTAATCGCCAGAGGGCTTCGAGACTACGGTAGCAAGCTGGAGCCGCCTGAGCGAGAAGATTTGGAAAGGGCGCGTACCCGCCTAAGCCGGATCGCTCGGGATCTATTGCATGAACCCACGACGAATGGATTACGTGGCTTGGAGGGCGAAGCCGCACAGGTCTATTTCGGCGTCTTTGATAGTCTCGTTCGCCACGATGGTGAAGTCTTCCGCTTTACTGGCCGCAACCGTCGTCCACCGCGTGATCGCCTCAATGCGCTGTTGTCCTTCCTCTATACGTTGTTGACCCACGACTGCCGTTCGGCGCTAGAAAGCGTAGGGCTGGACCCGGCAGTGGGATTCCTTCATCGGGATCGCCCCGGCCGGCCCAGCTTGGCACTCGATCTTGCCGAGGAGTTCAGGCCCCTGCTGGGGGATAGATTGGCGCTGTCTCTAGTCAATCGTCGCCAACTACGAGAGAAGGACTTCACGGTTGCTGAAAGCGGTGGTGTGGTCTTGACCGACGATGCGCGCAAGACGGTACTGACCGCCTATCAGGAGAGGAAGCGCGAAGAACTTAATCACGCCTTTATCGGCGAGAAGGCTCCGATTGGCATGCTGCCGATATTGCAGGCTCAGTTGTTGGCACGCCATCTGCGCGGCGACCTGGATGCCTACCCGCCCTTCTTATGGAAGTGACTCGACTAGGAGAGTGCAGCGATGATGGTTCTGGTCAGCTATGACGTCAGCACGTCATCAGAGGGTGGCGAAGGAAGGTTGCGCCGGGTTGCCAAGGCTTGCCGTGATGTCGGGCAGCGAGTGCAATTCTCGGTTTTCGAGATCGAAGTCGATCCTGACCAATGGGTTCGCCTTCGACAGCGGCTAATCGATCTGATCGATGATGAAGTGGATAGCTTGCGCTTCTACTTCCTGGGAAAGAACTGGAAGAATCGTATTGAGCATATTGGCGCAAAGCCTGCCTTGGATATGAATGGTCCCCTCGTTTTCTAGTTTCCCTCCTGTTCTGCGAACCATAAGCGTCCTGGGTTTTCCTGGCAGGTTCGCGGCTCTTTAACAATTTGATTTTTCTCCTTTTATTATGCCTGGCCATCAAAGCCAGGCAGTATTTCCTGCTGCTGAGTCCTATTTCGCAGAACTATAGGCATTTCACCTGCTCCATCAAAGCGTTATAAGGGAACAGTCGCGGCCCGCACGGGCCGCGCGGATAGAAACCCCTTATCTCAGGAATGACGTGAGTGAGTGTGAGTCGCGGCCCGCACGGGCCGCGCGGATAGAAACCCAACGATATCAGACGCTTCATGCTGTTGCCGGAGTCGCGGCCCGCACGGGCCGCGCGGATAGAAACTGGCTAGCTCTGCCGCGCTAGCCCAGCAGGTTGTGTCGCGGCCCGCACGGGCCGCGCGGATAGAAACTGGCACGTCAATATAAAATCGATGTTGCGATGACGTCGCGGCCCGCACGGGCCGCGCGGATAGAAACAGGAGCTATCGGTGCCGTGTGGGCCGTGGGTGTGGTCGCGGCCCGCACGGGCCGCGCGGATAGAAACATCGATCATGATGATCGACCCATCAGGACAATCCATGTCGCGGCCCGCACGGGCCGCGCGGATAGAAACAGGAGGCGGCTCACCAGTACCACGATAGCGACGCGTCGCGGCCCGCACGGGCCGCGCGGATAGAAACTGAACCAATTCGAGCCCATATGGCGCTCAACAGCTGTCGCGGCCCGCACGGGCCGCGCGGATAGAAACTCTCCTGCCGCCTGGCCACGCTCCACGAGCTGGAGTCGCGGCCCGCACGGGCCGCGCGGATAGAAACGGCACGCCCGGGGCGATTGGCACATCAGGGAAGTCGTCGCGGCCCGCACGGGCCGCGCGGATAGAAACCCCACCTGGAAGGCCGCTATCGAGGCGGGCAAGCGGTCGCGGCCCGCACGGGCCGCGCGGATAGAAACCACCACATCGCTCTGCACGTCTATGGCGCCAACCGTCGCGGCCCGCACGGGCCGCGCGGATAGAAACATCGCCGCATATGAGCGCGAGGTAGCCAAGGCGAAGGTCGCGGCCCGCACGGGCCGCGCGGATAGAAACGCTGTGGACCGTGGTGCCGTCCACCCAGGCGAAGGTCGCGGCCCGCACGGGCCGCGCGGATAGAAACACCAGGAAGATGCAGGAAGGACAGGTCGCCCTGAGGTCGCGGCCCGCACGGGCCGCGCGGATAGAAACGAGAGCATCGTCGATATCCAGGCCGATGGCAGCGAGTCGCGGCCCGCACGGGCCGCGCGGATAGAAACTCCAGGCGACTGGGGCAGGGCTTGAGTTGAGTGAGTCGCGGCCCGCACGGGCCGCGCGGATAGAAACATGTCCATCGCCAACGAATACCGGCTCAACCCGCGTCGCGGCCCGCACGGGCCGCGCGGATAGAAACGCAGCATCGACACGCTCAAGATGCAGACGCAGACGGTCGCGGCCCGCACGGGCCGCGCGGATAGAAACATCGAAGCCCAGCACCGCCAGCGCCGGCGCCTCGTCGCGGCCCGCACGGGCCGCGCGGATAGAAACAAAAAAGAAACCAGCCTCACCATCAAGGACACAGCGTCGCGGCCCGCACGGGCCGCGCGGATAGAAACACGATCACCAGATCCAGCAGATCACCCGCCGCGCGTCGCGGCCCGCACGGGCCGCGCGGATAGAAACGTGCCGAGCTGCCGCCGCTGCCGGCGTTGCCGTTGCGTCGCGGCCCGCACGGGCCGCGCGGATAGAAACATTCCCACGATCATGCCAGGGCTCCGGTGAGGGCGTCGCGGCCCGCACGGGCCGCGCGGATAGAAACAGGGTTGCGGTGTGATTACGGGCATAGGGGTGGGTCGCGGCCCGCACGGGCCGCGCGGATAGAAACGGGATTTGCGCCGCCACCTCCAATGACCTCATGAGGTCGCGGCCCGCACGGGCCGCGCGGATAGAAACGCTGGCGGCTGCCAAGGCGCTCGTCGCTCAGGCGCTGGTCGCGGCCCGCACGGGCCGCGCGGATAGAAACATGGTGTGGCCGAGCATCTCGAGGTCGACGTTAGCGTCGCGGCCCGCACGGGCCGCGCGGATAGAAACAAGGGCGAGGAACCGAACTACCTGGAAGCGTAGACGTCGCGGCCCGCACGGGCCGCGCGGATAGAAACGCCTTCGAGAACTACGTGCGAACCGCCCAGGTGATCGTCGCGGCCCGCACGGGCCGCGCGGATAGAAACCCCCTCAAGACGCTATCGACAACCTGGATGGTGGTCGCGGCCCGCACGGGCCGCGCGGATAGAAACGAGCGCGGTGTGCTTCTCCACGAAGAGCGCGAGGGTCGCGGCCCGCACGGGCCGCGCGGATAGAAACTCCGTCGCGCCGATGATGGATCGGAGCTGACCCTAGGTCGCGGCCCGCACGGGCCGCGCGGATAGAAACATCGAACGACGCCTGCAGCTCGTCGAAGACCCCGCGTCGCGGCCCGCACGGGCCGCGCGGATAGAAACAATGAGTTCACCCAGGAAGTCGACAAGCTGAGAACGTCGCGGCCCGCACGGGCCGCGCGGATAGAAACAAGACGGGCAATACCGCCAAGCTGCTGGTCCAGGGTCGCGGCCCGCACGGGCCGCGCGGATAGAAACTCGTTGAGGTAGATCGACTGCAGCGCACCCAGGTAGTGTCGCGGCCCGCACGGGCCGCGCGGATAGAAACTCAGTCGACCGCTGGGACCCCAAGTGGTCTGAGGGTCGCGGCCCGCACGGGCCGCGCGGATAGAAACCATCGCGCACGCATGCGGTACACGCGCCCGTCAAGGTCGCGGCCCGCACGGGCCGCGCGGATAGAAACATCATCCGCCGTGTGCGGTACATGGTGCTGCGCCGGTCGCGGCCCGCACGGGCCGCGCGGATAGAAACCTGTTCGACGGCCCGGTGAATACCAGCACCCAGGGGTCGCGGCCCGCACGGGCCGCGCGGATAGAAACCAGCACGAACATGGGCCGGTCCAGCAGCCCAACGTGTCGCGGCCCGCACGGGCCGCGCGGATAGAAACGAGCCTGGCTACCTCGTCCTGAGCCACGCCCAGCGTCGCGGCCCGCACGGGCCGCGCGGATAGAAACCCAGGCGCGGGCCATGTCCTGGGCCATGGGGTCGGGTCGCGGCCCGCACGGGCCGCGCGGATAGAAACGACAAGGCCGTAGCCAACTTGACAAAGGGGCTGCGTCGCGGCCCGCACGGGCCGCGCGGATAGAAACGACATCAACAACACCACCTTTACCGGCAACGTCGTCGCGGCCCGCACGGGCCGCGCGGATAGAAACCGCCTCGGGCAGTCGGATGGCCGAGCCGTTGTCGGGTCGCGGCCCGCACGGGCCGCGCGGATAGAAACCTGAAGTGGGTGTCACCGCCGATGTAAAACTGACCCCCTGACGCCGAGGTAAATCTGACCCCCTTGGGCGAAGATGGTGGCTTTTGAGCCGCCGCGATGTTGATCCAGGAGCAGTCAGTGGAAATCAGAGT
>NZ_JABFTW010000003.1:0-282993 GCF_021404355.1 Halomonas sp. MCCC 1A11062
GCACTTCCAGAAGCTGGAACTGGTCGTCAGCAACGTCAAGTTCCAGGACGGGGAGCAAGTGGTTGATCAATCAGACAGGAATGCGGCCTGATCGCCATCCACCAGATTTGACGATAACTCGTTGAGCTGACGGCAACGGGTTAGGCACGAGCCGACTCGTTAGCTTAGCCGGCATCAGTCGAGCTGATCACTTCGCTGGGCAATTCTGGGCCTTCAGCGGGCAGCCACCACACAGCGGCTCATCGGGCAGACGATATTTCACGCAACACAACCGCCGCACACGGGTGGGGATATCACCGCCCAACTCGAGATATCGCACCGGCTGGTAGAGCGGATTGCGACGCCCGTCAGCGAGCGTCTTGGTGTCGAGATAGCGCAGCAGCGGCTCCCCGGCAGCGGTAAAGTGTGGATGCCGCGAACAGGTCTGGCCCACGTATTCAACGTAGTGGCCGAGGTTGCTCCAGAACACCTTGGACGAAAGCCCCGAGCACTCGGCCAGTGCCTCGATCAAGGGCGCACAAAAATCATCGAACAGCGTGGTGAAGCGGGTCTCGAAGTAGAGTGACGCCAGGGATTCGCCGCCATCACGCAGCCACAGGCGGGTTGCCTCACCTCGATCGCCGAGCTCGACACGCAGAAGTTCGGGCTGCACCGGCAGCCCCCGCCCCAACAGCAGGTTGGCTACCAGGGACGGTATCGAGACCAGGCTGAAAAGATACTTCGACCAGATCGACGCTGCCGCCATACGATCGGCCCCCTCACCGAAACTGGCCGTATAGCGTGCCAGCAGCTCATCGAGCGTTGCCCGGTCGAGCAGCGCACTGCCAGGTAGTGTCGCCACATCAGGGGCACCGAAGGCGGGCACTTTCAGGTTGTCCAGGGGCGGCTGACGATAGAGCGCGAGCAGCGCCTCGACCGGATTCGCCTGGCGAGTGATAAGCTCCGCTACATGCGTCATGCGCACCTCCTTGTCTCCACTGCCTATCGACTGGGCATCGGCACGCTTCACAATCTGCGCAGTCCCCACATGAAGTAAGCGCCACCGATCAGCGAGGCAACCAGCCCGGCTGGAATCTCGTAAGGGAAAATGATCTGGCGGCCTACCCAATCGGCCAGCACCATCAACAGCATGCCCACCAGTGCCGCCCCCAGCAGATGCTGACGCGCCCTGGACATCCCCAACAGCCTGGCCATATGCGGCGCCAGCAGCCCGACGAAAGAGAGCGGCCCCACCACCAGGGTGGCGCAGGCGGTCAGCAGAGCCACCAGCAATAGCAGCACCAGGCGAGCGCGATTAATGGCAATACCCAACGCCTGGGTGGTGGGTACCCCCAAGGGCAGGATGTCCAGCCAGCGGGTCAGCGGCAGAGTGCACAACGCCAGCAGCGCCGCCAGCGTTCCTACCACCAGGGCGCTGGTGAGATCGACGTAATAGGTGGAGCCCGCCAGCCAGGCGATCACCTGCTGCCCGCGGGGATCGCCGCCTGCCAGCATCACGCTGCGCACCGCATCGAACAGCGCCGTGACCGCCACCCCGGTGAGCAGCAGGCGCTCCGGTACGAAGCCGCTGCGGCGATTGAGTGCCACCAGGATCAGCAGCGTGGCAAAGGCCCCCAGGGTGCCGACGCCGACCAGCATGCCGCTGGTCGGCGCGGGCAGCAGGAAGATACCCAGGATCAGGGCGATCGCACAGCCACCGCTGATACCCAGTACCTCGGGGCTGGCCATGGGGTTGGCGGAGAGGCGCTGCAGCAAGGTGCCGGCCACTGCCAGCATCAAGCCGCTGGCCGCCGCCGCCAGCACCCGGGGCATACGCCACTGCATAACGTTCCAGTTATCCGGCGACAGCCAGTACCAGCCACTCACTCCCTGCCCCAGTAGCAGGCCCAGGGCTGCAGCCAACAGCAGGCCAATGGCCAGACGCATGGCCAGGCGCTCGGGGGCGGGATGTCGGTTGGCCAGCACGGCTGAGGGTTGCGGAGCTCGGTTCCCCTGCAGCTTCAGGCGCGGGATTAGCCACAGCAGCAGCGGCGCGCCAAGGGCACCTGTCACCGCGCCGGTAG
Source organism: Halomonas sp. MCCC 1A11062 (assembly GCF_021404355.1). Classification (NCBI taxonomy): domain Bacteria; kingdom Pseudomonadati; phylum Pseudomonadota; class Gammaproteobacteria; order Oceanospirillales; family Halomonadaceae; genus Halomonas; species Halomonas sp. MCCC 1A11062. Next base: position 2,064 of record NZ_JABFTW010000003.1, read on the forward strand.
GAATCAGCATCGGCACCAGACCAGTGAAGTTCTGCAGTAGCAAGTCGGTAGTGGCCAGCAGCACCGCCCCCAGCAGCGTGCCCCATAGCAGACGCTCGCCGAGGCGGCGCGCCCCCGCCAGGCGCACGATATTGGGCGCAGCCAGGCCGATGAAGCCGATAACACCCACCACGCTGACGATGCTACCGGTGATGAATACCGCCAGCCCCATGCCCGCAAAGCGCAGATGGGTAAGCGACACCCCTAGACTCTTGGCGCTGGCATCGTCCAGTTCCAGCACCGCCAACGGGCGCAGCAGGAACCAGGCCAACACGCAGCTGATGGCCAGCCGCGGCCAAAGAATCGCCACGCCATCCCAGCCATTCTGGGCCAGTGAGCCGGCGCCCCAGATCAGCAGCCCCGAAAGTGCCTCGTGATTGAACAGCAGCAGCGCCGTGGCCAACGCCCCCAGGTAGAGGTTCACCACCAGCCCGGCCAGCACCACCACGATAGGCGCCAAGCCGCGCCGCCAGGCCAGCATGAACACCAACCCCACCGCCAAACCGCCACCGGCGAGCGCCACCCACTCGCGGCCAAAGGCCAGCAGTCCCGGCGCCAGCAGGGTCGCCGTCATCAACGCCAGGTTGGCCCCCGAAGCCACCCCCAGGGTGGTAGGCGACGCCAGCGGGTTGCGCAGCACTTGCTGCATCAGCACCCCGGCCAGCGCCAGGCCACCGCCGGCCAGCAGTGCAACCGAGAGCCGTGGCCACCAGGCGTAATGCAGCAGCAGTTGGTCGACATCCTCGAACGCAGGTGCCAGCAGTGCCTTGAAGCCCAGAGAGATACCACCCTGGGCCTCCAGCCCCAGCCAGAACAGCACGACCAGGGGCAAGCTCAGTAGCCAACAGGTAAGCGCCGGCATACCGCCGCGCATCGTGTGCCCCATCATATTTGCCCCGCCTGCAGCCCTTGCCACACCCGGCGGCACCCTTTCGTCAGCCATGCGGCTCCTTTCGCTCATCTTTGGCTCATCGATTCATCAGCCCATCAACAAACGCTAACAATTATCATTGATATCTTAATTGTGAATGATACTCTTTCCCGCCTAGCAACACCACTCGAGTCTTCCAGGCAAGGGAATCCCATGAAGAAACGCATAGCCCTCGGTTTCACCGTGGTTGCCAGCTCGGCCGCCATGACCCTTCACGCCCAAGAACGCCAGGACACCATGGTGGTAGTGGGATCGCGCACCCCCACCCAGATCAACCAGATACCCGGCGCGGTGTGGATAATCGAAAAGGAGGAACTACAGCAGCAGATCGAAGCCGGCGCCGATCTCAAGACGGCTCTGGGCAGGCTCGTGCCCAGCCTCGACATGGCCCCCGAAGGGCGCACCAACTATGGCCAGAACCTGCGCGGCCGCACCGTACAGGTATTGATCGACGGCGTGTCGATGAACAGCTCTCGGGGCCTGTCCCGTCAATTCGACTCCATCGACCCCTTCAACATCGAACGCGTCGAGGTGCTCTCCGGGGCCAGCAGTCTCTATGGCGGCGGCGCCACCGGCGGCATCGTCAACATCATCACCCGTAAAGGCCGTGTCGGTGGGCCGGATTGGCGCACCGAGGTCGGAGTCACCACCGGCTTCAATCGCAGCAGCGATCTCGACAGGCGGATCGCTCAGTCGGTCAGCGGTGGCAGCGAACGGGTGCAGGCCTATCTCGGCACCGCCTTCCAGGATAATGGCCGCCAGTTCGACGGTCGCGGTAACGAGATCTTCCCCGATCTCGCTCAGACCGACCTGCAGGACAATCGCAGTATCGACGTGCTGGGCAACCTCACCTTTCAGCTGAATGACACTCAAACCCTGGAACTCGCTGCCCAGCTCTACCGCTCGGGCTACGAGGGGGATCGTGGGGTCTACTTCCCCCACCTGGACGCTGCCAGTCCCAGCCTGGAGGACGCCGAGATCCGTGACGGCTATCGTTCCGACCGCGACCCAGCCACCGATCGCAAGATGGTCAACCTGCAGTACCACCACGCTGACCTGCTGGGGCAGAACTTCTATCTGCAGGCCTTCCATCGCGAGGAGGAAGCCAGCTTCCAGGCCTTCCCCTACCCGGTCGCCGGCGGCTCCGAGTTCCGTGCCTCCCAGCAGAACACCGAGCTCAGCGGCCTAAAGGCGCTGTTCGATGCACGACTGAACGAGCGTATCGGCCTCATCTATGGCCTGGATTACGATCGCGAGAGCTTCGACGCCAGCCAGATGACCTTCGACAAGGCCGTATCCGACGCCACTGGCGGGCTGGTACAGGAACAGGCCAGCATCGCACCACGCTATCCCGGCTACCGGGTCGACACTCTCGCCGCCTTCGCCCAGCTCGACTGGCAGGCGACCGATGCTCTCAAGCTATCGGCTGGTGTTCGGCGCCAGCACTCCGACGTCGAGGTCGACGACTTCAACGGCATTCCCGGCGGCGAGAACGACTACGACGCCACCCTGCTCAACGCCAGCGCGCTCCACGACTTCGGCAACGGCCACCAGAGCTGGCTGCGCTACAGCCAGGGATTCGAGCTTCCCGATCCGGCCAAGTATTACGGCCGTCCGGGCATTAGCGTCGGCGCGAACCCGCTCTCCGCCATCGAGACCGACCAGGCTGAACTCGGCTGGCGTTACCAGGGCGGCGACTGGGTGGCCCAGGCGGCGGTCTACTACGCCTGGTCCGACAAGGCCCTGGAAATCAACAGCGGCGACCTGAGCGTCGACGTGATCGACGACAGGAAGCGTGACTACGGTATCGAAGGTGCCCTGACCCGCTACTTCTCGGACGGCCTCGAAGTCGGCGGCACCCTGCATCTGGTGCGCTCGGAGCAGGAGAACGACGAGGGCGGATGGGAAAAGCGCGATGCCCGCTATGCCTCGCTCTCCTCAGCGACCGCCTTCGTCGGCTGGCGAGACCACGTCCATTCGGCCCGCCTGCAGGCCAACCACACCTTCGACCTGGAGGATGACGCCGATCACAGGATCGACGGCAACACCACCCTGGACCTGGCGCTGAGCCGACAGACCGACTTCGGCAAGTTCAGCCTCGGCGTGCAGAACCTGCTGGACGAGAGCTACTCCACGGTGTGGGGCCAACGCGCGGCGATGTTCTATTCACCCTACTATGGCCCGGAATACCTCTACGACTACCAAGGCCGCGGACGCACCTACAGCCTGACCTGGTCGATGGACTACTGACCCGCCTTCATCGTGATGCTCGCCCCCTCAAGCCCACTCTCGCAGTGGGCTTTTCCTTCCCGCGAGCCAGCTCTCTTCACAAGCCGATACATTGTCGGGCTTGACGGCAATTGCTTAAGTAATAACAATTCTCAATTGTATTTACCAAGGAGCCGGTCATGCGCTTCCCTCCCCTGTGGCGAATCAGTGCCTGTGCGGCATTGCTCGGCCTCGGCCAGAACGGCCTGCTGGTCGCGCTGCCGGTACTGGTGGAACGCTTCGGCCTGCCACTGTCGCAGTGGGCCGGTCTGATCCTGCTGGGTTCGATGCTGTTCCTGCTGGGCAGTCCCTTCTGGGGGCGGGTCGCCGATCGTCACGGCGCACGCGGCGTGGTGATCCAGGCTCTGCTGGGCTACGTGACCAGCTTCGCCCTGATCGGCTTCGCTCTGTGGGCGGCGGCCCAAGGCTCTCTGGGGGACAACGCGCTCCTGGCCCTGGTGGCGGCGGCACGGGTGCTGTACGGCCTGACGGTCTCAGGCATGGTGCCGGCCTGCCAGCAGTGGTCGCTGGCCTTGCATGGCGGAGAGGAGCGGGTCAAGGCACTGGCCGCCATCAGCGCCGGGCTCAGCAGCGGTCGCCTGCTTGGGCCGCTGATTGCCGCCGCCAGTTTGAGCCTTTCCGCCCATGCGCCCTTCGTGGTGATGCTGCTGTGCGGCATGCTGGCCCTGCTGCTGCTCCGGGGAATACCGGCCCCGACGCCCCAGCGCCCGTCTGACGCCAGCCGAGCTGCTCAACTGCCACGCGGCACCTACGACCTGCTGCCCTGCCTGGCCATTGCACTGCTGCTGGCGATGTCATCATCGCTGATGCAGTTGGGTCTTCCCGGCGCGTTACAAGGACGACTCGACATCGATGCCACCCGAGCCGGTCACTTGATGGGGATCCTGCTGTCGCTCGGTGCGCTGGGTGCCCTGACCATCCAGTTGGGAATCACTCGTCGCCGTCGGCTATCCGGTTATGCCCTGCTGGCCCTGGGGGCGCTGGGGCTGGTGGCCGGTTACGGAGTGCTGACGATGGCCGTCGGCCCAGCCAGTTTCGGCCTGGGCGTGATGATCGCCAGCGTCGGCGCCGCCCTGGCCGTGCCCGGATATACCGACGCCGCAACGCGTCAGCGCTCCCCGGGCGCCAGCGCCGGCCTGCTGGCCATGGCCCATACCTTGGGCTACGGCGCTGCGACGCTGACGGTCAGCCTGGCCGCCGCCGCTCACCTGTTGCCACTGTCGCTCGCCGCCGCCTGCGTCCTCCTGCTGCTCGTTCCCATGACCAGGAGCCACTTCCGGGTCATGCCGGCGACCTCGCGGATCACACCCACTCACGACTGACCCAGGCCCAACATGCGGGCCGCAAGGAGCCACGACACGACACCAAGAATGAATACTTCTCATTAGTTTTATATTTCTCAACACGGAGGTTTCCCATGGCGACAACTACCGATGCCGCTCCCCTGAACGAGGTCGACCCGGCCGCCAGCTGCTTCTTCAATGCCCTGCTGCGTGAGACCTGCGCCTGGCGGCTCGATACCACCCCCCACGGAGAAGTGGCGCGTCTGCCCATCACCGAAGGCGAGCTGCAACTGCGACTACGGCACCGCAGTGCCAGCGGCGAATGCCGCTTCCAGTGGCCCATCCTGTGGCTCAAGGGTGGCGCCTCCCAGGCGGTCGATTTCGTCACGGCCCTGGAGCACATTCTGGCGACACCGGCTCTGGTGGGCCCGCTCGACACCACCAACCGCCACACCTTCCGCGAGCGGGTGATGGAGAGCCGGGCCAATACCCGGGCCAGCCTCGACGACAGGGACGATCTCACTCATCTGCAAAACGGCCCGCTGACCTTCGCCGAGGCGGAACAAGGCCTGCTGGCCGGCCACGCCTTCCACCCTGCCCCCAAGTCCCGAGCCCCGTTCAACGAGGCCGAGGCACGCGCTTTCTGCCCCGAGCACCGCGCCCGCTTCGGTCTCGCCTGGTGGGCGGTGGCCCCGCCGCTCGCGGCCGGCGACTCCAGCCGCGACGTCAGCGCCGCCGGGCTCGCCCTCGAGCTGCTGCCAGCGGACCTGGCTACCCGCCTGCCGCCCGGCTTCAGCGCCCTGCCCATGCATCCTTGGCAGGCACTGCAGCTACGCCGCCAAGCATGGGTTCAGGCCCAGGAGCGACGTGGCGAACTGCTGTGGCTTGGCAACAGCGCCGCGGAGTGGCTGCCGACCTCGTCGCATCGCTCACTCTACGCGCCCCGGGCCCCCTGGATGGTCAAGGGCTCGCTGTCGGCGCGCCTGACCAACTCGCTGCGCCTGCTGAGCCTCAAGGAGGTCCAACGCGGCCTGCATCTGGACCGCTGGATGCGCGAGCTCGACGTGGCCCGGCGCTTTCCCGGTTTCGCCGTGATGCAGGAACCGGCCTGGCTGGGCTGGCTCGATGCCAAGGGTGACGTCGACCCTGCCAGCCTGGTGGTACTGCGCGAGAACCTGCTACTCGGGGCGGCGGAAACCGAGACGGTGGTGCTGGCCACCCTGACGCAGCAGCCGCTCGGCCCCGGCCGCCAGACTCTGCTCGCAGCGCGCCTGCGTGCCAAGGCTCAGGCGCTGGGCGAGCCGCTGCCTCAGGTCGCACGCGGCTGGTTCGGCGCCTTTTGCGAACGCGTGCTGACGCCCCTGTTCGGCCTCGCCGTGGAGGACGGCATCGTGCTGCTGGCCCATCAGCAGAACATCGTGCTACGGCTCGACGATGGCTGGCCGGTGGGTATGTTCTACCGCGACTGCCAGGGCAGCGGCGTGGGTGACCGCTTCCTCGAACGGCATCCGCAACTCGCGCCCCCGGAGAACCACTGGCCGCAGGCTACCCTGCGGCGCTACTTCCTCTACTACCTGCTGATCAACTCCACCTTTGCCGTCACCAGCGCGCTGGCGGCCGACGGCCTGGTCGACGAAGCCGTCCTGCTACGTGACCTGCGCGCCCATCTCGAAGGACTGCGCACACGGCTCGATGGCGATCTCGACTGCCTTGACCACGCCCTGCATGCCGCCCGGTTGGAGGTCAAAGGCAACTTCTTCTGCTACCTGAGCGGCATCAACGAGGCCACCCTCGCCGAGCCGGCGCGCCTCTATCTGCCGCTGGACAACCCCCTGGCGGCCACTACCGCCACCCATCGCCACCAAGGAGTTCCGGCATGAGCATCACTCTGGACACCCGGCCTCGTACCGACATCGTCCCGCTGCAGGACGCAGCAGCCCGCCTGGAGCGCGACGCGACGACGGAATCGCTGATCGAGCGCATCGATGCCGCCTTCGCTCACCATCCCGAGCTGGCACTGCTGATTCTGGAGCCGGCCGCTTGGCAGGATCATGCCGACTGGCCCCGGCTGGTCGAGGCACTCGGCGGTGGCCGCGTGCTGCGCGGCGATTTCTATCAGCAACCCTGGGATTGGCTGAGGCATCCCCCCACCCGCCCTGAGCAGACTCCCTTCGAGACCGGGAGCGGCCATCCCAGGCGCCCCGCCAAGCCCAGCGGCCTCGTCTATCGGCGCGCCGATCCACGCCTAGGGCGAACCTTCTCGCTGCGCCTGATCGAGCCCGATCGCGACCTCGAGCGCTTCGTGCAGTGGATGCACCTGCCGCGGGTCGCGGAGTTCTGGGAGCAGGCCTGGCCCGCCAGCGAACTCGCTGACTTCATCGCGCAGCGACTCGCCGACCCGCACACTCTGCCGCTGATCGGCGAGTTCGACGGCCGCCCCTTCGGTTATTTCGAGCTCTACTGGGCCGCCGAGGACCGGCTCGCCCCCTATTACCCCTGGGCCTCCTTCGACCGCGGTCTGCACCTGCTGGTAGGCGAAGAGGACGTTCGCGGGGCCCGCTTCGTCGATGCCTGGCTGGGCGGGCTGTCTCACTACGCCTACCTCGCCGAGCCGCGCACACGCCGCCTGGTGCTGGAGCCGCGCCACGACAACCACCGCCTGTTCCGCCACCTAGAGCGTCTGGGCCTGACACGGCTGCGCGACTTCGACTTCCCCCACAAGCGAGCCAGCCTGGTGATGGGGCAGCGCGAACGCTTCTTCCGGGAGGTGCTGTGATGGAGTCGCTCGATACCTGTCTGACGCCGCACTGGGAGGCGGTCAATCGCGAGCTGATCGCCAAGATGATCGGTGAGCTGGCTTATGAGCAGGTCATCGTCCTGACCAACGACGGCGACCTCCAGCGACTCGACCTGGGCGAGAGCGGGGCCTGGCGCTTCCAGGCCAGCCCCAACCTGTGGCGTCACCCCCGGGTCGACCCCGCCAGCCTGGAGCCCCCCGCCGGTGCCACCTTGGAGGCCGCCGATTTTCTCCTCGCTCTGGCGCCGCTGCTCGGCATGAATGACGCCCAGATCGCCGAACATCTGGAAGACCTGTTCGCCACCCTTCGCGCCGACTGTCGGCTACGCGAAGCCCGCCGCGGACTGAGTGCCGATGCGGCCATTCTGCTTTCCGAGCCGCAACGCCAACGCCTGCTCGACGGCCATCCCAAGTTTCTGTTCAACAAGGGCCGCCGCGGCTGGGGATTGGAAGCCCTGGCACGCTACGCCCCGGAGCACGGCAACGCCTTTCGCCTCGCCTGGGTGGCCATCGCCGCCGATGCCCTGGAGTGCGGCGGCGGCCCCATTGATGCCCCTCCCCTGCTCGACTCGGCGCTGGACGAGTCGGAGAAGGCTCGACTGTACCAGGCCCTCGCCCAGCGGGTGACTGACCCTGCCACCTATCGGCTGCTGCCGGTTCACCCCTGGCAGTGGCAGCAGTGGCTCGGCCCCCTGCATGCCTCCGACATCGCCCGCCGTCGCCTGGTCTACCTCGGCGAATTCGGCGACAGCTACGTGCCTCAGCAATCGCTGCGCACCCTGACCAACGTCAGCCGTCCAGCGGCCTACGACATCAAGCTGCCGCTGACCATCATGAACACCTCCTGCTATCGCGGCATTCCCGGCCGCTTTCTGCTCGCCGGTCCCGCCGCCTCGGCCTGGCTGAAGGCCCGGGCACACGACGACGAGGAGTTCGCCCGCGTGAATCTGGAGATCCTCGCCGAACCTGCGGGAGCCGTGCTGCCTCATGAGCAGTATGCCCGCCTGCCGCAATCGCCCTATCGCTACCGCGAACTGTTCGGGGTGATCTGGCGAGAGTCACTGGCACCACGACTGGCAGCCAACGAGCAGGCGCTGCTGATGGCCGAGCTGATGCAGCTCGACGAGCAGGGACGCCCCTGGCTCGCCGCCTATCTGACGGCTGCCGGCGCTCACGCCCCCCAGGCTGCACAGGCCTGGTTCACTCGGATGTTCGAGGTCACACTAGTGCCGCTCTGGCACCTGATGTGCCGCTACGGCGTGTCACTGATCGCCCACGGCCAGAACCTGACACTAATCCTGCGTGACGGCTGGCCTCACCGTCTGGCTCTCAAGGACTTTCAGGGCGACCTGCGGCTGGTCGACGAGGAGTTCCCCGAGGCCCACGACCTGCCCGCCGAGCTCAAGAAAGTCACGGTGCGCCTGCCGCCGGAGAAACTCATCCATGACCTGCAGACCGGGCACTTCGTCACTACCTTGCGTTTCATCGCCCCTCACGCCGCAGCCTGCGGGGTCTCGGAGACATGCTTCTATCGCCTGTGTGGCGACGTGCTCGCCGCCTACCGGGATCGACATCCCGAGCTGGCCGAGCGCTTCATCCGCTTCGAACTGTTCGCCCCGCACATCCTGCGCCTGACGCTCAATCGCGCCAAGTTCCTGCACGCTACCGACGCGGCAGCGGAACGCATGCTCGCCGAGATGGAACTGCGCGTCGACAACCCGCTGCACTTCGTCCGTCTGCCAGCCGATGCGGCCGGCGTCACCAAGACACAGGAGGTGTCCAATGTCTGACTCCAACGTTCTCGATCTTGCCGGCCTGGGCGCCGGACCCTTCAACCTGAGCATCGCCGCGCTGGCCGATTCCCATCTACCACGGCTCGCCACGCGCTTCTTCGAGCGCCGCCGCGATCCGGCCTGGCACCCTGGGCTGATGCTTCCCGACACCCATCTACAGACCGGTTTTCTCAAGGACCTGGTCACCGCCGTGGCACCGGACAGCCGCCACTCCTTCCTGCGCTACCTGGTCGAACACCACCGCTTCTACCGCTTCCTCAACGCCGAGCTGGATACCGTCAGCCGCGCCGAATTTTCCGACTACCTAGGCTGGGCTGCCCGGCGCCTGGACAACGTCGCGCTCGGCGAGGAGGTGCGGGAGGTGCGGCTCGATGCGCGCGGCTTCCGGCTGCGCACCGATGCCAACGACTACCGTGCCCGCCATCTCTGCCTGGGTACCGGCAAGCGTCCCTGGCTGCCGGACTTTGCCGAGGCACTGCGTGGGCCTCACTGCCTGCACGCCGCTGAGATCGCCAGGAGCCGGCGTGACTTCAGCGAGCGCCGCGTGGTGGTGGTCGGCGGCGGCCAGAGCGGCGCCGACATCTTCCTCAATGCGCTGCGCGGCCATTGGGGCCAGCCACGGGAGCTGCACTGGATCTCACGGCGGCGTAATTTCGAACCCCTCGATGAAACCGCCTTCACCAACGAGTACTTCACGCCGGACTACACGCGCAGCTTTCACACTCTGCCCCGCGAGATCCGTGAGCGTGAGGTGGCGGCCCAGAAACTGGCCAGCGATGGCATCACCCCAGCCGCCCTGCAGACGCTTTATCGCGAGTTCTACCACCGGTTCGACGTGCTCGGCGAGCCCCGCTGGGCACGGCTCTTTCCTCACCGCGAGGCCATCGCCCTGGAGCGCAGCGGTCTCGGCTTCACCCTGACCACCACGCATGGACTCACCGGTGGGAAGGAGCACTTCAATGCCGATGTCGTCGTTTTCGCCACCGGTTTCTGTTCCCACCTGCCGGACTGTCTCGCCGACCTGGCCCCGCGCCTGGAACGCGATGCCCATGGCGAGCTGATGCTGGGCCCCCACTTCGAAGCGAGCTGGGACGGGCCCACCACGCACCGCATCTATGCGGTCAACGCCGGCCGCCACAGCCACGGCATCGCGGAGCCTCAGCTGTCGCTGATGGCCTGGCGCTCGGCAACGATCCTCAACCATGTCGCCGGCCACCAGGCCTTCGACCTGCAGGAGGACGATGGCCCCATCGAATGGCACCCTACAGCCGAGCCGCGCTGGGTCCAGGCGATCTGACGCTTCTTGCCTGTACCGCTGTTGCAGCCCGCTCGTTGCTGACGAGCGGGCCCAGACACACTCACCGATCGGAGAGGCGACCAGGCGCTTCGCAGGCGAGATGGCCGGACTCCTCCCCTCTACTCGACAGGAACGACTGGCAGCCCAAGTTTGACATGATCAGCCTTATCGCCCAGAATGCAAATCAATCTCATTGAGATTTTTTATGGTACCCCCCATGACTGCAGAACGCTCTCAGCTGTACTACACATGCGTCTTCCTGCACGTCTCCTTCCAGGCCGTGCATAACTTGGTGGCCACTTCACCGAAGCGGGATGACACGCCCTGCTGGCTGGATGCCCAGATGCTGCGCATGCTCCTCAGCGAGCTACAGCGCTGCCGCAGAGAGGCAGCGCCCTTCAAGGGTGTCCATCAACCGCTGGACACCGCGGTCTATCACTGCGGCCTGCTGATAGCCCAGTGCCCTGCCGCCCTTGACCGCCAGCTCTGCCAGCACCATCTCGAAGCCATCATGGTGCCGCTCAAGGAAGCAACGACTCAGCTCTCGGGCGCTGCCCACCGCGTTGCTACCAGTCGAGCATCGTCACCGAGCCAGCGCCTTCGCAGTTGGCTGGGCTGGTAATCGATTCTTCGTGCAAGGAATCCAACATGCTAGAGGTCAAGGAAGCCAGCTTCGAGGTCAACGGCAAACGCCTGCTCCAGCCAGTGAGCCACGCCTTCGCGGAGGGTAAGGTCTACGGTTTGATCGGTCACAACGGATCGGGCAAATCGACGCTGATCAAGCTGCTCGCCCAGCAGCATGCCGCCAGTCGGGGCGAAGTCCTGCTCGACGGAAAGCCACTCGAGGGCTGGGGGCAGCGTGCGTTTGCCCGCCGCGTTGCCTATTTGCCCCAGCACCTGCCCAGCGCGGAAAACCTGATTGGTCGCGAGCTGATCGGCTTTGGCCGCTATCCCTGGCACGGCCTGCTAGGACGCCAAACGTCCAAGGACAAAGCCGCCGTCGAACGGGCCATCGAACTCAGTCACACCGAGGCCTTTGCCGACCGCTTGGTGGATACACTTTCGGGCGGCGAACGCCAGCGGGTATGGCTGGCCATGCTGCTGGCCCAGGAGAGTCGCTTCCTGCTGCTCGACGAGCCATTGGCGGCCCTGGACATCGCTCATCAAATGGAAGTGCTGAACCTGATACGAAGACTGTGCGACGAGCTGAAGCTGTGCGTCGTCATCGTGCTCCACGACATCAACATGGCCTCACGCTACTGCGACGAACTTCTCGCCCTGCACAGTGGTCGTGTATTGGCCCACGGTTCTCCCGCGGAAATGATGACCAATGCCACCCTGGAAGCCATCTACGGCCTGCCAATGCAGGTCATGCCCCATCCCAGCGGCGAGCATCGTATTGCTGTGGCGTGCTGACCGAAGCTCGCCCTCCCATCGCCTAACGAAAACGCCGCAGCCTATGGCTGCGGCGCTCGTCTTACGAAACGAACCTGGGATCAAGAAGCGGCCTGCTGATAGCGGCGCTCCACCTCTTCCCAGTCGATCACGTTGAAGAACTCGGCGATGTAGTCCGGGCGCTTGTTCTGGAACTTCAGGTAGTAGGCGTGCTCCCACACGTCCAGACCCAGCACCGGGGTGTTGCCGTTGGAGATGGGGCTGTCCTGGTTGAGGCTGTTCTCCACCACCAGCTTCTTCTCCGGGGTAACGCTGAGCCAGGCCCAACCGCTGCCGAAGCGACCCAGGGCCGCTTTGGTGAAGGCATCCTTGAAGGCCTCGAAGCCACCCAGCTCACTGTCGATGGCTGCGGCCACCTCGCCCTTGGGCTGGCCACCGCCGTTGGGCGACATCATCTGCCAGAACATGGTGTGGTTGGAGTGACCACCGCCGTTATTGATCACCGCCTGGCGCTTGTCGGCCGGCACGCGATCGAGGTTGGCGAGTAGCTCGTCGACCGGCATGTCCTCCAGACCCGTTCCCTCAAGGGCAGCATTCAGGTTGTTGACATAGGTCTGGTGGTGACGCGAGTGGTGGATCTCCATGGTCATGGCATCGATGTGCGGCTCGAGCGCATCGTAGGCGTACGGCAGGTCAGGGAGGGTGTGTGCCATGTTGGTCATCTCCTTTGGTGTCAGTGGTTGTGCTGCAATCAAATGAGGTGCGGTCGCCGAGCGGCGATTTCAACCGTCCCGAGCTCCTTTTTCTCAAGGCACGAACACCCTACACCAGACAGAGTGCCCTCGCCCAGAACGCAAAGGCCAATCGGCAAGAAGCCGGCTCCTTGCGGAACCGGCTTCTTTGGACATGACGGAGAGGGCTCAGAGCTTGCTCTCGAGCTCCGGCAGGATCTGGAACAGGTCGCCGACGAGACCGTAATCCGCCACCTGGAAGATCGGCGCTTCCTCGTCCTTGTTGATCGCCACGATCACCTTGGAGTCCTTCATGCCGGCCAGGTGCTGAATCGCACCGCTGATGCCCACGGCAATGTAGAGCTCCGGCGCGACGATCTTGCCGGTCTGCCCCACCTGCATGTCGTTGGGCACGAAGCCGGCGTCTACCGCGGCGCGGGAGGCGCCGATGGCGGCGCCCAGCTTGTCGGCGATGCCGTCGAGCAGCTTGAAGTTCTCGCCGCTGCCCATGCCGCGCCCGCCGGAGATGACCACCTTGGCCGCCGCCAGTTCGGGACGGTCGCTCTGGGCCAGCTCCTGCTTGACGAAGCTGGACTGGCTATTGTCGGCAACGATATCGACATTCTCGACGGCTGCGCTACCGCCTTCGCCGATGGCATCGAAGCCGGTGCTGCGCACGGTGATCACCTTGAGGCTGTCGGCACTCTTCACCGTGGCGATGGCGTTACCGGCGTAGATCGGACGCTTGAAGGTGTCGGCATCGACCACTTCGACGATCTCGGAAATCTGGCTGACGTCCTTCAGCGCGGCAACCCGCGGCAGCACGTTCTTGCCGGTGGTGGAGGCAGCGGCCAGCAGGTGGCTGTAGCCATCGGCCAGCTCGGCCAGCAGCGCGCCCATGGGCTCGGCCAGCTGGTGGGCGTAAACCGCGTTGTCGGCCACACGGACCTTGACCACGCCGTCGAGCCTGGCGGCGGCCTCGGCCACGGCGCCGACGTTCTCGCCAGCGACCAGCACGTCGATGTCGCCACCGATGGCCTTGGCTGCGGCAACCACGTGGGCGGTGGCGCCGGCGAGCTGGCCGTCATGATGTTCTGCTAATACCAGGATGCTCATGCGATCAGCTCCTTCAAATCACTTTGGCTTCGTTCTTCAACTTGTCCACGAGCTCGTCGACGGAGCCCACCTTGATGCCACCCTTGCGCTCGGCCGGCGATTCGACCTTGAGCAGCGTGAGCTTGCTGGCCACCTCGATGCCGTAATCGGCCGGGCTCTTGACGTCGAGCGGCTTCTTCTTGGCCTTCATGATGTCGGGCAGCTTGGCGTAGCGCGGCTCGTTCAAGCGCAGGTCGGTGGTGACGATGGCCGGCAGGGTCAGCTCTACGGTCTGCAGGCCGCCGTCGATCTCGCGGGTCACCTGAAGCTTGTCTCCCTCGACCACCACCTCGGAGGCGAAGGTACCCTGAGGCAGGCCAGCCAGTGCAGCCAGCATCTGGCCGGTCTGGTTGTTGTCGGTGTCGATGGCCTGCTTGCCGAGAATGACCAGCCCCGGCTGCTCCTCTTCCACTACCTTGGCCAGCAGCTTGGCCGCGGCCAGCGACTCGACGCGCTCTTCGGTCTCGACATGAATGGCCCGGTCGGCGCCCAGCGCCAGAGCGGTGCGCAGCTGCTCCTGGGCGGCCTTGGGACCGATGGTCACCGCGACGACCTCGGTGGCCACGCCTTTCTCTTTCAGCCGCACGGCCTCTTCCACGGCGATCTCGCAGAAGGGGTTCATGGCCATCTTGACGTTGGTGAGGTCGACGTCGGAGTGATCCGCCTTGACGCGAATCTTGACGTTGTAGTCGATGACGCGTTTGACCGCGACGAGTACTTTCATGGTGTCCTCGCTTGGTTCGATGGGTGAACCTTTTCGTTAGGGACTCGCTGACGCCCATGGCGTGCCGGGAAGATCAACGACTCCGCGATTCTGTCAGCATGCCTCCGCGCATTCCAGAGCATGCCGTTTCATGCAAGCGTTTGATAGGCGCCGAATCAAAAAACCCTGCCAATGTGCCATAGCCTGGGCTTTGGCAACAATCCCCTTGCAACAGACCGAAGCGTGGAACGTAGCACATTGGCATCGTAGGGGTATCCTGAGTCGTTTATTATGCCTATCATGAAGAATATCGAGAAGCAAACGACCGTTTTATTTTCCTTCGACGTTGGTGGCACATCCGCTCCGACGCCGAAGCCGAGGGAGGAGCGACTGGCATGTCTGAGCAAGTAGAACGCGATTCGATGGATTTCGACGTGGTGATCGTCGGCGCCGGCCCTTCCGGGCTGTCTGCCGCCTGCCGCCTGATGCAGCAGGCGGGCGAGGCCGGCCAGGAGCTGACCGTCTGCGTGGTGGAAAAGGGCTCCGAGGTCGGCGCCCACATTCTCTCGGGCGCCGTGTTCGAGCCCCGCGCGCTGGCCGAGCTGTTCCCCGACTGGGAAGAGCGTGGCGCCCCGCTGACTACCCCCGCCACCCGCGATGAGGTCTACCTGCTCAAGGATGCCGAGAAGGCGCAAAAGCTGCCCAATGCCCTGGTACCCAAGAGCATGCACAACACCGGCGGCGACATGAAGCGCTACGTGATCAGCGCCGGCAATCTGTGCCGCTGGCTGGCCGAGCAGGCCGAAGGGTTGGGTGTCGAGGTGTTTCCGGGCTTCGCCGCCCAGGAAGTACTGCACGACGAGGACGGCACGGTACGCGGCATCCTCATCGGCGACATGGGCGTGGCCGCCGACGGCACCCCCAAGGATAGCTATACACCGGGAATGGAGCTGCGCGCCAAGTACACCCTGTTTGCCGAAGGCGCACGCGGCCATCTGGGCAAGGGCCTGATCTCGCGCTTCAAGCTCGACGCAGGCAAGGACCCTCAGCATTACGGCATCGGTCTCAAGGAGCTGTGGGACATCCCCGCCGAGCAGCACGAGCCGGGATTGGTCCTGCATGGTTCTGGCTGGCCGCTGGCCAAGGACACCCACGGCGGCTGGTTCCTCTATCACGCCGAGAACAGTCAGGTAGTAGTCGGCCTGATCATGGACCTCTCCTACCGGAACCCCTGGCTCTCGCCGTTCGACGAGTTCCAGCGCATGAAGCACCATCCGGTACTGGCCAAGCACCTGGAGGGCGGCAAGCGCGTGGCCTACGGCGCGCGGGCCATCACCAAGGGCGGCCTCAACTGTCTGCCGAAGATGACCTTCCCCGGCGGACTGTTGATCGGCTGCGACGCCGGCACGCTCAACTTCGCCAAGATCAAGGGCCTGCACACGGCGATGAAATCCGGCCTGGTGGCCGCCGAAGCGGTGTTCGAAGCGATCGCCGCCGGCGATGAAGGCGGCCAGGAACTGACCGCCTTCAATGAGAAGTGGGAAGCGAGCTGGGCCTACGCCGAACTCAAGGAAACCGCCAGCTTCGGCCCGGCGATCCACAAGTACGGTACCGTGGGCGGCGGGGCTTACAACTTCGCCAATCAACTGTTGGGCGGCAAGCTGCCTAACCTGCACGACACCACCGCGGACCATGCCGCCCTGAAGCCGGCCGCCGAGTTCGAGAAGATCGATTACCCCAAGCCCGACGGCAAGCTCTCCTTCGACAAGCTCTCCTCGGTGTTCCTGTCCAACACCAATCACGAGGAGGATCAGCCAAGCCATCTGAAGCTGCTGGACCCGGAGATTCCCATTCGCGAGAACCTGCCGAAGTATGCCGAGCCGGCTCAGCGCTACTGCCCGGCCGGGGTCTACGAAGTGGTCGAGGACGACGACGGCAAGCCGCGTTTCCAGATCAACTTCCAGAACTGCGTGCACTGCAAGACCTGCGACATCAAGGATCCTGCGCAGAACATCAGATGGGTGGCGCCGGAGGGCGGCGGCGGTCCCAACTATCCCAACATGTAACTGACGGCTCCACTACTGAGCTGCAGCCGACGAGAAGGGCGTGCCACACGGCACGCCCTTTTCTTCATGACTTTTCCTGTCCTATCTCTTCAACCCAGCACTTTCACCAGCGCCTCGACCACCTGCTGCTGCTGTTCCGCCTCGAGGTAGGGATGCATCGGCAGGCTCAGAACCTCCTGACACACCGTCTCGGTGACCGGCAAGCTGCAGTCGGGATCGGCCACGGCGGGCTGGTGGTTGAGCGGCAGAGGATAGTGCACCGCGGTGGGGATCCCGGCGTCGGCAAGCTTCGCCTGGACGTCGTCACGCCGCGGTACGCGAATGCTGTACTGCGCATGCACGCTGGTGTTGCCGGGCGCCAAGCAAGGCGCGTTGACGACGGCGGACTCGACCAGCAGCGCAGCGTAGCGCTCGGCCACCTGCTGCCGGAGCGCCACCTCCTCGTCGAACAGCTCGAGCTTGGCCAGCAGAACGGCGGCCTGGAGGGTATCCAGGCGGCTGTTCATACCGAGCCGGGTATGATGATAGCGGCGCGCCTCGCCATGACGGGCGACGAGACGCACCTGCTCGGCCAGTTCGGCGTCGTCGGTGAACACCGCGCCACCGTCGCCGTAGGCGCCGAGGGGCTTGCTGGGGAAGAAGCTGGTGCAGGCGACATGCGACAGGCCGCAGGAGCGTCGTCCGTGGCGCGTGGCGCCGAAGCTCTGCGCAGCATCCTCCACCACCGCCAGGTCGTGCTTGCTCGCCAGCGCCCCGATGGCCTCCATGTCGGCGCACTGGCCGAACATGGACACCGGCATGATGGCTCGGGTGCGCGGCGTAATCGCCGCCTCGACACTCTCGGGGTCGATCAGATAGGTGCGGGGATCGATATCGACGAAGACCGGCCTGGCACCGGCCAGCACTACGCTCTCGGCGCTGGCGATGAAGGTGAAGCCGGGCACGATCACTTCGTCTCCCGGGCCGATATCGAGCGCCATCAGGGCGATCTGCAACGCGTCGGTGCCGTTGGCACAGCCGATGCAGTGGGCCACGCCGACATAGTCGGCCAGGCGGCGCTCCAGCTCGGCCACCTCGGGTCCCATCACGTAACGGCCATGCGCCAGCACGCCCTGAATGGCGGCGTCCAGTTGCGGTTTGATGCGTGCCTGCTGCGCGGCAAGATCGATGAAGTTCACCGGCAGCCCCCTCAACCCTGTGCCGTTGCACCGGCCGCACGGGCTGGGACGATACGGGAAAGCTGGGGATGGGCCTCGCCTTCGCTCGGCGCCTCCGGAGTCGCCTGACCCAACTGATAGACGGTTTCCAGGCAGTGCCGTACGGTCTCGATGCCGAAGCCGCGCCCGGAGAGAATCTCGCGGTAACTCACGGTGTGCAGGTCGGTGAACCCACTGGAGAACTCGAACTCTTCGCCGTCGCAGCTGATGCTGCGGTAGGTGGAGTGCTGGCCACGCACGCGTTCGGGCAGATCCTCGGCGTCGATGGAGAGGAACCAACGCACCTTGGCCTTCTCGTATTCGAGATAGCCGGCGGCCTTGTGCTCGTCATGGTAGTGCAGCACCATGCGCTGCAGCTCGCCGAAGATCACGTGCAGCATGTCGAAGAAGTGAATGCCGATTTCCGCCATCACACCGAACGACTTGCGCGAATCGCCCTTCCAGCTTGCCAGATACCACGGGCCTCGTGCAGTGATGTAGGTCAGCTCGACCTCATACCGGTCGTCGCGCTGCTCGGCGATCACCTTGTCCCTGAGCTCGTGAATGGCCGGATGGTGGCGCAGCTGCATGATGCTGTAGACGCGACGCCCGGTCTCCTGTTCGACGCAGCGCAGCTCATCGAGCTGGGCCGGGGTCGAGACCAGGGGCTTTTCGCAGATCACGTCACAGCCGAGATGAAGCCCAGCCGTTATATGTGCGCTATGGAAGTGATTGGGAGAGCAGACTACCCAGTAGTCGACCGCCCTCTCGCGCTGCCGTTTGAGCCGCCAGGCATGCTCGAGAAAATATTCGAACTGGGTAAAGAACGAGCAGTCGGTCGAGATCGAGTCGATGATGCCGACCGAATCGTTGATGTCGTACGCTGCCACAAGGTCATGTCCCGTATCCTTGATCGCCTGCATGTGGCGAGGCGCGATATACCCTGCAGCGCCGATTAGCGCAAAGTTCATATTGTTCTCTCCCCAGATTTCCATTCTGTGTCATCTCCATTGAACCAGCGGCCGACGCTACACGCCAGCCGCGGGGGGATTCAAGCGTTCCCTCTTCCTGAGCGGGCCACAGGCCGTGACGGATCGCGAACCCACTCGCTCCAGGAGCCCGCATAGAGTCGTGGCAGGCTACGTCCGGCAATGGCATAGGCAAGGATATTGTGGCAGGCCGTGACCCCGGAACCACAGTAGGCCACGATGGCCTCGGCCCGCGGCAGCTCGGCCTCCAGCGCCTCGGGCGCCTTGAAGCGGCCGGTGTCGGCGAGATTGGTGGCACTGGGACGACACACCGCCCCCGGTATGTGTCCGGCAACCGGGTCGATGGGCTCTGCCTCGCCGCGAAAGCGCTCCTCGCTGCGGGCATCCACCTTGAGCTCGCGCCCCGAGAACACCTCGTCGGCGGCGATACGCGCGCCGTCATCGAAGGCTGGCTGCCACTGGCTCGGCTCGGGAAGCGGCTCCTGGCCAAGCACCAGCTCTCCGCCCGCTTCCTGCCAGGCCTTCAGCCCACCGTCGAGCACACGCACGTCGGGGTGTCCGGCCCAAATGGCCAGCATCCACCACGCCCGCGCCGCCGCCAGCTGACCGCCCATGTCGTCCAGTACCACGACGGGGCGCTGCGGGGTCACACCCAGGCGGCGCAGAGTGGCGGCAAAGTCATCGGCAGACGGCAAGGGATGGCGCCCCCCTGCCCCGGGCTCGGCCGCCAGATCGCGATCGAGGTCGAGATGCAGGCTGCCCGGCACGTGGCCCGCCTCACACAGGCGGCGACCGGCATCGAGGTCGCCCAACCTGGCGCGACAATCGAATACCTGCGGCGCCCCATCCTTTTCCAGCGCTTGCGCCAGCTCGGTGGCGGCGATGAGTACCTGTTTCATGCATGTTCTCCTTGGGCCAACTCGCTCTCCCTGGCCAACTAGGAAGTCGCGGTGGCGGTCTCAGCGGCAAGAATTTCAATGGGAGCGCGACACGCCAGCAGCCGGCGCCGGCCGGCCTGAACGAAGTTTACCTCGATTACCTGATCGTCGGGATTGCCCTCCACCACCACCACCTCGCCCTCGCCGAACACCGCGTGGCGTAGCCTCAGCCCGGGGCGATAATGCTGAACGGCATAGTCGGCGGTGGGCTCAGCCAATGTGGGCTCGCGCGGCACCAGCTCAATCCCTTCGCAGCCCAGGGCAGCGAGATAGCGTGATACCAGCGCAGGCGACGTCACACTGAGCGGAGACGACGTTTCCTGCGCCGCCGACAGCCGGGCGGCGATCTGCCGGCACTCAAGCCACTGGGTCTCGCCGATGAAACGGCTGGGGCGATGATCGCCGCTGTCGTGCAGCAGCAACAGCTGCTCCCGCGCCCGGGTCACGGCCACGTAGAACAGCCGCCGCTCCTCTTCCAGCCGTTCTGCCGACAGGGGGTTGTCGCGACTGTAGTGTGGAAAGTCCTCCTCGTTGACGCCGGCCACCACGACCAGCGGCCACTCGAGCCCCTTGGCGCCGTGCACGGTGGTGATCAGGATGCCGTCGTCGCGATTCTCGACCGGCCGCTCGAGCAGTTCGATGAAGGCCGCGATATCCGAGGTCTCCCCGGCCTGCTCCACCAGCACATCGAGCAGGCGCACGTCCTCTTCTCCCTTCTCACGCCTTGCGGCGGCCCGCTTGAGCACTTTTTCGGCATCCAGCGCATCGACCACGTGCGCCAACAGCCGGGCCGGGTGCCAGGCGCCGAGACGCGGCAGCTCGCACAGCAGCGTCCAGCGCCGCTTCAGGTTGCGGCGCTGCATCGGCTTGAGCCCAGCCAGCAGGGGATCGTCCCGCTCGGGGTACTGCTGCGTATGGGCCAGGCGCTGGGCCAATGCCGCCAGGCGCTCACGGGCAACGAAGGGGGTCGGCTGCTCCAGCAGCCGCAACAGGTGAGCCGGGTCGTGCAGCAGCGCCGGCGTTTGCGAGAGCCGCAGGTAGCCTGCCAGCGCCTGCACCAGCGGCAGACGGAAGACGAAGCGATCCTCGCGGGCCAGGCGGAACGGAATACCGGCCTGCAGCAGCTGCAGTTGCACGGGCACCGACAGCGCCCAGCTGCGCACCAGCAGGCACGCTTCACTCAGCGCCCTGCCGTCCTGCCGCCAGCGCTCCAGGGTCGCCAGCAGCGCTGCCTTGCCCTGCTCGACGGCAACCTCGGTGGTCGGATTGCCGGAAGCGGCCAGGCACAGCTGATCGGGCCGGCGCCGGTTGGCGGCAATGGCATGATTGGCCAGCAGTGCCAGCGAGTGGCCATGGCGGAAGGTGGTCGAGAGCGGATAGTCGGTCGCTGCGCCGAAGGTGGCGCTGAAGTGCTCGCGCATGGTGTCGGGATGCGCGCCGCGCCATTCGTAGATGCATTGGTTGGCATCGCCCACGGCCATGACGTCCGCGCTGCGCCCCGCCAGCATGGCCAACAGGCGCAGTTGGGCCTGGTTGATGTCCTGATATTCGTCGATGATCGCCTGGTCGAGATAACCTTCCACCCTTCCGACCAGAGCAGAGTCGGCTTCCAGCGCCCGCAGCGGACGGTAGAGCAGATCGGAGTAGGTCATCAGGCCATGCTCGGCGAGCAGCGCCTCGAGGCGCTCGAAGGCCGCGGCGAAGTGCTCGCAGCCCTCGTCGAGGTCGAGTCGCTCTAGCAGCGTGGCGGCGGGCAGCATCTCGGCCTTCACCAGGCCGCAGAAGTGCGCCAGCGCCTCGAGGGTATCGCCCTCGAGGGCCATGTCGCGCCGCTCGCCATCCTCCAGCACCTCCAGGGTCGCCTGCCGCAGCAGACGCTCCACCTGCCAGTCGGCGGAAATCAATCGGCGCGGGGCCAGCGCGCCCCAACGGGTCAGGCTCTGGGTCAGGCGGTGGCCGAGGGAGTGGAAGGTACGTACGTCGGGCAGTCGCTGCCCGGCGGGCGCCATCTCGAACAGCCTGCGCTGAAAGTCCTCGCGGGCCGAGCGGTTGAACATCAGCACCAGGATGCGCTGCGCCGGGACGCCTCGTGCCAGCAGGTGCAGCACGCGGGCGACCAGCGTGGTCGTCTTGCCGGCACCCGCCACCGCCGACACCCTGGCGTGTCCGGCACCGTGTTCGACGACGGCACGCTGCTCCGCGGTCAGCCTCACGAGGCCTCGGCGGGCAGTTCGCCCAGTGGCTGCCAGCTACCGGCACTGGTCAGGCCGAGTTCGACGGTGCCGTCGCCCCTGGGGCGCTGCTCGGCGGCCTCCACCAGTCGGTAATAGACGTTGCGCCCGAGGCGCGCCGCGAGACCGAAGCGCACCGGCACTTCGGGCACCTGCGCGCCCTCGGGAGTAGCACTGAGCCGCAGCCGATGCGTTTCGTCCAACCGCAGGCGATCGCCGGCATGAGTGGTCAGCCACCAGCAGCCCGCGGCATCGTCATAATCGGCGTCCACCACCACGAAGGGGCGGTCGACCACGCGAATGCGCTGCTTCTCCACCGGCGTGACCAGATAGTATTCGCCATCCTCCTCACGCCGCAGCAGCGTCGAGAGCAGGCGAATCAGGCGCGGCCGCGTCATTTCACTGCCTTCGTGGAACCAGCGCCCGTCGGCGGCGATCTCCAGGTCCATTGCGCCTGCCTGCCCCGGCTGCCAGCGGTCCAGCGGGGGAATGTCGCCATCGGGCTCGACGTGATTGAGCAGTGGGTCCAGGTTCATACGCCCCCCTTCGACATGAAACTCCCTCTTACTTGCTACACCAGGCCGGCTCGGGCCAGGATATCGCGCGTCTCGTCGCTGGGCTCGGGCGCCGCACCACGGAACAGGCGGTAGAAGTTGGCCGTGGTCTGCATGGCAACCTCCTCGACGCTGATGCCCCGCTCCTCGGCGATGCATTCGGCGACCTCCACCACCCAGGCCGGCTCATTGGGCTTGCCGCGATACGGCACCGGCGCCAGGTAGGGGCTGTCGGTCTCGATCAGCAGTCGGTCGAGGGGCACCCGGCGCGCCACTTCACGCAGCGATTCGGCGTTGCGGAAGGTGACGATACCCGACAGCGAGATGTAGAAGCCGTGACGCACCGCCTCCCGCGCCATCTCGAGATCCTCGGTAAAACAGTGCAGCACCCCGCCGATGGCCGGATCGCTGTGCTCGCGTATCAGCTCAAGCGTCTCCTCGCGGGCATCGCGGGTATGCACAATCACCGGCAGTTCGAGCTCGGTGGCGGCCACCAGCTGACGCCGGAAACGCTCGCGCTGCACCACCCGCGACGGCACCCGATCAGGGGTCTTGTCGAGATAATGATAGTCCAGACCGCACTCGCCGATGGCGACCGCGCCGAAGCGCTCCGCGGCTTCCTTGATGGCCTCGATCTCCGGCTCACGCTCCAGCAGGTGCAGTGGATGCACGCCGGCAGAGATCGCCACGTCATCATGCTCGCGGGCAATGGCGGCAAGTGTCGGCATGTCATCGAGCGTGACGGCAACGGCGAGGAACTGGCCGACGTCACGGGCCCGAGCGGCGGCCAGGGCGTCGGCAAGGTTGCCGCTGTGGGTGGTGGGATCGAGGCGGTCCAGGTGGCAGTGGGAATCGACGAACATGCAGTGTAAAACTCATCCAGTGAATGGCAGGGGCGATTGGCGATTGCGCCAGATGTAGCGCTTGCGGTAAGCCCAGGCGGCAGTCGGACTTGACCGTGGTGTCCGACGGTCGGCTTAAAGCGTGTAGCTCGACGTACCCTTGTCCAGTTGCCCGGCCAGCAGCGTCTCGATACGGTCGCGCACGACATGATCCTCGGGGCTGAAGTGGATGCCGATTCCCGGCACCCGCCGCCCCGCCACGCCGTCGGGCGACACCCACACTACCTGACCGGTCACCGGCACCCGCTCGCTTTCGCCGGGCAGGGTCAGCAGCAGGTAGACTTCCTGGCCCAGCTCGTAGCGCTCACGGGTCGGAATGAAAATGCCGCCGCGTTCGAGCAGCGGCATGTAGGCGGAGAGCAGGGTCTGCTCGTCCTGAATGGTCAGCGACAGGGCCTTCTGCGGTGCCATGAATCTCTCCGTTACCCTACTTCACGAGGTTACCCTACTTCACGAGCGCAGCAGGGTCGACCAGCGTACCAGCCAGGCCTCGAGGACCAGCTGAGGATTGGGATTGCCACCCGCCGCCAGCAGGCGGCGCTGCTCCCGGGCGAAGTCCAGCAGCCGGAACCAGTCCTGCACCCGGGCATTCTTGACCGCTTGACGGTAGAGCGGAAGGAGGTCGGGATTGCGCACTGTCGCCGACTCCCCCGACAGGCCCAGTCGAATCAAGTCTTCGAGCCAGGCAATACCGTACCATAGTATCGATTCCAGGGACTGACGGTCGAGACGGGCAGCCTCCGCCACCGGCTCGGCGCCACGCACCAGGGCATCGAAGGTTTCGTGCAGCTGTTTGCGCAGTGCCCGAGAGTCGGGGGTGGCCAGCTCGGCGGCGAGCAGCGGCAAGCCACCCGCCACCTGCAGCCAGAAAACGGCTTCATCACGTCCGCCCAGCGACTTCGCCAGCCAATCGATGCTCTGTTCGTGCTCGGGTAGCGGCAGGCTCCAGTGCTGACAGCGAGAGCGAATGGTGGCGAGCATGCGCGAGGGAACATCGGCCAGCAGCAGGAACTGGGTGCGCGCGCCCGGCTCTTCCAGGCTCTTGAGCAGCGCATTGGCCGCCGCCACGTTCATCGCCTCCGCCGGCGAAAGCACGATCACCCGATGGCCGCCCTGCTGAGCGGTCTGGGAGACGAAAGCGTTGACCTCACGGATCGGATCGATACGAATCTGCCGCTTGCCCTCTTCCGGTGAAACCCGTAGCAGATCGGGATGATAGCCGGCCGCCAGCATATGGCAGCCATGACACTGACCGCAGGCCGTCTCGCCCGGCGAGGCGCACAGCAGGTAGCCGAGCAACGCCTCGGCGAAGCGCTGCTTGCCGACACCGCGCGGTCCCGAGAGCAGCAAGGCGTGGGGCAATCGACCGCTGCGATGCAGCGCGAGGAACTGCTGCCACAGTGGAGCATGCCAGGGCAGCGGGGTCGCCGGATCGCTCACAGCCATGCGCTCACTCTCGCTTCCAGGCAGGCGGAGAGGCGCGCCTGCACGGTAGCCAGCGGCGCATCGGCATCAATCACCGCCATGCGCTGAGGCGCCGCGGCGGCACGCGCCAGATAGGCGTGGCGCACGGCTTCGAAGAAGGTCGCCTGCTCCTGTTCGAAGCGATCGCGGCTGTCGCCGCTGGCCGCCAGGCGCCCTTGCAGGCGCCGCTGGGCGGCTGCGACGGGCATGTCGAGCAGCAGGGTCAGATCGGGCTCGAGGCCGCGCTGTACGAAGCGCTCCAGCTCGGCGATACGATCCGGCTCGATGCCGCGACCGCCGCCCTGGTAGGCAAAGGTGGCATCGGTGAAGCGGTCGCAGAGCACCCAGGCACCACGCTCGAGTGCAGGACGTATGCGCTGGGCCAGATGCTGGGCCCGGGCGGCAAACACCAATAGCAGCTCGGCATCGGCATCGAGAGGTTCGTCGGCCTTGGCCGAGAGCAGCAGCTCACGAATGGCCTCGGCTCGCGGCGTGCCACCCGGCTCGCGAGTGCGCACGACCTCGACGCCACGAGCCGTCAGCCACTGGGCCACCCATTCGAGGTTGGTCGACTTGCCGACGCCCTCGCCGCCCTCCAGGGTGATGAAACGTCCACGCTGCCGCATTGGGGGCTCCTGTGCCGCCTGCCGCGCTCCGCCCTGCATAGCGCAATCGCCTCTCAACGATTGCGGATATAGCGGTTCACGGCATTGTTGTGTTCACGCAACGTACGTGAAAAGTGGTGTGTGCCATCGCCACGCGAAACGAAATAGTAGGTGTCGCCGGGAAGCGGGTCGACGGCGGCCTCCAGCGAAGCACGGCCGGGCATGGCGATGGGCGTCGGCGGCAGGCCATTGATCACGTAGGTATTGTAGGGCGTAGCTTCCTGCAGGTCCGCACGGGTGATGCGTCCTTCATAGCGCTCGCCCATGCCGTAGATCACCGTAGGGTCGGTCTGCAAGCGCATGCCGGTTTGCATGCGACGCTTGAACACCCCGGCGATCTCGCGACGCTCCTCGGGGGCACCGGTTTCACGCTCGATGAGCGAGGCCATGATCAGTGCCTCATAGGGAGACTCGATGGTCAGGTCGTCATTGCGCCCTTCCCATACCTCCTCCAGCACCTGCTCCATGCGCGCCAGCGCCTGACGCAGGATATCGAGATCGCTCATGCCCTTGTGGTAGCGATAGGTGTCAGGGAAGAACCAACCCTCGGGGTGGCGACCCTCGCGTTCCAGCAGTGCCATGACCTCCTCGTCGCTGAGGCCCTGGGTGAGGTTCTCGAGCTTGGGAGCGGCATCGAGGCGAGCGCGCATCTGACGGAAGGTCCACCCTTCCGGGACCGTCAGCGGATAGGTCACGACCCGGTCGCTGCCGAGCAGCTCGATCAGCTCGCGTCCGCTCATGCCCGGTTCGAGCAGATACTCGCCGCTGCGCAGCCGCGGGATCGCCTCCGGCTCGAGACGGGTCAACAGACGAAATGCCCATTCGTCCTCGATCACGCCACGCGCCGCCAGGTCCGTCACTACCCGGTTGTAGCCCGCACCTCGCGGCACTTCATAGAGCGTGTCCTCTTCCACCGCAATAGGTGCCGCGAGACGGCTTTCCCAATAGCGATAGCCGGCAAAGACCCCTACGGCCGCCACCACCAGCAGAACCAGCAAAAACTTCAGCAAACGCAGCATGCGCTTTCCTCACTACCTACCAGTCTTATATACAGATCTCGATACGCAGACCTCGAGATGCAGGCCCTGATACACGAAGTACGGCCCAAGCGCGGCATGAAGCTGACTGCGCTCGCCGGCTTATCCCGATCAGTCCGCGGGAGCGGTGGGATAACCCAGCAGCGCATGAGCCTCCCTCTGTAAATCACGTTGAACGCTGCTCAGCGACCAACGATACAGCGGGGTGCCGTCGGCGGTATCGAGGCGCACCACCGGCCAGAGCCCCTGGACCGAATTGCCGAGCCACACCGCCTCGGCATCCGCCAGCGCCTGCGGCCCTACTGAGACCTCGACAATGGACAACCGCTGCATCAGCGCCGCGCGCAGCGTTCCCGCCACGCCACAGGCGTCCAATCGCGGCGTTTCCAGGCGCCCCTGGCGAAGCCAGAACAGGTTCATGCTGGTGGCCTCGACCAGCTGGCCCTGGCTGTCACAGAGCAGCCCCTCGGCAATATCGGCATCGTCCCACTCACGGCGGGCCATCACGTTCTCGAGCCGATTGAGATGCTTGATTCCGGCAAGCAGCGGCTGCATGCCCAACTGCAGCCGACAGTGGCGAATCCTCACGCCTTCCCACCAGCGTCGCGGCTGAGGCGTGAAATCAGTAGCCTGCCACAGCAAGCGCGGCTCCGGCGCAGCGGGCGTCTGGTAGCCACGCCCGCCCCCGCCTCGGGTCACTATCAGCTTGAGCACCTTCAGTGCCGGCCCGGCCTGGGCCGGTAGCACGTCGAGCGTGCCGGCCGCGGGCATGGGAATGCCGAGCCGGCGACAGCCCTCGGCGAGCCGCTGCATATGTTGCGGCCACAGCAGCGGGGCCCCATCGCGTACCAGCACCGTCTCGAACAACCCGTCGCCATAGGCTAGGCCGCGGTCGTCGGACGGCACCCACGCCTCTGTTTGCGGCCGGGTCATGTCACTCGCTCGAGACGCCCCGGCTCAGCGCAGCCGAGAGAAGACCAGGGTGCCGTTGGTGCCACCGAAGCCGAACGAATTCGACAGCGCTACGTCGATCTTCCGCTCGCGGGCCGTATGCGGCACGTAATCCAGGTCGCAGCCTTCCTGGGGATTGTCCAGATTGATCGTCGGCGGAGCCACCTGATCGCGGATGGCCAGGATGCAGAACACCGCCTCGACGGCACCGGCCGCACCCAGCAAATGGCCGATCATCGACTTGGTGGAACTTACCGCGACACCATCGGCCGCCGCCCCCATCACTTTCCTGATGGCACGACTCTCGGCCAGATCTCCTGCCGGTGTCGAGGTACCGTGCGCATTGATGTAGTCGACCGCCGAAGGGTCGATACCGGCGTCGCGAATGGCGTTGCGCATGGAGAGCGCAGCCCCGCTACCGTCCTCCGGCGGTGCCGTCATGTGGAAAGCGTCGTCGCTCATGCCGAAACCGGTCAGCTCGGCGTAGATGCGGGCGCCACGCGCCTTGGCATGCTCATACTCCTCGAGCACCAGGATGCCGGCCCCGTCGGAGAGCACGAAGCCGTCGCGATCGCGGTCCCAAGGACGGCTGGCGGCCTGCGGGTCGTCGTTGCGCGTCGACAAGGCACGAGCCGCGGAGAACCCGCCCAGACCCAGCGGGGTGGTGGCCATCTCGGCGCCGCCGCAGATCATCACGTCGGCATCGCCATAGGCAATGGTGCGCGCGCTATAGCCGATATTGTGGGTACCGGTGGTACAGGCCGTGGTGATGGCGATGTTCGGCCCCTTGAAACCATGCTGGATGGCCAGGTTGCCGGAAATCATGTTGATGATAGAGCCGGGCACGAAAAACGGCGAAACGCGACGCGCACCACCCTTGTTGAGCGCATTGTGGTTCTGCTCGATCATCGGCAGCCCCCCGATGCCGGAGCCGATGGCCACGCCGATACGCTCGGCGTTCTCCTCGGTGCACTCGATGCCGGCATCGCTGATGGCCTGAGCGCCCGCCGCCACCCCGTACTGGATGAACAGGTCCATCTTGCGCGCATCCTTGGGATTCAGGTACGGGCTGATGTCGAAGTTCTTGACCGAGCCACCGAAGCGGGTGTTGAAGCCGGTAGCATCGAAATGCTGGATGGGAGCGATGCCGCTCTTGCTGGCCAGGATGTTTTCCCAGCTCTCCTTGACCGTATTGCCCACCGGCGTGACCAGCCCCAGCCCGGTCACCACAACTCTACGAGCCATCAGTATTCCTCCAGACAACCTTGATGACACGACCCTTCCCCAGGTCGTCTTTGCGCGCATTATACCGGACATGCTCCCTGCTTGGGCAGCGCGGCCTTTACGTAAAGCAAAAAGCCGTCCTGGGACTCAGGACGGCTTTTCAGGGCCTTGCGAACGGGGCCCTACACCTCAGCAAGCGGCGACTAGCGCCCTCTTACTGATGGGCGTTGACGTAATCGATGGCTTCCTGAACGGTGGTGATCTTCTCGGCTTCCTCATCGGGAATTTCGGTATCGAATTCCTCTTCGAGCGCCATGACCAGCTCGACGGTATCCAGGGAATCAGCGCCAAGGTCCTCGGTGAAGGAGGAGCTGTTCTGGATATCCTCTTCCTTGACGTTCAGGCGCTCGGCCACAACCTTCTTCACGCGCTCTTCGATGGTGCTCATTTTATACGTACTCCAGTCGTTCAAGTTAGCCGTTCAGATGACCAGCCATTGGTCCGCAAACTCAAGCTGCGGGTAGTTTATAGACCCCCCCCTGTCGGCGCAACCGCCGACAGGCAGGAGCTTCAACGCATGTTCATACCGCCGTTGACCTGCAGCGTTTCACCGGTAATGTAGCCGGCGCCTTCGCTGGTCAGAAAGCCGACGGCAGCGGCAATTTCCTCGGGCTCGCCCAGGCGGGCCAGAGGGATCTGCGTCATCAACGCCTGATGCTGCTCTTCGGGCAGGGCGCTTGTCATGTCGGTGGCGATGAAGCCCGGCGCCACCGCATTGACGGTGATCGCCCGCGACGCCACTTCCCGCGCCAGCGCACGGGTGAACCCCTCCATGCCCGCCTTGGCGGCAGCATAGTTGGTCTGGCCGAGATTGCCCATGGTCGCCACCACCGAGCTGATGCTGACGATACGGCCGAAACGGGCCTTGGTCATGCCGCGCAGGCACGCCTTGGTGACGCGATAGACCGACTTGAGATTGGTATCGAGAACCGAATCCCACTCCTCTTCCTTCATCCGCATCAGCAGATTGTCGCGGGTGATGCCGGCGTTGTTGATCAGAATGGTGGGCGCACCGAACTCCTCGGTAATCGCCTTCACCAGCGCATCGACACTGGCCTGATCGGTGACGTCCAGGGCTCTGCCGGCCCCCTCGATACCATGGGCGCGCAGATCTTCGTCGATCTTGGCAGCGCCGGACTCGGTGGTTGCCGTTCCGATCACCACGCGCCCCTGACGACCTAGCTCATGGGCAATGGCCCGACCGATGCCACGACTGGCGCCGGTCACCAGGGCGATTCTGCGTTCGCTGGTCATAACCTGTTCCCGCTCCGAATGCTGTTGGATCCTGGGGCTCTTGCCCCTGCTTGTCGTTCAGGCCGCTTCTGCGCCGGCCTTCGGTTCGCGCAGCCTTTACTGCCCGAGCGTCTCGCGCGCCAGGCCGAGTGCCGCCTCGAGGCTGTCGGGATCGTTAACCGCCAGGCCCTTGCTGCTCTTGGCGATACGCTTGCCCAACCCGGTCAGCACCTTGCCCGGACCGCACTCGATGAAGACCTCGGCTCCACCCGCCACCATTGCCTCGACGCAGGACGTCCAGCGCACCGGCTGATAGAGCTGCTCGACAAGACGCGTGCGCAGGGTCTCGACATCGGCATGCGCCTGGGCATCGACGTTCTGATACACGGTGTAGCGCGGCGCACGCATGTCGAGGTCGGCCATGGCCGCCTCGAGGCGGTCCGCCGCCGGGCGCATAAGATCGCAGTGCGAAGGTACGGAAACCGGCAGCGGCATGGCACGCTTGGCTCCCGCCTCCTGACACAGGGCGATGGCACGATCGACGGCCGCCTTGTCACCGGCGATCACCACCTGCCCCGGGGAATTGTAGTTCACCGCCGCCACCACCTCATTTTGTGCCGCTTCGGCACAGGCGGTTTCAACGATGGCATCGTCGAGGCCGAGAATGGCGGCCATCGCCCCCCTCCCGGCCGGCACCGCTTCCTGCATCGCTTCGCCGCGCAGACGTACCAGACGCACACCGTCGGCGAAGCTCATTACGCCGGCGCAGACCATGGCGCTGTACTCACCCAGGCTATGGCCTGCCATGGCACCGGGTCGAGGCCCCTCGAGCTCCTGCCAGACACGCCAGATGGCAACGCTGGCCGTCAGCAGTGCAGGCTGGGTGCAGGCGGTGGTATTGAGCGCCTCATCCGGTCCCTCCTGGACCACCTTCCACAGGTCATAGCCCAGCGCATCGGCGGCCTCCTCGAAGGTCGTCCGCACCACGCTGTAGCGTTCGGCCAGCTCCCGCAGCATGCCTACCTGCTGGGAGCCTTGCCCGGGAAAGACGAGGGCAAGGGGTTGAGTCATGTCGTTCACCATTTGTTGAGTGCTGTCAGTTGCGACCGCCCAACTCGAGAGCGAGTCGGGCGGGCAGGTCTCGACTGACCTCCTGCGCGGCCCGCAGCACAGCGTAGGAAAAGCCGGTGGCATCGGCACTGCCATGGCTCTTGATCACAATGCCATCGAGGCCCAGCAGGCTGGCGCCATTGTAACGCACCGGATCCAGCTCGCTCTTCAGCCGACGCAACGCCGGCCTCGCCAACATTCCGACCAGGCGACTGCTCCAGTGCGAGTCGAAGGTCGCCTG
Organism: Halomonas sp. MCCC 1A11062; assembly: GCF_021404355.1. Lineage (NCBI taxonomy): Bacteria > Pseudomonadati > Pseudomonadota > Gammaproteobacteria > Oceanospirillales > Halomonadaceae > Halomonas > Halomonas sp. MCCC 1A11062. The sequence goes on from NZ_JABFTW010000003.1 coordinate 33,338, forward strand.
TACTCGTTCGATCAGCATGCGCGCCAGGCCTTCGCTGGCCTTGAGCACCGCATTGCCGACGAAACCATCGCATACCACCACATCGGCCGAGCCGGCGAAGATACCGTCGCCCTCGACAAAGCCGATATAGTTCAACGCACCGACTTCGGCCAGCAGCGCATCCGCTTCGCGCACCGCGTTGCTACCCTTGGTCCCCTCGCTGCCGACGTTGAGTAGCGCCACCCGCGGGGCGGCGATACCGTCCACGTGACGCGCCATCACTTCGCCCATGCGTGCGAAGTCAACCAGCCGCTTCGCAGAGACGTCGACGTTGGCTCCCAGGTCCAGCAGATAGCAGCGCCCATCGCCGCGAGTGGGTATGGCAGTGCAGATGGCCGGACGTGGAATGTCCGCCACGGTGCCCAGCTCGCGCCTGGCCAGCGCCATCAGCGCACCGGTGTTACCGGCACTGACACCGGCAACGGCGCCCTGAGTGGCCACATGCTTCAGCATCATCGCCATGCTCGTATCGCCGCCGCGCCGAAGCGCGTCGGTGGGACGCTGGTCCTGTCGAATCAGGCTCGGTGCATGATGAACGGACAGATGCGAACCGGCCGCGGCAAGGTGCCGCGGCAGGTTCTTGAGCTCGTCTGACAGTCGATCGCCCGGTCCGAACAGATCGGCCTGCAATTCAGGCCTTGCCAGCACGGCAGCAGCCGCCCCCTGTACGGCAGCGGCAGGGCCTGCATCTCCGCCCATCGTATCGATGGCAATCCGCACGTTCAGGTGCCGATGGTCATCGAGGCGGGTCGACTTAGACGTCGACGACCTTGCGACCGCGGTAGAAACCGTCGGGGGAGACGTGGTGACGCAGGTGAGTGGTGCCGGTTTCCTTGTCCTGAGACAGGGTCGGCGCGCTCAGGGCGTCATGGCTACGACGCATGCCGCGCTTGGAACGAGTCTTACGATTCTGTTGAACTGCCATGGGTGTCACTCCGAAGTGAGACGATAAACAATCAGGATTTGTCCTTGAGGCGGCGCAGCACCTCGAAAGGACTCGCGGGAGCAGGCTCGTTCTCCACGAACTCCTCGCCGCTGCTCAGCTGGTCGCGCGAGACACGGCAATGCGCCTCGTCGTGGTAAACCACCTGGGGCAGACTGAGGATCAATTCATCCTCCACCACCTCCAGCAGGTTCAGCTGTTCGTTTCCCACCAGCACCGGCTCGTGGGTGCTCGGCAGCTCCGCCGCCAGCGCATCGCTCGAGACCATTCCCAGCAGGAACTCGCTCTCGACGCGCTGAGACAGCGGCTCGAGGCAGCGCCGACAGGGCAGCTGCAGCTCGGCCTCGAGACGGCCGCGAATCTCACGGCGCCCCTGGGCATCGATGCCGAAGTCGAGCCACACCTGGCAGTCGCCCGTCTGCTCGCCCACCTGGGCGGCAAGGCGCTCGAACTGGTCGAGCGCCATCAGCCCCGAGAGGCTTTCGGCACGAGCGGCGAGCCGATAGGGCTCGACCTTGTTGGGAAGTCGTGAGGTCAACATAGGCGCGCAATGATAGGCACTCCCCATGCCCCTGTCAAAGACGCCATGTCAGCAAGTTACAATACCTCTCTCTTCGAACCCGCCAACGGCTCGCATCACCCAGCACAGGAGCACACCATGCCACGACTCGTTCTCGCCTCAGGCTCCCCCTGGCGCCGCCAACTCCTCGACCGCCTGGGCCTGCCCTACGCCTGGCTCAGCCCCGATATCGACGAAACACCACGTCCCGGCGAAACGCCGCAAGCACTGGTGCACCGCCTGGCTCTGGCCAAGGCCAGCCGTGTGGCCGAGCAGTATCCCGACCATCTCATCCTCGGCTCTGACCAGGTCGCCGTGTTCGGCGGCGAGATTCTCGGCAAGCCTGGCGACGAAGCCACGGCCCGCGCTCAGCTCGCACGCTTTTCCGGTCAGCGGGTCACCTTTCTCACCGGCCTGGCCCTGGTCGACACCCGCCAGGCGAGCCACCGGGTCTGTCACGAGCGCTACGACGTGGTGTTCAGGCGCCTCAGTGATGACGAGATCGCTCGCTACGTGGAGCGCGAGCGACCGCTGGACAGCGCCGGCAGCTTTCGCATGGAAGGGCTGGGCGTCGCCCTGTTCGAAAAACTCGAGGGCGACGACCCCAACACTCTCATCGGTCTGCCACTGATTCGCCTGTGCGCCCTGCTGCGCGAAGCGGGCCTCGACCCACTGGGCGATCAGGGCAGCTGGTAGCGCACCGGCGAACGACTGGTGGGCACGCCCATCCACTCGGCGGCGACCCGGCCAAACTGACGGGTCAGCCGCTCGAAGGGATCCAGCCGCGGCGTGTAGTCGTGCAGGCGCACCTCGCCAAACAGCTCGCGACTCAGGGCGTCGAGGCTGCCGATCCCATCGATGAGACCCAGCTCATACGCCTGCTGACCGCTCCAGATCAGACCGCTGAAGAGGCGCTCATCCTCCACCAGACGATCGCCCCGGCCCAGCCGCACCGCCTCGATGAACTGGCCATGGGTGGTATCCATCACCGTCTGCCAGAACTCGCGCTCCTCCGGCCGCACCGGCGAGAATGGATCGAGGAAGCCCTTGTTCTCGCCGCTGACATAGATACGCCGCTCGATCCCGAGATTGTCGATCGCCTCCTCGAAGCCGAAGCTGGCGAAGATGACCCCGATCGACCCCACCAGACTTGCCGGCGCGGCGATGATCTCATCGGCGGCCGCCGCCATGTAGTAGGCACCGCTGGCGCCGACGTCCTCGATTACCGCGATGATCGGCTTGCCGCCCTCTTCACGCAGCCGCATGATCTCCTGGTAGACCCGCTGGGACTGCACCGGACTGCCTCCCGGACTGTCGATGTGCAGCACCACGGCAGCGGCATTGTCGGCATCCCAGGCACGGTTGAGCCCTTCGATGATGCGCTCGGCGCTGGCCGGGGATTCGCCATCGATCACACCGCGCACGGTTACCACGCCCAGATGCTGTCGCTCGGGCTCGCGGGCACCATCGCCGAACAGGCTATAGAAGCTGGTGGCCAACGAGGCCAGGATCAGCGCGGCGAAGAAGAAGCGAAAGAACAGTTTCCAGCGCCGCGAACGACGCTGCTCCGTCAGCACGCCGCCGATCCAGCGATCGAGCATCTCCTGCTGCGCCAGACGCTGCCGCTCACGCAGCACCTCGGCACTTTCGGCAGGCGGCGCCGGCTTCTCGGTCTTGGCCTGACGCACCTCGCGCGCCTGCTCGGGGGTCAGCTGCGGCCCATCGGTCCAGCGATCTTCGCGCTCCGGGCGCTTGTCGTCGTCTTGCCGCTTGTCGTCGCTCATTGACTCGTCTTCCTTTTCATCACTCGCGATTCAGCCATTCGAACAGTTCGCCTACCGTCCCGGCAGTATAGACAGGGCGACTCGCCGCCAGCCGTCCCGGCTCATGCACCCCCCAGGTGACGGCGACCCGATCCATGCCCAGGGCGCGCGCCATCTCCAGGTCATACTCGGTGTCCCCAACCATCACCGTCTCCTCCACCGGCGTGCCCAGCTCCACCAGCAGCTCCTCGAGCATCTGTGGGTGTGGCTTGGAGCGGGTTTCGTCCGCCGTGCGACTGGCGTGGAACCAACGACCGCTGTCGCTTTCGCGAAAGACTCGGTCGAGCCCTCGCCGGCTCTTGCCGGTGGCCACGGCCAGCCGCCGTTCGTGCCGCTCGCGCAGCGTGGCAATGCCGGATTCGACGCCGTCGAAGAAGGTCATCGGCGTGCCATCGGCCTCGACGAAATAGTGCACATAACGGCTACGCAGCAGCTCGAAGCGCTCGGCATCGATCCCCGGGCACAGGCGATCGATGGCCTCGGGAAGCCCCAGACCGATGATATCGCGCACCGCCGCCGCCTCGAGATGGCCCCAGCCGGCATCGCGCGCCGCCGCCTGCATGCTGGAAACGATTCGGGCAGCGGAATCCATCAGGGTTCCGTCCCAGTCGAAGATCACCAGTCGGTAGCGCATGAAAACTCCGCGTCAGATATCGATGAGGCAGTGCTCAATGGGACTCGCGAGCGCGCGACAGCACCGCCTCGAGCTCTTCCGGCAGGGGTGCACGAATCTGCACCGGCCGGCCGCTGCTCGGCTCGGGGAAGGTCAGCGACTCGGCATGGAGAAACAGGCGCGACAGGCCCAACTGCCGCGCCAGCGCCTCACCTTCACGCGAGCCGTACTTGTCGTCACCCAGCAGCGGAAAGCCTGCATGCGCGGCATGCACGCGAATCTGATGGGTACGCCCGGTGACCGGCTCGGCTTCGATCAGGGTCGCCTTGGGAAACGTCTCGCGCACGGCAAAGCGGGTGCGCGCGACCTTGCCCGCCGCATCCACCCGTACTCGGCGCTCGCCGTTGCCGGCATCGTAGCGGTCGAGCCGGGCGCTGACGAACTCGCGCCGGGCGGGCCAGCGACCCGCCACCAGCGCCAGGTAGCGCTTGTCCATCTTGTGACCCTTGAGCGCCTCGTTGAGGGCGAGCAGCGCCGGACGCGACTTGGCCAACAGCAAGCAGCCGGAGGTGTCGCGATCGAGCCGGTGCACCAGCTCGAGAAAATCGAGATCCTCGCGCACCTGGCGCAGGGCCTCGATCAGGCCGATCTTGACGCCGCTGCCGCCGTGCACGGGCAGACCGGCCGGCTTGTTGAGTACCAGCCAGCCCGGACCTTCCACCAGCACGCTGCCGGCCAGCAGGTTGCGCAACCCTTCGCTGACCTGCTTGACCGCCTCGCGCGGGGCCAGCTTCAGCGGCGGGATACGCACCACGTCGCCAGGCTGCAGGCGGTAATCGGCCTTGACCCGCTTCTTGTTGACCCGCACCTCGCCCTTGCGCACGATGCGGTAGACCAAGGTTCGCGGCACGCCTTTCAGGCGCGTTATCAGAAAGTTGTCGACCCGCTGGCCCGACTGCCCTTCGCCCACTTCCACCCACTGTACGTCGCGACCTTCGGTCATGACACTCCTGCTGAAAATCCGTTGTGAGCCAGCATTCTAACGTACTCGGCGATGCGCTGCGCCAATTGCTGCGAATTGCCATTACTGCTATATTGCCAGCTCGCTCGGATGGATCCCTTCGGTCCCATGGCGCCTGCACGACAGACACGCAGGCCGGAGCGACGAAATCGGGCCGCGACGATCCCTGTACATGGATCCCGCCGCCGACGAGTGATAGACGCATGAATTTGCAGCAATACAAGTAATGACGCCACGCCCGGATCCCGGCTCGCATCAGTCACAGGCGAGCGGTGGCCACGGGAATCGTTCAACATCGTGCCGGTGGCCGGCGTTGGCGAATCGATGAATGCCAGGTGTCTGGCGGTGACCGCAGGGCCGGATGGGAGAAGACCCACCGAGACATGTCCTGCCTCCGCCGCGTACTCAACATGATCATGTCGTGCTGGGCCCTCACGGTGCCGGTACGATCGGGCGCCACTGTGCATCCGCGACATGCGCTGAGCACAAGCACGCAGCACCCAGAGGTTCGCCTTCTTCGATGCCCCCCGGCGCGTCCAGATTGCGAGACAACATGAAACGGATGCTCATCAATGCAACCCAGCCGGAAGAGCTGCGTGTTGCGCTGGTCGATGGACAACGCCTGTACGACCTGGACATCGAGTCCGGTGCCCGGGAGCAAAAGAAAGCCAACATCTACCGCGGCAAGATCACCCGCGTAGAACCCTCCCTCGAAGCCGCCTTCGTCGACTTCGGCGCCGATCGCCACGGTTTTCTCCCTCTCAAGGAAATTTCCCGCGAGTACTTCCTGAAGGAAGCCTCGGGGCGCCCCAGCATCAAGGAAGTTCTCAAGGAAGGCCAGGAAGTCATCGTCCAGGTCGACAAGGAGGAGCGCGGCAACAAGGGGGCGGCGCTGACCACCTTCATCAGCCTCGCCGGCCGCTTCCTCGTTCTGATGCCCAACAACCCCCGCGCCGGCGGCATTTCGCGTCGCATCGAAGGCGACGAGCGCACCCAGCTCAAGGAGGCCATGGGCCTGCTCACCGTGCCGGAAAAGATGGGCGTGATCGTGCGCACCGCCGGCATCGGCCGCAGCTCCGAGGAGCTGCAGTGGGATCTCGACTATCTGGTCCAGGTGTGGGAGTCGATCACCGAGGAGGCCGGCAAACGCCCCGCCCCCTTCCTGATCTACCGCGAGTCGAACGTCATCATCCGCGCCATGCGCGACTACCTGCGCCAGGACATCGGCGAGGTGCTGATCGACAGTCCCGAAGTGCATCAGGAGGCGCTGACCTTCATCCGTCAGGTCATGCCTTCCTACCAGCAGAAGATCAAGCTCTACGCCGATGAAGTGCCGCTGTTCTCGCGCTTTCAGATCGAATCGCAGATCGAGACCGCCTACGAGCGCGAAGTGAAGCTGCCCTCCGGTGGCTCCATCGTCATCGACCATACCGAAGCGCTGGTCTCCATCGACATCAACTCGGCGCGCGCCACCCGTGGCAGCGACATCGAGGAAACCGCGCTGCAGACCAACCTGGAAGCGGCCGACGAGATCGCCCGCCAGCTGCGCCTGCGCGATATCGGCGGCCTGGTGGTCATCGACTTCATCGACATGAGCCCGGCGCGCAACCAGCGCGAGGTCGAGAACCGCATGCGCGACGCGCTCAAGCTCGACCGTGCCCGGGTGCAGATCGGTCGCATCTCGCGCTTCGGCCTGATGGAGATGTCACGCCAGCGCCTGCGGCCTTCGCTGGGCGAAACCAGCGGCGTAGTCTGCCCACGCTGCAACGGCCAGGGCACCATTCGCGACGTGCGCTCACTGTCGCTCTCGATCATGCGCCTGATCGAGGAAGAAGCGATGAAGGAGCGCAGCGCCCAGATTCGCGCCATTCTGCCGGTACCGGTCGCCACCTATCTGCTCAACGAGAAGCGTGCAGTCCTCTCGGACATCGAGAAGCGCCAAGGCGTCCGTGTGCTGGTACTGCCCAACCCCGATATGGACACCCCGCACTACGACGTGCAGCGTCTGCGTGACGACCATGTCGAAGAGGAAGGCGATCACGACAAGTCCAGCTTCGAGCTGTCCGTCGAGACGGACATCGGCAAGGAGCCGGACATGAGCATCGCCAAGCCGGTTGCCCGCTCCGAGGCGGCCGTCAAGACGGTGATCCACAACGAGCCGGCGCCGGCTTCGCTGCAGCAGGAGCCGGCTGCGAAGCCGTCTGTCGCCCCTGCTGCCGCGCCCGCTGCCGGCGTGCTCGGCCGCCTGCTCAAGGGCGTGACCAAGCTGCTCGGCGGAGCCGAGAGCGACACCACCACAGCAACCGAGTCGCGCAAGCCGGCCACACCGCCGCCGGCCCCCGCCCGCAGCGGCGATGACGAGCGTGGCGAGCGCAACGGTCGTCAGCGTCGCCGTTCACGCAGTGAAGGACAGGATGAGCCTCGCGGCCAGCGCGGGCAGTCCCGCCAGCAGGCCGGCGGTGGTGAGAGCGCCCGCTCCGAGGGCCGTCAGGAAGCTCGCCAGGACAACGCTGCCGGTCGTGGAGAAGGCCGAGGCGAAGGTCGTGGAGAAGGCCGTGGCGGACGCGGCCGCGGTCAGGCGCGCAGCGACAAGCCGCAGACCGACGAAGCACGCCAAGGCAAGCCGCGCGGTCGTGACGACGCCACCCGGAGGCAGAAGGCAGAAAAGGCGGAGCCCCAGGAGAAGCCGGCCGAGCAGGCTGCAGAGCCGGTCGACGACGGCAAGCCCAAGCGCACGCGCAACAATCCGCGCAACCGCTCGCGCCAGCACGCCATCAACCCTCAGGCCGAAGCCGAGCAGAAGCGTCTGCAGGCCGAAGCGCCCGAGCAGAAGGATGAGGTCGGTGCGGAGCAGGCCAAGGCGGATGCGCCCAAGCCGGCGGAGAAACCCGCCGAGGCGGTGAAGGCCCAGGCCCCTGAAACCAAAGCACCTGAAGCCAAAGCCCCTGAAGCCAAGGCACCTGAAATCCAGGAGCAGAAAGCCCAGGCGCCCAAGGCAGAAGCCCCCAAGGCGGATGTGCCCAAGCCGAGCGAGCAAACGGCGGAGAAACCCACCGAGGCGGTGAAGGCCCAGGCCCCTGAAACCAAGGCCCCTGAAGCCAAGGCACCTGACACCCAGGAGCAGAAAGCCCAGGCGCCCAAGGCAGAAGCCCCCAAGGCGGATGCGTCCAAGCCGAGCGACCAGCCGGCGGAGAAACCCGCCGAGGCGGTGAAGGCCCAGGCGCCTGAAACCAAAGCACCTGAAACCAAAGCACCTGAAGCCAAAGCCCCTGAAGCCAAGGCACCTGAAATCCAGGAGCAGAAAGCCCAGGCGCCCAAGGCAGAAGCCCCCAAGGCGGATGCGTCCAAGCCGAGCGACCAGCCGGCGGAGAAACCCGCCGAGGCGGTGAAGGCCCAGGCGCCTGAAACCAAAGCGCCTGAAGCCAAAGCCCCTGAAGCCAAAGCCCCTGACACCCAGGAGCAGAAAGCCCAGGCGCCCAAGGCAGAAGCGCCCCAGGCGGATGCGCCCAAGCCGAGCGACAAGCCAGCGGAGAAGCCCGCCGAGGCGAAGGCCCAGGCACCTGAAGCCCAGGCACCCAAGACGACCGACAAGCCGGCGGAGGAACCTGCCGAACCGGTGAAGGCCACAGCACCTGAAGCCAAAGCACCTGAAGCCAAAGCGCCAGAAGCCCAGGAGCCAAAGCCGGAAGCCAAAGCCGAGGAGCCGAAAGCAGACGCTCCGCAGCAGGCCGATAGCGAGCAGCCTCAGGCCGCTCAGCGCCGCCGTCGCCGCGCCCACAACGACCCGCGTGAGATCCGCAAACGCGAGCAAGAGGGGCAGAAAGGCAGCCAGGGCTGAACGGCTCGCACCGCAATGAAATGGCCCGCACACTATGTGCGGGCCATTTTCGTTGGTCAGCTCTCGGTACGAGCAGGGTTTAGGCCGGACAGGATTCAGAACAAGGCTCAGGCCAGCCGGGGCTCCCGCTCCAGTACCACGCCAAAACGCTCTCGAACCCGCTCGGCCACCGCGTCGGCGAAGGCCAGCAGCTCTTCGGCATTGCCGCCACCGAAGTGCACCAGCACCAGGGCCTGACGTTCGTGCACGCCGAAGTGCCCGCTGCGCCACCCCTTGAGGCCGCAGCGGTCGATCAGCCAGCCGGCAGCCAGCTTCACCTGCCCACCGGCCAGCTCGAAGCGCGGCATGTCGGGCCATGTCGCCAGCAAGAGCTCGGCTACCTCCCGCTCCACGATGGGATTCTTGAAGAAGCTGCCGGCATTGCCCAGCTCAGCCGGATCGGGAAGTTTCTCGCGGCGAATGGCGCATACCGCCTCGGCCACCTCGAGCGGAGTCGGCCCAGGACCTGCCCGCTGGGCCAGATCGCCGTAGGTCAGGCGAGGCGCGGCCTCACGGTCAAGCCGAAGCGTCATGCCGGTAATGACCACCCTGCCCTCGAGCTCGCCCTTGAAGATGCTGTCTCGGTAGCCGAAGGCGCACTCCTCCACCGTAAGCACGGCGCTTCGCCCATCTTCCATGAACACGACCTGCACCGCCTCGACCAGCTCGCACAGCTCGACCCCGTAGGCACCGATGTTCTGGATCGGTGCGGCGCCGCAGTGGCCGGGTATCAGGGCCAGGTTTTCCGTGCCCCACAGGCCACGCGCCGCCAATGTCATGACCAGCGGATGCCACTCGACGCCGGCACCGACATGTAGCTTCACTGCGCTGCCCTGCCGCTCCAGCCACCAATGATTCAGCGCCGGCCTGACCACCAGGCCACTCAGACGCTGCGGCAGGATCAGGTTGCTGCCACCGCCAAGCAAGGTAACAGGCCAGCTCTGTGCGGCAGCCCGTTGCAGCAGCCGGCGCAGCTGACCCACCGTTTCCGGAGCGGCAAAACGCTCGGCCCGGCATGGCAAGCCCAGCGTGTTGCTCCGCGTCAGATCATGATCGTGACGGACGATATCGTTCAAACCCGGTGCCCTTCGAGCCGACGGGCGATCTCCTCGAGCAGGCCGCGCGAGGCGGCTTCGACCAGGTCCAGCACCTCTTCGAAGCCCTGCTCACCGCCGTAGTAGGGATCGGGCACCGGGCGGTCGACGTGACCGGCGAAGTCGAGAAACAGGCCGATATGGGCGCCACACCCCTCCGGGCACTGCGCACGGATGGCCGCCAGGTTGTCGTGGTCCATCGCCAGCAGGTAATCGAAGCGCGAGAAGTCCTCGGCTGCCAGCTGGCGCGCACGCAGTTCGCTCAGGTCGACGCCACGCTGGCGCGCCGCCGCCATAGTGCGCGGGTCGGGCCCCTTGCCCACGTGCCAGTGGGCAATGCCGCAGGAGTCGACTTCCACCCGATGTGCCAACCCCGCCTTCTCCAACTCGCGCCGGAACACGCCCTCGGCGGTGGGCGAGCGACAGATGTTGCCGAGGCAGACGAAAAGAACGCGCATGCTCTACTCCTTATCGGTTCGCGCTCAGCAGTGCCCTGACGCGCTCCAGATCTTCGGGCGTGTCGACGCCGGGTGGATTGGGCTCGGCGGCCAGCGCCACCTGGATGACATGCCCGTAGTGCAGCGCGCGCAGCTGCTCCAGTTGCTCCAGCCGTTCGAGTGCCGAAGGGGTCCAGTCGCGATAGGCCGCGAGGAAGCCGGCGCGATAGGCATAGATGCCGATATGGCGCAGCCACGCATCGGTTTCGAGCCATTCGGGGCGCGCGGCAAAGGCCTCGCGATCCCAAGGAATGGGGGCGCGGGAAAAATAGAGCGCCCGCCCGGAAAGCGAGCGTACCACCTTGACCACGTTGGGATTGAACAGCGACTCGACGTCGGCGATGGATTCGGCGAGGGTGGCGATGGATGCCTCGGCATCGTCGTGCAGGCGCATGGCCACCTGATCGATCAGCCGCGGCGGAATCAGCGGCTCATCTCCCTGTACGTTGACCAGCACGGCATCGTCATCGAGCGCCAGCAGCTCAGCGACCTCGGCCAGCCGGTCGGTACCGGACGGATGGTCGGCGCGGGTCATGACCACCTCGGCACCCAGCGGGGTCAGGGCGTCGCGGATGCGATCATCGTCGGTGGCGACGACGACTCGACTGGCGGAACTCGCCGAGGCCCGTCGCCAGACATGGGCCACCATGGGCTCGCCGCCAATATCAAGCAGCGGCTTGCCCGGCAGGCGCGATGAGCCGAAGCGCGCCGGAACCACCGCAATGAAGGTTCGATCCTGCGCCATCATGCTTCCCCGGTGCGTCCGGGCGAAGCCGGCAGCTTCTCGTCCACGTCCAGTTGCCGCGCTTCTTCAGGCAGCATCACCGGGATACCGTCACGTATCGGATAGGCCAGGCCATCGTAAAGGCATACCAATTCCTGAGCCTCGCGGTCGTACTTTAGCTTGCCCTTGCACAGCGGGCAGACCAACATGGCCAGCAGTTCCTTGTCCATCGTTTCACCTCTATATCCACGAGTATCATGCTCTCGCTCACCTGGCCATTCGGTTATCGCAGGCTTGCAAGGCGTCTGTCCAGCCAGGCCACGAAGTCCAGCGAAGGTTCGGCTTCGACCTCCAGCACCCAGACCTCCCCGAGCGCCAGCAAGTCGCACTTCTCGGCATCCTTGGCCGTCATCACCACCGGCAGGCCGTCGCCGAAGGTCAGATCCTGGGCCGTGAACCGATGGTGATCGGGAAAGGCATGTGGCACGGCCCGTACGCCCAGCGCCTCCAGCGTGGCGAAGAAGCGCTGTGGATTGCCGATACCCGCCACGCCGTGAACCGGCCCGCCGAAAGGCAGCGGTGTCAGGGGCCTTGCCACGCCATCGCTCAGCGAACGCCAGCGCGCCGGCACCAGGCGGAAAATCCAGGCGCCCTGAGGTGGGGTGAAGGCCGGCTCGCCGTTGATCAGCACCGCATCCACCTCGTCCAGGCGCGACAGTGGCTCGCGCAGCGGGCCGGCCGGAAGACAGTGTCCGTTGCCGAAGCCGCGACGGCCGTCGACGACCACCAGCTCGATATCGCGTCCCAGCGCCAAGTGCTGCAGGCCGTCATCGCTGAGCAGGATATCGCAGCCCAGCTCGCACAGGGCCTTGGCCCCACGCGGCCGGTCGGGGTCTACCACCACCGGCACGCCGGTCTGGCGCGCCAGCATGCGCGGCTCGTCTCCACTCTGCTCGATGGGGGTTTGCAGCGTGACACGCAGCGGATGATCCGTTTCACGCGCCGCCTTGCCTCCATATCCCCGCGAGACGATCCCCGGTCGCCAGCCCCGTTCGCTGAGATGGCGCGCCAGCCAGGCCACCAGAGGAGACTTGCCGGTGCCACCCAGGGTCACGTTACCCACCACGATCACCGGCACCTCGGCACGCCACACGTCACGCCGGCCGTCGCGGTAGGCGTCGGCACGCCGCGCCACCACCAGGCGATACAGTGCCTCGAGCGGCTTGAGCAGCCTGAGCCAGGCACTGCCCTGATAGGCGGCCTGTAACCAGCGCTCCCCCAGGCTCATGACACCGTGGTTTCCTGGAACTGTAATCGATGCAACGCCGCATAGGCGCCTTCGCGTGCCAGCAGTTCGGCGTGACTGCCCTGCTCGACGATCCGTCCCTGCTCCATCACCAGAATGCGGTCGGCCCGCTCGATGGTGGAGAGCCGGTGTGCAATCACCAGGGTAGTACGGCCACGACACACCACCTCCAGCGCCTGCTGGATGTAACGCTCCGACTCGGTGTCCAGCGCCGATGTCGCTTCGTCGAGCACCAGCAGCGGAGAATCCTTGAAGATCGCCCGGGCGATGGCGAGCCGTTGGCGCTGGCCGCCGGAGAGCATGACGCCGTTGTCACCGACGATAGTGTCGTAACCACCGGGCAGGCGCTCGATGAACTCATGAGCATAGGCCGCCTTCGCGGCGCTCTCGATGGCGCGCCGATCCGCTTCCGGCATGCCGTAGGCGATATTGTCGGCCACGCTGGCGTTGAACAGCGTGACCTGCTGCGACACCAGGGCGATCTGTCGGCGCAGCGGTGCCAGGCGATACTCATCGATGGGCACGTCATCGATCAGCACTTCCCCGGCGGTAGGACGGTAGAAGCGCGGCAGCAGCCCGGCCAACGTCGACTTGCCACTGCCCGAGCGTCCGACGATCGCGACCATCTCGCCAGGTTCGATCACCACATCGATGCCCTTGAGCACGTCGGGCTGATCGTCGCCATAGCGGAAGTGGACCCCACGCAGTTCGACCCGGCCCCGCAAGCGCTCGGGCTCGCGAGAGCCCTCATCGGGCTCGAGCGGCACCTGCATCAGGCCGAACAGCTCGCTGGCGGCGGCAATGCCCTTCTGGATCTCGCTGTTGATCTCAGTTAACTGACGCACCGGCTTGGCCATCAGCGAGGCGGCGGTGATGAAGGCAACGAACTCGCCAGGCGTCATGTCGGCCAGCAGCGCCGGCGACATGGCCAGCCATACCAGCACGGCCAGCGACACGGCAATCAGCAGCTGGATCACCGGCGTGCTGATGGCCTTGGTCAGGGCTTCCTTCATCTTCTGCTGACGGTTGTAGTCGCTGGCCCGGGCAAAGCGCTCCTTCTCGTACGCTTCGGCACCATGGGTACGCACCACCCGGTACCCCGTCAGCGCCTCGGAAGCGACATGGGTCACGTCACCCATGGAGTCCTGAATGCGCAGAGAGATACGCCGAAAGCGCTTGCTGGCATAGCTCACCACACCGCCGATCAGCGGGGTCACCGCCACGAACAGCAGGGTCAGCATCCAGTTGGTCCAGAGCAGGTAGGACAGCAGACCCACCACGAACAGCCCCTCGCGCAGCAGTATGGTGATGGCGTTGGTCGCCGCCCCGGTGACCTGCTCGACATGGTAGGTAACCCGCGAGATCAGATGACCGCTGGAGTGCGAATCGAAGAAGCGACCGGGCAGGTGCAGCATGTGGTTGAACACGTTGCAGCGCAGCGCATGGACCACGTTGCGTGCCACGTTGCTCATGAAGTAGGTGCCGAGGAAGGTGCCCAGCCCCCTGGCGGCGAACATCAGCACCACGAACAGCGGCAGGAACAGGCGAAAGGCGGCATCCGGGTTCTGGATGCCGTCGATCAGGCGCTTCATCATCTCGGCCAGGGCCGTGCTGGAGGCCGCATAGATGGCATAGCCGACGATCGCCAGGGAAAAGGAGATCCAGTGAGGCTTCACATAAGCCAGCAGCTGCTTGTAGAGGGCCCAGCCCGAGTGTTGGGTCCGGTCTTGATTCACGGTGTCTCCGCTTGCGTGGATGTTGCCTGTGTTTCGCGCGTGGCGATGCGCACCTGGCGAATGCCGTGCACGCCGGCCTGATCCAGGGCGCGCACCACATCGGCATGTACCGCTCTGGCGTCGGCTTCGACCACCAGCCCATGCTGCCTGGCCTGCTCGGCCTCGTCAGCCAGCGCCCGGCTCAGTTCAGCAGCGTCGAGCTCTCGCTCGCCCAGACGATAGCGCCCCTGTTCGGTCACCACCAGGGTGACCGGCGATACCTCGAGATCCACCCCGGAAACGCTTTCCGGCAGGGTGAGTTCGAGGGCCTGACGCGTCTCGAAGGTGGTCGACACCATGAAGAAGATCAGCAGCAGGAAGACCACGTCGATGAGCGGCGTGAGGTTGACCTCCACCGGATCATGGCGCCTGCGAGCGAACTTCACGAGGGCCGAGCCTCCGCGCCAGGGCGCTCGCCTTCACGCTGCTCGTTGAAGCCGATCTCGCCGCGATAGTGAGCGAGAAACTCGACCACCTGGCTGGCCTGCTCCTCCATGCGTACGGTGATCTCCTCGACCCGGCGCTGGAAGTAGCGGTGGAACATCAGCGCCGGGATCGCCACGGTGAGCCCGGCGGCCGTGGTTACCAGGGCCCGCGAGATGCCGCCGGCAAGCTCGGCGGTACGCCCCACGCCGTCGGCAGAGACGATCACGGCAAAGACCTCGATCATGCCCACCACGGTGCCCAGCAGCCCGATCAGCGGCGTGATGGCGGCAATGGTACCCAGTGGGCTGAGAAAGCGCTCCATGTCATGGATCACGGCCGTTGCCGCTTCCTGCAGCCGCGCCCTGACCTGCTCGTGGCCCAGCCGGGCATTGCGCAGCCCGGCGGCCAGCACGCCACCCAGGGGGGAGTGGCCTTCCAGCCAGTACAGGTTGACCTGCCCGCGTGCCACCAGCGAGCAGACCTCCTGGCCCAGGCCATAGGGCGCGATGCGCTTGGCCCGCAGTGTCCACAGCCGCTCGATGATGATCACCGTCGCCAGCAGCGAGCACCCCAGCAGGGGAATCATCAACCAGCCGCCGGCGATGAGCGCATCCATCATGTCCATGGTTATCCCCTCTTCACGCAACCAGCGTCGCGATCATTGGCGCGATTCTACCGCATGGCACTTGCCTTCGACACCGCCACGGCGCCAGGGCGATGGACGGGCGGCGATGGGCGATGCTGCCTGCTGTTGGCCCAACCAGAAGGTCACGGCCCCATCCAGTGCCGTGCTCCACTGACAGCTGCCGGCGCGACGAAAGCGGCGCACCACCTCATCGTGGGGGTGACCGAAGGCATTGCGACGCCCGGCACTGTAGACGACGTGGTCGGGTTCGAGCATCTGTACCAACTGCGGCCCCGAGCTGGTGCGACTGCCATGATGCCCCGCCACCAGCAGGGTGACCGGAAGCGTGACATCGAGCAGGAAGCGACGCTCGACGTCGCGGCCCACATCGCCGGTGATCAACAGACGGTCCTCGCCGGCCGTCACCTCGAGCACGCAGGAGCGGTCGTTGCTCGACAGCTCGGCGGTCTCTTCGGGCGGCCACAGCACGCGATAGGAGACGCCGTCTCTCTGCCACGCCTGCCCGCGCAGGCAGCTGTCGAAAGGCACGCCTATCGATTCGCCGGGCGGCGCCAGAAAGCGTCCCACCGTATGCTGCTCGGCCAGTACCGTAACGCCACCGGCATGGTCGAGGTCGTCATGACTGACCATTACCTCGTCGAAACGCTGCCCCGCCGGCCATAGCGCGCTCAGCGGTGCGAAGCCCGAAGCGAAGCGCGGCCCGGTATCATACAGCAGACGGTAATTGGCGCTGCGCAGTTCGACCAATTGGCCCTGGCCGACATCCTGCACCCTCACCCGCAGCGTGCCGGGCTCGGGCCCTGACGCCTCGAGCCCCAGCATGGCCGGCACCAGCAGTAGCGTCGCCCCCAGACGCAGCGCGTTAGCCAACCCCGGAAGTGCCCACAGCAGTGCCACCAGTCCAAGCATCAGCGCCAGCGGCCAGACGAACTCCGCCAGCGGCCACCACAGTGGAAGCACCGCCACCGACAGTTCGAGTACATGCACCAGCACTTGCGTGGTGAATTCGAAAAGACGCCAGCACAGTGTAGCGAGCAGCGGCACCGGAGCGAGCAGCCAGCCCAACAGTCCCAGCGGCACCAGCACCGTACTGACCAGTGGCACCGCCACCAGATTGATCAGCGGAGCCGCCGGCGCCAGGCGCGCGAAGGCCATCAGCACGGCAGCCGCCATCAACGGCGCCAAGAGCATCTGCGTGCGTACCAGTGCCCAGCTCCAGCCGCGAATTCCGCGCAATCGCGGTCGGCCTTGCCAGATCAGGATCAGCAGCGCCACGGCAACGAAGGAGAGCCACAGCCCCGGTCGCCACACCGACAATGGGTCCAGCATGACGATCACACCCAATGCCAGCCACCAGGCCTGCCAGGGCCCCGGCGCATGACGCCCACTGGCCACCCACAGTCCAAGCAGAGTCATGATCATGGCGCGCATGGCAGGGGGCTGCAGGCCCGCCAGCCAGGCATAGCCAACCGCCGCCGCCCCGGCCAGCCACCACGGCCACACCGCCATGCGCCAAAGGCGGGGCGTCACCACGCGCGCCACACCACGTCCGACCAGCAGCACGAAAGCGGCCACCAATCCCACATGCAGACCGGAGATGACCACCAGGTGGGTCGTGCCACTGGCATTGAGCAGATCCCAATCGTCACGCTCGAGCCGCTCGCCGGCTCCCAGCGTCAGCGCGGCCAGCCAGCGGCGGGCCTGAGGCGACAGATCCTGGGCGTCGAGATGGTCGAGCGCGCGCGCTCGCAGCGAGGCAGGTGCCGGCCTCAAACGCTGAGCGGCAGGCTCGCTGCGCACATAGCCGGTCGCCTGAATGCCCTCACGCCATAGCCAGGCGCCGTAATCGAAGGTGCCGGGATTGGCGAAACCGGCCGGCGGCCTCAGGCGCACCGTCAGCGCCCAACGCTCCCCGGCGTGTAGTTCCGGCGCTCCATAAAAGCTGAGTCGTATCCGCTTCAGCGCATCGCAAGGCAGCCGGGCGGGGTCCAACGGGCGGCAGGCGTCGACACGCACCATCAAACGGCTGAGTCGACCTTCATCCTCCACCGCCTCGATGCGCCCTTCCACCAGCAGGTCTTCACGCAGCAATCCATCCGGCAGCACGGCGCCCCTGGCCAGCAGAATCTGACTGGCCGTGACGGCAACGAGCCCGCCCAGCATCACGGTGCGCCAGTGTCCACGCCCCGCCAGCCACAGCAGGCACAACGCCCAGGCCTCGAACAGCCCGGGCGGCGCCCGGTTTCCCAGACCGACCCCCACCAGTGCCGCCAGCGCCAGCGGCATCGCCATGCCAATTCGCACGCTCCTTGTCTCCCCCGATCCCTGACCCGGCTCATCGCCCGGCATCATCTTATTGTTGCGCCCAGCATGGCGGGCCACGCCCCATCCATGGATAATACCCGGGTCCCGAAGCAGCGAGCCAACCCGACATGCCGCGCCGATTCCTGCAGCGCTACATGCCCAACCCCGACACGCTCAGGCGCCAGCGCTCGCTGCGCTTCATGAGCCGCATGATCGGCGACCCCGGGCTTTGGGTGCTGTCGCGCCGTACCGTGGCCAATGCCTTCTCGGTCGGGCTGTTCAGCGCCATGCTGCCGATCCCCTTCCAGATGGTGGTGGCCGCCTTCGGCGCCTGGGTGCTGCGCTGCAATCTGCCTCTCTCGGTCGGCCTGGTCTGGATCACCAATCCCCTGACCATGCCGCTGATCTTCTACGGCAACTACCGTATCGGCGCCTGGCTGATGGATACCCCCGTGCGCGAAGCCCCTGCCCGCCTGTCGACCCACTGGATCGCCTCACGCATGGCCGACATCCTGCCGGCCCTGGCGCTCGGCTCGGTGGTATCGGCCATCGTGTTCGCGATTCTGGGTAACCTGCTGGTGCGCCTGGTGTGGCGCTGGCACATCTCGCGCAGTTGGAAGCAGCGTGCCATGCGTCGCCGCCTGCGGCGTATGGAAATGGAGGACTGAGCCCCCGTTGAACGGGGGCTCGAAAGGACTGCCGGCAGAATCGGTAGCGCTCAGTGCTGCTCGGTCAGACGCCCGCCGTCGAGCTTCATGACGCGGTCCTGATGGGCAGCAAGCGACGTATCGTGGGTCACCACGACGAAAGCGCATTCGGTGGTCCGCGCCAGCTCGTCCATCAACGCCAGGATGCTGGCCGCCGTGGCCTGATCCAGGTTGCCGGTGGGCTCGTCCATCAACACCAGGCTTGGGTCGGTGACCAGCGCCCGGGCAATGGCCACCCGCTGACGTTCGCCCCCGGAGAGCTCGCCCGGCTTGTGATCGGCACGGTGCTCGATGCCAACCTTGACCAGCAGCTCACGGGCCTGTGCCTCGGCCGCCTTCTTGCGCATACCCCGCACGATCAGCGGCAGCGCGGCGTTTTCCAGGGCAGTGAACTCGGCCAGCAGATGGTGGAACTGGTAGACGAAACCGATGTGGCGATTGCGGAACTTGCCCAGCGCCGCTTCGCCCAGGTCCAGCAGCGACTCACCGGCAATGGCCACCTCGCCGCGGGTGGGACGGTCGAGCCCACCCAACAGGTTGAGCAACGTGGTCTTGCCCGAGCCGGAGCTACCCACCACGGCGACACGCTCCCCTGCGCGCACTTCCAGCGACAGGGAGTCGAGCACGGTGACGTCCTGCGGCCCCTCGTGGTAGATCCGGGTCAGGTCGCGGCAGGCCAGCATCACCTTGCCGCTGGCCGTGCGCTGGATCAGTTCGTCTTTGTTCACGATGGCTGAATCACTCATAGCGCAGTACCTCCGCGGGTTGCACGCGCGACGCGCGCCATGCCGGATAGAGCGTGGACAGGAAGGTCAAGCCGAAGGCGGCGGCCACGATATTGCGTACGTCGTCCCAGTGCAGGCGTGACGGTAGATCGCTGATGAAGTAGACCCCGGCATCGAGGAACTGGATGCCGAGCGCCGACTCCACCCAGCCGATCAGGTCGCTGATGGTCAATGCCAGCAGGATCCCGAGCGCCACGCCGATGGCGATGCCGATCACGCCGATGGCCATGCCCTGCACCACGAAGATCCCCATGATCGAGCGTGGCGTGGCGCCGATGGTACGCAGGATGGCAATGTCCGCGTGCTTGTCGGTCACCACCATGACCAGGGTCGAGACGATGTTGAAGGCGGCCACTGCGATGATCACCGTCAGCAGCAGCGCGATCATGCGCTTCTCCATCTGGATGGCCTGGAACAGGTTTCCGTGGGAGAAGGTCCAGTCGATGCCGCGGTAGCCGGTGCCCAGCTCATTGATGATGGCACGGGTCTCGCTGGCGGCGACGAACAGGTCGTCCAATTCCAGACGCAACCCGCCCACGGCGTCGCCGAGACGTGCCAGGGTCTGCATGTCCTCGATGTTGGCATAGGCCAGGTTGGCGTCGAGATCGGCACCCACACTGAAGATGCCGCTCACGGTGAAGCGCTTGAGGCGGGGGAAGACCCCGGCCGGGGTGATCGAGGCCTCCGGTACCAGCAGCGTGACCCGGTCGCCCACGCCGACACCGAGGTGTCGCGCCAGCAGCGAGCCCAGCACGATGTTCCACTCACCCGGCTGCAGGTCGTCGAGGCTGCCGCGCTGCATGTGGC
The DNA here is from genome assembly GCF_021404355.1 of Halomonas sp. MCCC 1A11062. Classification (NCBI taxonomy): domain Bacteria; kingdom Pseudomonadati; phylum Pseudomonadota; class Gammaproteobacteria; order Oceanospirillales; family Halomonadaceae; genus Halomonas; species Halomonas sp. MCCC 1A11062. The sequence continues at coordinate 53,284 of NZ_JABFTW010000003.1, forward strand.
GACCGATGATCGAGACGCGATCCTCCCACTCGGGATGGATACCGTTGACCATCGCCCCCTCGTTGCGCCCGCCCACGGAGAACATGCCCTGCTGCTGCACGTAGGGTGCGGCACCGATCACCCGCTCACGCTGCATCAGCCGTTCGGCCATGGCTTCCCACTCGACCAGACCGCTGCGCGACTCGATCTTGGTGTGCGGCACCATGCCGAGAATACGGGTGCGCAGCTCGTGATCGAAGCCGTTCATCACCGAGAGCACCAGGATCAATACCGCCACGCCCAGCATCAGGCCCAGCATGGAGGTAAGGGAAATGAAGGATATGAAGTGGTTGCGGCGCTTGGCGCGCACATATCGCAACCCGATCAGCAGTGGCAGGCGGTCGAGCATCATCGCGTTCCTTGTCAGAGGTGGCCATGGTACGGTTTTTTGCGCCGCGCTGCATCGGCTGCGCAATCATTCCCCGAAGCTTGCATCATTGGCGGTGCCAGCCTACATTGCGCCGACTCGCTATCCGGCCCCGTTCTAAGGAAGCACTGAACAAATCGACGAGCGAGATGAAGCACAAGGCGCACGGAGCACAAGAACCGGAGCATATGGGGTATATGTGAGGATTCCGCGCACCGCGCAACGCAGTGATTCGCTCGCGTAGGCATTTGTGCAGCGCTTCCCTAAGACGCGACTCAAGAGGCTTCGTTCATGGCCAATCGCCTGCTCCCCGAATGGCACCCCCAGGATGCCGTTCAGCTCACCTGGCCCACTCCGACCAGCGACTGGGCGCCCCTGCTCGAGCGCATCGAGGCCACCATGGAAGCCATGGTGGTCGCCATCACGCGCTATCAGCACGTGTTGATCGCGGTACCCGATGCCGCCACCCGCGCTCACCTGACCCAGCGCTTCGCCCATCTGGGGGTCGACGCCACGCGCCTGCACCTTGCGGTGGCCGAGGCCGACGACACCTGGGCGCGGGACCACGGCCCCATCGCCATCGAGCGCGACGGCAGCACGGTATTGCTCGACTACGTCTTCACCGGCTGGGGCGGCAAGTTCGAGGCCGGACGCGACAATCAATTGACCAGGAAACTGGCCGAGCTCGGCGCTTACGCCTGCTCGGTGGAAAGCCGTGATGTGGTGCTCGAAGGCGGTGCCATCGAAACCGACGGCGAAGGCACCCTGCTCACCACCGAGGCCTGCCTGCTCAACCCCAACCGCAATCCGCAGCTCGACCGCGAGGCGGTGGAAGCCCTGCTCATGGCAGATTTCGGCGTCGAGCGCGTGCTGTGGCTGGCGCATGGCCACCTGGAAGGCGACGACACCGACAGCCACGTGGACACCCTGGCGCGTTTCTGCGACCCGGCCACCATCGCCTACGTCCGCTGCGACGACGAGTCCGATCCGCACTACCCGGCCCTGGCCGCCATGGAAGCCGAGCTTCAGGCGCTGCGCCGCAGCGATGGCGAGCCCTATCGCCTGGTGCCGCTGCCGTGGCCGCGCCCCTGCTTCGACCCGGTGGACGGCCACCGGCTACCGGCCACCTACGCCAACTTCCTGATCGTGAACTCCGCGGTACTGGTGCCTGTCTATGGTGACGCCGCCGACAGCCGGGCGCTCGTCGCCCTGGCCTCCGCCTTCCCCGACCGCGACATCGTGCCGATCGACTGCCTGAGCGTGATCCGCCAGCACGGCAGCCTGCATTGCCTGACCATGCAGCTCCCCCGGGGCAGCCTGAACGTCGCAACTCAGCAAGGAGAGACATCATGACCCGCACCCTCAAGGTCGGCCTGGTCCAGCAACCCGCCTGGCCCGACAAGAGCAAGAGCCTGGCCGAGAGCGAGGCCGGCGTGCGCGAGCTGGCTGCCGCTGGCGCCGAGCTGGTGCTGCTGCAGGAGCTGCATGCCACACACTATTTCTGCCAGTACGAGGCCACCGAACTGTTCGACCTGGCCGAGCCGCTGGACGGTCCCACCGGCCAGCGCCTGGCAGCACTGGCGGCAGAGCTCGGCATCGTGCTGGTGGGCTCGCTGTTCGAGCGTCGCGCCCCGGGCCTCTACCACAACACCGCCGTGGTCTACGACGGCGACCGCGGTCGAGTCGGCGTGTACCGCAAGATGCATATCCCCGACGATCCGGGCTTCTACGAGAAGTTCTACTTCGCCCCGGGCGATCAGGACGACAGCCGCAAGCAGGGCTTCCAGCCCATCGACACCTCGGTGGGCCGCCTGGGCTTGCTGGTATGCTGGGATCAGTGGTACCCGGAGGCAGCGCGCCTGATGGCCCTGGCCGGGGCGGAAGTGCTGCTCTACCCCACCGCGATCGGCTGGAGCCCCTCCGACGACGACGGCGAGAAGGCACGCCAGAAGGAGGCCTGGACGCTGATCCAGCGTAGCCACGCGGTGGCCAACGGTTTGCCGGTGGTGGTCGCCAACCGCGTCGGCCACGAACCGGACCACTCCGGCGTGGGCGAAGGCATCGACTTCTGGGGCGGCAGCTTCGTCGCCGGCCCTCAGGGCGAGCTGCTGGCCCATGCCGGCACCAAGGCCGAGCGTATGCTGGTCACGCTCGACATGAGCCGCGGAGAGGACGTGCGGCGCATCTGGCCCTACCTGCGCGACCGCCGCATCGACGCCTATGGCGACCTGACTCGGCGCTACCGGGATTGAAGGGAGCCGTGAGCCACGTACCAGCATAAGCGGCTCTGGGGGTAAGCCGGAGAGGAGGTGTGTTGCTTGCCCCCAGATCAGCCGCGAGTAAAGGCCACAGAGGCTTATCAGGTACGACTGATAAAGAAAAACCCACCGCTGCCAAAGCATGCGGTGGGTTTTTCGTTTACCGCCGGGTTCAGGCGTCCGGCGCTTTCCAGAAGTCGCGGATCGAGGCGATGCCCTGGGCACCCACGGCGCGGGCGTGGTTGGCATCGAAGCGGGTCATCCCGCCCAGAGCGAATACCGGCATGGCGGCACGCTCCACCATCTGCTGGAAGTCGTGCCAGCCCATCGGCGCCACCTCAGGGTGCGACGGCGTGGTACGCAGCGGCGAAAGCGTGACGAAGTCGCAGCCGATACGAGCCGCCTGGCCGAGCTGCTTGCGATCATGGGTAGAGGCCGCCAGCCACTTGTCCTCGGCGATGGGACGACGCTCGAGGGTCATCAGCCGCTCGCTGGTGAGATGCACGCCGTCGGCTTCCACCCTATCCAGCAGAGCCGGATCGGCATTGAGCAGCAGGCGAGCGCCGTGGCGACGGCACAGCGCCAGGGCACGCTCGGCGCGGGCCAGATAAGCCGCTTCGTCCAGCGTCTTGGCGCGCAGTTGCACCAACCGTACGCCATCCTCCACCAAGGCACGCTCGAGACAGGCATCGAAGAGCGTCTCATCGGCCTCCTCGGCGGTGATCAGGTACTCGGTGGGCAGCATCACCGCCTGCAGAATCGGCAGGTTGGCCGCCGGGAACGGATAGTTGACCAGCTCATCGAGCGGCACCCAGCGTATCGCCTGACCTTCACGGCCGAAAGGCTCACCGCTGAACTCGTGCACCTGCCAGACGTCGAGCAGGATGTGCTTGTCCGGATACTCGTGGTGGATGCGAATCAGCGGCTGGGCACGCTTGATCTCCACCCCGAGCTCCTCGTGGAGCTCGCGCTTGAGCCCCTCCAGGCCGGTCTCGTAAGGCGCCAGCTTGCCCCCCGGGAATTCCCACAACCCGCCGTGATCGACGTTGGAGGGGCGACGAGCGATGAGCGCCTTCTCACCATCGCTGCTGATGATGGCGGCAGCCGCCACGTGCACCCTTCTCTTCACCATTACGTTCATTGACTCCTACCCGCTTGTCCCGCACCGAACGTTCGGCGCGGGTATCGTTCTTGCCTCGCCACAGACTGGTCTAGCTGCGATAGTCGGCGTTGATACTGACGTAGTCGTGAGACAGGTCGGTGGTCCACACGGTGGCCCCCTCATCGCCCCGCCCCAACGCAATGCGAATCACGATTTCCTCTTCGCCCATCACCCGGCTGCCGTCCTCCTCGGTGTAGCCGGCGGCACGCCCGCCCTGCTCCACCAGGCGCACGTCGCCGAGGTCGATGGTCACCCGGCCGACGTCGAAATCGTGCAGCGGCGCCCGCCCCACTGCCGCCAGGATACGCCCCCAGTTGGCGTCCGAGGCGAACAGCGCCGTCTTCACCAGCGGCGAGTGCGCCACGGTGAAGGCCACGTCCAGCGCCTCTTCACGCGTAGCCGCCTCCTGCACCTGCAGGGTGACGAACTTGGTCGCGCCCTCGCCATCGCGGACGATGGCCTGTGCCAACTCGGTCATGACCCGCTGCAGGCCGTTGCGGAAGATCGCTACCTGTTCGTCGCTGGCCACCGCGGCGCCGCGCCCTGTGGCGATCAGCATGCAGGCATCGTTGGTGGAGGTATCGCCATCCACGCTGATGCAGTTGAACGAGCGGTCCACCGTCTCGCGCAGCAGCGTATCGAGCAGGGGCTGCTCGATGTTCGCATCGGTCGCCACGAAGGCCAGCATGGTCGCCATGTTGGGCTTGATCATGCCCGAGCCCTTGCTGATGCCGTTGATGGTGACCGTGCGCTCGCCCATCTCCAGGGTCACGCTGGCGCCCTTGGCCCGGGTATCGGTGGTCAGGATACCTTCGCCGGCCTGCTGCCAGGCCACACCGTCGCAACTCAGCGACTCCAGCGCCTGGGGCAAGCCGACCAGCAACCGCTCCATGGGCAGCGGCTCGCCGATCACCCCGGTGGAGAACGGCAGCACGCTCTCGGCCGGCACCCCGGCGAGCCGGGCGAGCTCGGCGCAGGTCGTCCTGGCATCGCGCAAGCCGGTCTCGCCGGTACCGGCATTGGCATTGCCGGTATTGATTACCAGCAGACGTGCCCCCTCGCCGCGGGCCTGGCACTCGGCCAGGTGCTGCTTGGCTACCGTTACCGGGGCGGCACAGAAGGCATTGAGGGTGAAACTGCCCGCCACCTTGGCGCCCTCGGGAATCTCGATCACCACCAGGTCACGCCGCCCAGGCTTCTTGATACCAGCCATGGCGGTACCCAGGCGCAGCCCTTCAATGACCGGCATGGCCGGAAAACGTGTCTCACCCACTGCCATGAAATGGTGACTCCTCAGTTGGTTGGAGCAGTTACGGCATACGCTGCGCGCGCGGGCTCCGCAATCAGCTCAACTGGCCGCAGCACTGCTTGTACTTCTTGCCCGAGCCACAGGGACAGGGGTCGTTACGCCCCACTTTGGGCCCCTCGCGGCGTACCGGACGTCCATCGCCCGCCGGAGCGGTCGCGGCGCCCGCCTGCTCCTCGCCGTCGAGTTCGGGGGCATCGTGGCGGCTGGCAGCGGCGGCCTTCTCCCGCTCCAGCGCCTCACGCCGCTGACGCTCGAGTTCGTCGACTTCTTCCGGCCGGCGCACCTGCACGTGGCTGGTGATACGGGTAATGTCGGCCTTGATGTTGGTCAGCAGGGTCTGGAACAGCTCGAACGACTCGCGCTTGTACTCCTGCTTGGGATTCTTCTGAGCATAGCCGCGCAGATGAATACCGCGACGCAGGTGATCCATCGACTGCAAGTGCTCCTTCCAGCGCGTGTCGAGCACCTGCAGCATGATCTGCTTCTCGAAACGACGGATGAGTTCCTCGCCGGCGATCTCGACCTTCTCCTGATAGGCCTTGCGGTGCATCTCGTGCAGACGCTCGCGCAGTTGCTCCTCGTGGAAGCGTTCGTCGGCTGCGGACCACTCCACCACCGGTGCCTCCAGGTTGAACTCGGTCTTGAGATGCTCCTGGAGCCCGGCCAGGTCCCACTGCTCCGGCAGGCTCTGGGGCGGCACGAACTCGCTGACGGCCAGATCCAGCACTTCGTCACGGATGCCCAGCACGTTCTGAGAGACATCCTCGGCGGCCAGGATCTCGTTGCGCTGCTCGTAGATCACGCGGCGCTGATCGTTGGCCACGTCGTCGTACTCGAGCAACTGCTTGCGGATGTCGAAGTTGCGGCTCTCGACCTTCTTCTGGGCCCGCTCCACGGCGTTGGTGACCATCTTGTGCTCGATGGCCTCGCCGCGCTCCAGCCCCAGCGCCTTCATCATGCGCTGTACGCGGTCGGAGCCGAACAGACGCATCAGGCTGTCTTCCATGGAGAGGAAGAAGCGCGTCGAACCTGGGTCGCCCTGACGGCCGGCACGGCCGCGCAGCTGGTTGTCGATACGCCGCGACTCGTGACGCTCGGAGCCGATCACGTGCAGGCCGCCGGCCTCCAGCACCGCCTGGTGGCGCACCCGCCACTCCTCGCGCAGCTGCGCGATCTGCTCCTCGCTGGGATTCTCGAGCTTGGCTGCCTCGGCCTCCCAGTTACCGCCCAGCACGATATCAGTACCGCGACCGGCCATGTTGGTGGCGATGGTAATGGCACCCGGACGCCCCGCCTGGGCGATGATCTCGGCTTCGCTCTGGTGCTGCTTGGCGTTGAGCACGTTGAAGTTGAGTCCGGCCTGTTTCATCAGCCCGGCGAGGTACTCGGAGGTCTCGATGGAGGCGGTACCCACCAGCACCGGGCGCCCGGCCTCGGTCTCGGCCTTGACGTCGTTGATGATCGCCTCGTACTTCTCTTCACCCGTGAGGTAGACGAGATCGTTGAGATCGCGACGCACCAGCGGGCGGTTGGTCGGGATCACGATGACGTCCAGGCCGTAGATCTGGCGGAACTCGAAGGCCTCGGTATCGGCGGTACCGGTCATGCCGGCCAGTTTGTCGTAAAGGCGGAAGTAGTTCTGGAAGGTGGTCGAGGCCAGGGTCTGGCTCTCGCGCTGCACCGGCACCCCTTCCTTGGCCTCCACCGCCTGATGCAGACCCTCGGACCAGCGGCGACCGGGCATGGTACGGCCGGTGTGCTCGTCGACGATCACCACCTGGTTGTTGGCGACGATGTAGTCGACGTCACGGTGATAGAGATGGCGCGCACGCAGCGCCGAATGCATGTGATGCAGCAGGTTGAGGTTCTGGGCGGCGTAGAGCGAATCGTCGGCGCCCAGCAGCCCCTCGGCGCGCATCAGCTCTTCCACCTTGTTGTGCCCCGCCTCGGTGATCTCGACCTGCTTCTGCTTCTCCTCGAGCACGAAGTCGCCTTCGATGGGGGCGTCGGCATCTTCGGAGACCTCGCCCCTCTCCAACTGGGCCGCCAGGCGGTCGACCACCTTGTAGAGCTCGGTGTTCTCGTCCACGGCGCCGGAGATGATCAGCGGCGTACGCGCCTCATCGATGAGGATGGAGTCGACCTCGTCGATGATGGCGAAGCTCAGCCCGCGCTGGACCTTGTCCTCCAGCGAGAAGGCCATGTTGTCGCGCAGGTAATCGAAGCCGTACTCGTTGTTGGTGCCGTAGGTGATGTCGCAGGCGTAGGCGGCGCGCTTCTCCTCGGAGGTCTGCCCGGCGAAGATGATCCCCACCGAGAGGCCCAGGAATTCGTACAGCGGGCGCATCCACTCGGCGTCGCGACGCGCCAGGTAGTCGTTGACGGTCACCACGTGCACGCCCTCGCCCGGCAGGGCGTTGAGATAGACCGCCAGGGTGGCCACCAGCGTCTTGCCCTCGCCGGTCTTCATCTCGGCGATGCGGCCGCGGTGCAGGGTCATGCCGCCGACCATCTGCACGTCGAAGTGACGCATGTTCATCACCCGCTTACTGGCCTCGCGTACGGTGGCGAAGGCTTCAGGCAGCAGGGTGTCGAGGCTCTCGCCGTTGGCCAGGCGGGCGCGGAACTCCTCGGTACGCGCCTGGAGCGCGGCATCGTCGAGGGCTTCGTACTGCGGCTCCAGGGCGTTGACCTGCTGGACCTGGCGCTGCATGCGCTTGACTTCACGGTCGTTCTTGGAGCCGACGACCTTGCGTAAAAGAGTATTGATCATGGAATGTCCAATCTGCGTGTCGCGTTCAGCCGATGACCCGAGCACCCATCGAGGGACTGCGGTCAGCGGCAGGAAGAGTTGGCTTGGTGAATGCGATACGCAAGAGGTGGGCCACGCCGCGTGAGCACGTCGTGGTCGGCCGCCCAGCGGCGCTGCGGCAGCGCCCTTGGTGGTGCGACGGCCTTCCTGACCTGCACCACCGGCCGGCGCCGCGGCCAGTGCGGCAGCGCACGCCGACGCGCCACATAGCGGCAGCGGGCGCGCATCAGCGTCGGTGCGAGAATGCAGGTCTGCACGACCCGCTCGGCCAGGCGCAGGGTTTCCGCCTGGGTCAAGCCGGCCGGCAACAGACAGCTGACCAGCAGGCCGGCAAGCCACCAGCGCGAACGCTGTCGACAGCGTGTCGTCGCAGCCGATAGGCTGGCGACGCTACGATCCTGTGGCTGGGCGGCGGTCATGCTGTCGCTGATCTCCGAGCGTGCTAGGCTTGCCGTGTTGGTACGATGAGAAACAAGCACATGAGTATAAAGGTTAAGCGCTCACGAGCACAGCCCATGTCGCGCCTGCTCGGTGGTAACGGCGAGTTGGCACCGCTGATGCGCACGGCACGCCTAATCGGCAAGGCCCAGCAGCACCTACGTGAAAACTTGCCGGAAGAGGTGCGCGAGCACGTCTTCGTCGGCGGCTATCGCGACGGCAAGCTCACGCTACTGACCGACCGCGCCGTATGGCTGACCTGGCTGCGCTACGAGCAAGCACGCCTGCTCGAGCTGCTGCACCGCTTGCCGGAGTTTGCCGCCGTCACGGGCTTCAGTCTCAAGGTACGCCCCGTAAGGCCGCTCAAGGTACCGCCTCGCCAGGTCAGGCAGCTGCCCGCCCCGGCTGCCGACGAGATCTCCGCCTGCGCTGCCGACGTGGAGGACCCGCGCCTCAAGCGAGCCCTCGAGCGACTCGCCTCCCATGCCAAGCACGGTGACGAGTCGCCCTAGCGACAGCTTCTTCATGACAATCGATAGGTAATGCCGTCGACTTCGACCTCCTGGATGTCGGCATAGGCGACGGTAACGCCGTTGATGTCACCTGGTGCCCCATCGTGCTCCATCAGCGTGGTCTCAGGCACCACCTTGACTCCGGTGGCGCCCACATGCTGAATGCGCGCTGAAAAACGTTTGCCCTCGCGCTCGACTACCACTCGTTCACCGAACATACAGCGCCCCACCTGGGCCAGCAGCTCCGCTTCGCTTACCTGTTGGACTGTCATCACTTTCCTCCCTGGTTATACGCCGCTCCAAGCTGCGGCGAGAGCATTTCATGCCTTTCAATGTAGGAGATGAAGCAGAGGATGACATCCCGCAGCCGGCTGGTGGAATCTCGTGTCCCGGCGCTATGCTAGGCTATGTACGAAAAGTCGGCGAGCGAAGGTCAGGCAAGGCAAAAATTGGCGAAAAAACGGAGTTTACGGGGTGTAAATGAGTATTTTGAGCCGATTTTTAACGCTGCATGGCCGAGCGCAGACAGTTTTCGTACAAAGCCTAGGGGCGAGTAGATATTGCCAGACCCACCTCTTCATCCGCAGGTAACCATGACCCTCAGCAAGACCCAATCCAGCTTCTATCGCCGCCTGTACCTGGCCCACTTGATCGAGTGCGGCATCAGCAGCATACCGGCCATCGTCAGTGCCACCGGCATGCCCCGCCGCACCGCCCAAGACACCCTCAAGGCCCTGGAGGAGCTGGACATCCGCTGCGAATTCCGGCCGACACCGGGCGAACGTCACAATAGCGGTGGCTACGAAATCGTCGACTGGGGACCTATCGACCCAGCGTGGGTGAGGAACAACGCCGAGCGGCTGCGTAACACCCTGAGCTATCCCGAAATGTCACGGGCCTGAGCCGACATGAACAGGCACGGCTGGAATATCGGTGGATTGCTGGCTCTGATCGCCCTGCTGGCCGGCTGCGCCGGGCCGGTACTGCAAACACCGGGACCGGCCGCCAGCGTGCCCCAATTGACCTCCTACCAGGTGACTGCCGACGACGGCTACCGCTTGCCGCTGCGCCACTGGCCGGCCGAGGACGAAACCGAGGTGGTCGTGCTGGCAGTACACGGTTTCAACGATCACGCCGGCAGCTTCGACGTCATGGCCCAGGCTCTGGCCCCGCACGGCATCGAGGTCTATGCCCACGACCAGCGTGGCTTCGGCACTACCGATCAGCGCCGCATTTGGGCCGGTCACGAGCGCCTGCGCGACGACGTCATCATGCTGACGAAGCTGCTACGTGAGCGCCATCCCGAAACCCCGCTCTATGTGATCGGCAAGAGCATGGGGGCCGCAATCACGTTGCTTGCCATGACCGCCGATACACCGCCGCCCGTGGACGGCAGCGTACTGATCGCCCCCGCCGTTTGGGGTACGGAAACCATGCCCTGGTACCAGCGCGCCGGGCTCTGGCTCGGCGTGCGTCTGATGCCCCAAACCACTTTCTCGATCCGCACCACCCGGCGCCTGGGCATCGAGCCCACCGACGACGACGAGATCAAGCGCCAGCTCGCCGGCGACCCCCTGATTCTGCGCAGCGCACGAGTCGACACCCTGGCAGGCCTGACCAATACCATGGGGCTGGCTCTCGAAGCGTCGAGCAAGCTGCCCTCACCGGCTCTGATCCTCTACGGCGACGAGGATCAGGTTATTCCTACCGAAGCCTACTGCGCCCTGCTGGAGCGCTTGCCGCAGGATGAGGCGATACGCCTGGCGTTCTATCCCGGCGGCTACCATATGCTCACCCGTTACAGCCAGCGCCAGCGCACCGAGCGAGATATCGCAGCCTGGCTTCATGACCCCTCCGCCGAGCTGCCCTCGGGGCTCGAGGTGGCACGCGAGATACCGCTGGCCACGCTGTGCGATCGATAGTTTGTCGGGCCGACAATAAAAAAGCGGCGGGCAAGGCCCGCCGCGAAACACCGATCAGTCGCACTGACCGAGAGAGATGCCTGGTAACGATCAGATCTCGAAGCCGAGACCGAACTCCTCCGCCGACAGTGCCATCAGCGGCTCAGCGCCGGCCTGAATGCACTGGGCGTGGGCGCGGGTGCGCGGCAACAGGCGCTGGAAGTAGAAGCGCGCGGTCTTGACCTTGGCCTGGTAGAAGGCCGCTTCGTCGCTGCCTCCCGCCATGGCTTGCTGAGCCTGCTTGGCGGCACGGGCGAAGAGGTAGGCAAGCGTCACGTAGCCGGAGTACATCAGGTAGTCGACGCTGGCCGCACCGACTTCCTCACGGTCGTTCATCGCTTTCATGCCGATGCCCATTGTCAGCTCGCCCCACTCGGCGTTGAGCTTGGCCAGCGGCGCGACGAACTCGGCCATGTCGGCGTTGCCCTCTTCGCCTTTGCAGAACTTGTGAATCTCCTTGGTGAAGACCTTGAGGCTCTCGCCCTGGCTCATCAGCACCTTGCGACCCAGTAGGTCAAGGGCCTGGATGCCGGTGGTGCCTTCATAGAGGCGCGTGATGCGGGAGTCGCGCACCAGCTGCTCCATGCCCCACTCCTGGATGAAACCGTGACCGCCGAAGACCTGCACGCCCTCGTTGGTGGCTTCGAAGCCCACCTCGGTGAGGAACGCCTTGACGATCGGCGTCAGCAGGCTGAGCAGGGTCTCGGCACGCTCGCGCTCGGCGGCGTCCTGGCCGTGCTCGACGACATCCAGCATCTGCGCGGTGTAGAGCACCAGCATCCGGCCGCCTTCGGCGAAGGCCTTCTGAGTCAGCAGCATGCGCCGCACGTCAGGATGCACGATGATCGGGTCGGCGGGCTTCTCGGGCGCCTGCGGACCGGAGAGTGCGCGCATCTGCAAACGGTCGCGGGCATAGGCCAGCGCGTTCTGGAAGCTCGCCTCGGTCAGGCCCAGGCCCTGGATGCCCACGCCCAGGCGGGCAGCGTTCATCATGGTGAACATGCAGGCCAGCCCCTTGTTGGGCGGGCCGACGAGGAAGCCACGAGCGGCGTCGAAGTTCATCACGCAGGTGGCGTTGCCGTGGATACCCATCTTGTGCTCCAGCGAGCCACAGGCCACGCCGTTGCGCTCGCCGGGATTGCCTTCGGCGTCGGGCATGAACTTGGGCACCACGAACAGCGAGATGCCCTTGGAGCCCTCGGGGGCATCCGGCAGCTTGGCCAGCACCAGATGGACGATATTCTCGGCCAGGTCGTGCTCACCGGCGGAGATGAAGATCTTGGTACCGGTGATCTCGTAGGCGCCGTCGGCAGTGGGCACGGCACGGGTCTTGATCAGGCCCAGGTCGGTGCCGCAGTGCGGCTCGGTCAGACACATGGTGCCGGTCCACACGCCCTCCACCAGCTTGGTGAGGTAGGTGGCCTGCTGCTCCTCGGTACCATGATGGCGCAGCGCGTCGGCAGCACCGTGAGACAGGCCGGGATACATGCCCCAGGCCAGGTTGGTGGCGCAGATCATTTCGGAGAGCACCATGGCCAGCGAGTGCGGCAAGCCCTGGCCGCCATGGGCGGGCTCCGCCGCCAGGCTCGGCCAGCCGCCTTCGACATACTGCTGATAGGCCTCCTTGAAGCCCTTCGGCGCCTTGACCTCACCGCCCTCGAGCAGACAGCCCTCCTGATCACCGCTCTGGTTCAGCGGCAGCAGCACCTCGCGGGCGAAGCGAGCGCCCTCTTCGAGAATGGCGGCCACGACATCAGGCGTGGCCTCTTCACCGCCCGGCAGACGAGCGTAATGAGCGGGATAGTCCAGCATTTCGTCCATCACGAAACGAAGGTCACGCAGGGGGGCCTGATAATCGGGCATCTCTACTCTCCAGAAAGGTCGACGAAAGGTCGCCTGAAGCCGGGCGTGGGAAAACGGCATCGACCGCTTTCAAACATGTGTTTGAAACTAGCTCGCTCTAGACGACGAGTCAAGCGCTCGTTTTAATCTTTTTCTTCCATTTCTCTTCCCACTCTTATTACTCGCTCAGACATGACGCGGGATGAGCGGCGTATGGGGCTCCCAGCGGCTCGCACCAGGCGCATGACACGGTGGCAGGCGACGAGCTCAGGGCTTTCACAACCACGCCATCAATAATTGCACAAAAATAATTGGCACCAATATCTTGTGCGCCATACAAAAGGCAGGAATTCCCCAAGAATGGGGACCGCTCTACCTTGGCCGGCATTCAGGCCCGGCTCATGGCATGGCGTCGTAAAGCCTGTCTCGCAGCGCCTCGAGCCGTGCCTTCAGCTCCTCCAGCTCTTCCTGGGGCTGACCGCTGGCCATGACCACGCAGCCGGGGATCTCCTGCGCCTGCGCCTGTAACGCCCTGCCCCGCTCGGTGAGAAACAGTTCGACGACCCGTTCATCGCGCCGGTTGCGCACCCGCCGCAGCAGGCCCTCGGCTTCAAGCCGCTTGAACACGGGGGTCAGCGATCCGGTATCGGTCATCAGGCGCCGGCTTATGGCTCCGGCGCTCTGGCCATCCTGCTGCCACAGGGTGAGGAGAACGAGATATTGCGGATAGGTGAGGCCAAGCCCCTTGAGCAGAGGCTTGTAGAACTTGGTCATCAACAGCGAAGTGGAGTACAGCGTGAAACAGAGCTGACTCTCGAGTTCGAGGTCAGTGCCGATCTCCTGGCTGGGCATGGCAGGCGTTCCTGTTACGGCTTGTCGTGCACCTACGCTAACGCGCCGGCAAGTGGCCTGCCAAGGCAACGCTACCAACGCTCACTGCATGCGAATGCCGCCGTCGAGACGGATCACTTCCCCGTTGAGCATGGCGTTGGTGATGATCTGCTCGGCCAGGCGGGCGAACTCGTCGGGATGGCCCAGGCGCTTGGGGAACGGCACCGAGGCGGCCAGCGCCTTGGCGGCCTCGTCGGGAATCTCGCTCATCATCGGCGTCTGGAACACCCCGGGGGCAATGGCCATCACGCGGATGCCATGACGCGACAGCTCGCGTGCCGCCGGCAGGCTCATGCCCACCACCCCGGCCTTGGAGGCGCTGTAGGCGCACTGCCCCACCTGGCCGTCGAAGGCGGCGATGGAGGCCGTGTTGACGATCACCCCGCGCTCGCCGTCCTCGCTCGGTGCATTTTTCGCCATGGCGGCGGCGGCCAGACGCATGACGTTGAAGGTGCCAACCAGGTTGATCTGCACCGTGCGCGCGTAGGCGTCGAGGTCGGCCGGGTTGCCTTCACGGTCGACCAGCTTGGCCACGCTGACCACCCCGGCGCAGTGCACCACCCCGGCCAGACCCGCATCGCCCCCCAGGGCGACGGCGGCGTCCACCGCCGTCTGCATGTCGGCCGCCGAGGTCACGTCGCCGCGTACCGCGCGGGCGGCCTCGCCCAGCGTTTCGGCGTGGGCCTCGACGGCCTCGCTGAGGTCGCAGAGCACCACCCGGCCGCCGCCGGCCACCAGGCGCTCGGCAGTGGCCGCCCCCAGTCCGGAGGCGGCGCCGGTGATCAGAAAGGTACGGTCCTTCACTTGCATTGGGTTGTCTCCCGGTTCATTTGGCTGCTGCCTCCGCCTTTTCGGCGGCATCGGCGCGCAGCTTGAAGCGCTGTATCTTGCCGCTGGGCGTCTTGGGCAGGGCCTCGACGAATTCGATCACCCGCGGAAAGGCGTGGGTGGAGAGCCGCTCACGCACCCGCTGACGAATCTCGTCGGCCAGTTCGTCGCTGGCCTCGAAGCCCTCGCGCAGCACCACATAGGACTTGATGATCTCGCCGCGAATCTCGTCGGGCTGGCCCACCGCGGCGGACTCCGCCACTGCCGGATGCGTGAGCACGGTGTTCTCCACGTCGGTGGGACCTACACGGTAGCCGGCGGTGGTGATGATGTCGTCGTCACGCCCGGCGAACTGGAAGGTGCCGTCCTCGTTGCGGATCACAACGTCGCCGGTCAGGTAGTAGCCCTTGGCGAAGGGGTGCTTCTCCTGCCAGGTATAGCCCTGGAAGAAGTGCGCCGGCGAGCGCTCGATGTCCACCGCCAGCACGCCCGGCTCGCCCGGCGGCAGCTCGTTGTACTCGGCGTCGAGAATGGCCAGGCGATAACCGGGCATGGGCACGCCCATGGCCCCAACGTGCTTGGGATGCCCGAGCGCATGATGGTTGCAGCAGGTCATGCCGGTCTCGGTCTGGCCATAGTGATCCATCACCGGACAGCCCAGCGAGCGCTCGACCCAGGTCACCACTTCGGTGTTGAGCGGCTCACCGGCGGAGCTGGCCACGCGCAGCTCGAGGCTCTCGTGGGCGCTGTCGAACAGCCCCGAGGCCTTCATCAGGCGATAGGCGGTGGGCGCGGCGGCAAAGTTGGTGATGCGGTGCCGGCGCATGAAGTCGAGCGCCCCTTCGGCGCTGAAACCCGCCTCGCAGAAATGCGTGGTCACCCCCAGCAGCAGCGGCCCGGCAATGGCGTAGTAGAGCCCATAGGCCCAGCCGGGGTCGGCCATGTTCCAGAAGCGGTCGCTCTCGCGCAGGTCGATGGCCAGCTCCATGTAAAGAGCGAAGGCCGGCATGCCGGAGAGCGGCACCGCCACCCCCTTGGGCTTGCCCACGGTGCCCGAGGTGAACATCTGCAGGAACGGAGCCTCCGGCGAGAGCCGAGGCGGATTGGCCTGGATCGGCGAGTGCGACAGCGCCTCGTCCCAGTCGAGATCGCCGTCGTGTCCTTCGCTCGGTCCGCCTACGGCCAGCACCGGCGGACACTGGGAGAGACCGTCGAACTTGAAGCGGTTGGCATGATCGGTGATCACCAGCTTGGTATCGGCCCGGCCCAGGCGGTAATCCACGGCATCGGGGCCGAAGGCGGTGAACAGCGGCTGATAGACCGCCCCGATACGCCAGGTGGCCAGTACCGCCACCAGCAACTCGGGGGAACGCGGCAGCATGCAGGCGATGCGGTCACCCACGCCCAGACCGCGCTCGGCGAACCAGCCGGCGAGCCGGGCGCTCTCGGCTTCCAGCTCGGCATAGGTACGCCGATTGACGTTGCCCTGGGTATCCTCATGCACCAGCGCCAAAACCTCACCGCGGCCGGCGCGCAGGTGGCGGCCGCAGCAGGATTCGAAAGCGTTGAACTTGCCATCGCCGTGATCGTCGAGACGCGCGATGACCTCGTCGATGGAGAAGCGCTCCATAAAGGCGGGATACTCAGGAAGCGATTGCGTGCTCATTGACTGCCCTCTTGTGCCTGATTGTGCTTGTTGTTGAAGCTCCGCCTCGACACTGCGCCAGTGTCGAGGCCGGTTCGCCGTTCCATTCCGTTTGGATCTCTTCTGCTTAGATGCAGTTGACGTAAGCGTCAACCTAGCAAGCGCTAGGTACAAGCTAGAAGCAAACTCAAGGCGGGGCAACCCCTCGAATGAGGGGTATGGGCTAGACCTTGGTCGACTGCCCAGGCGGGGTGTGGGCTGAGGTGGTGATCATCGCGACCAGCTCATGGGCCAGATCTTCGGGTTTGCGTGCGCCTTCGGGGTCGTACCAGCGCACCGTCCAGTTCAGCGCCCCCATGACGAAGCGCGAGACGAGAAAGCGGTCGCCGTGTATCAGACCGGCCTCCAGGGCCTCGTCGATGACCCGCTCCCACAGCTCTTCGTAAGCATCGCGCAAATGGCTGAGATGATCTCGCGATGCGGCATCCAGCCGCCGCCACTCGTAGAGCGCGACGACATGGGCGTTGCGGTCGGTCAGCAGCGTCTGCAGATGCGCCCTGGCCATGGCATGCAGCCGTTCGTCGGCCGAGTCGCCGCACTCTTCCAGCGCCTGACGCGCCAGCGCCAGGGCGTTCTGGGTGCCCTCCTCGATGACGGCGGCAAGGATCTCCTGCTTGTCGCGGAAATGATGGAACAGACTGCCAGACTTGATGCCCATCTCCTGGGCCAGCATGCGCACCGTGGTACGGTCGAACCCCTCCTGAACGAACAATTGCGCGGCCAGACGGGTCAATTCCTTACGGCGTGGGGACTCGTTAACGACATTCATCGGGTTTACACTAGCGCTTGCTTGGTTGATCTTGAGAAGAACACAGCAGCGCAAGGAGGTCAACGCGACTAGCGTCGAGACGGCGCTGCGAGAACGTGAGAATACATGCAAGAGACGGCCGTGGCGCCAGGCCGGCTCGCGACAATGACAAATCACCCAGGAATACCAGGAGACCGCCACCATGAGCAGCCCGCACGACATCGTCTTTCTTTCCGCTACCCGCACGCCCATGGGCGGCATGCTGGGCAGTCTGGCCAGTCTCACGGCACCCGAACTCGCCGCCACGGCGATTCGTGCCGCCATCGAGCGTGCCGGTATCGAGGCCGGCAGCATCGATGAAGGCATCATGGGCTGCGTGCTGCCGGGTGGCGTCAAGCAGGGTCCGGCTCGCCAGGCCATGCGCCAGGCCGGCATTCCCGACGGCATCGGCGCCACCACCATCAACAAGCTGTGCGGCTCAGGCATGAAGGCCGCCATGCTGGCCCACGACCTGATCCGTGCCGGCAGCGGCGAGGTGATCCTGGCCGGAGGCATGGAATCAATGTCCAACGCCCCCCACGTGCTGACCAAGGCGCGCACCGGCTACCGTCTGGGCCATGGCGAGCTGAAGGATCACATGTTCCTCGACGGCCTGGAAGACGCCGAAACCGGCAAGCTGATGGGCGTGTTCGCCCAGGACATCGCCAGCCAGCGCGACTACTCCCGCGAGCGTCTGGACGACTTCGCCATCGCCTCGCTGGAGCGGGCCATGGCGGCCACCAATGCCGGCCACCTCGCGGCCGAGATGGCCCCGGTCACCGTCACCAGCCGTCAGGGCGAAAGCGTGGTCGAGCACGACGAGCAGCCGTTCCAGGCCAAGCTCGACAAGATCCGTCAGCTGCGCCCCGCCTTCGCCAAGGACGGGACCATCACCGCGGCCAACTCCAGCTCCATCTCCGACGGCGCCTCGGCGCTGATCCTGGCCAGCCAGGCCGCGGCAGACAGGCTCGGCAGCAAGCCGCTGGCGCGCATGCTGGGTCACAGCACCCACTCCCAGCACCCCAGCGAGTTCACCATCGCCCCGGTGGGCGCCATCGACAAGCTGATGAAGAAGCTCGGCTGGGGCGTGGCCGACGTCGACCTGTTCGAGATCAACGAAGCCTTCGCCGTGGTCACGCTGCTGGCCATGGACGGACTCGACATCCCGCACGACAAGGTCAACGTCTTCGGCGGCGCCTGCGCCCAGGGCCACCCCATCGGCTCCACCGGCTCGCGCATCATCGCCACTCTGATCCACGCCCTGCGCACCAAGGGCGGCAAGCGCGGCATCGCCAGCCTGTGCATCGGCGGCGGCGAAGCCACCGCGGTGGCCATCGAACTCGTGGATTGATACCTGGTCTACCGATCGAGCGCTGCATCGACGACGCCCGCCTCCTCTACAGGAGGCGGGCGTTTTCATGTGCAGGTGCTGGGTCAAGAGAGTGGGCTCGAGAGCCGGTCCAGCCGCAGCCGCTCGCGGGAGTCGAACAGCCGGCGGCTGCCCGCCGAAACGGCCGCCAGGGTGCCGAAGCCGGTGCCCAGCGTGATCGCGAACATGATCAGGATCTGGTACTTCACCGCCAGGCCCGGCGCGGTGCCGGCGAGTATCTGGCCGGTCATCATGCCCGGCAGGCTGACCACCCCGGCCGCGGCCATGGCATTGATCATCGGCATCAGCCCGCTGCGCATCGCCTCGCGACGAATGTCGCCGATCGCTTCCTGCCAGGGCTGTCCCAGCATCAGCCGGTTCTCGATCACGCCGCGCTGACGCCAGGCGCTGTCGGTCAACCGGTCCAGCGCCAGGGCCACGCCGGTCATGGTGTTGCCCAGCAGCATGCCCAGCAGCGGAATGGCGTACTGCGGCAGATACCAGGGCTCGGGGCCGATGATCACGGTCAGCGTCAGCACGGCCACGGTGAACGAGGAGAGAAACATCGACAGCGTGCCGATGCCGAAGGCCCAGCCGCCCAGCAGCCGGCGTTTCTGGCGCGCCATCACCTCGCGCCCGGCGATCAGCAGCATCGCCAGTGCCATCAGCACCACCCATACCAGCCGTTCGGCGGCGAACAGCGCTTCCAGCACCAGGCCCACCAGCGCCAGCTGAATGACGGTTCGCAGCGCCGCAATCAACAGGCTGCGACTCATGCCCAGCCGCATGGCAGCGGTGCAGCCGGCAAGTGCCACCACCATCAGTGCCGCCAGCGCCAGCTGCCACCAGGAGAGCTCGATCACGTTCATGCGGGCTCCAACTCCTCGAGCCGCGCTCCGGCAATCCTCCAGTGATGGCTGGCCACCCGGGCGATCTGCGCGCGGTCGTGGGCCACCCACAGGGTCGGCCAGCCGCGGGAGCGAATGCGCTCGACCAGCCAGGCCTCCACCCGCGCGCTGGTGGCGTCATCCAGGTTGGCGGTCGGCTCGTCGAGCAGCAGCACCTGCGGCTCGAGGCTCACCGCCCGCAGCAGGCCGAGGCGCTGCTTCTCACCGGTGGAGAGACGGCTCACCTGCCACTCCAGGGTATCGGGCGTGAAGCCCAGCGCCGCGAGCTCGCTTTCTGCGGGGCGCGTGGCGAAATGCTCCCCCACCCGATCCTCCCACCAGTGGCTCTCGGCCGGCACCAGCATCACCCGGCGACGCCAGACATGCCCCGGCATTTGCGACTGGGCCTGCTCGCCCAGCCACACCTCGCCGGCGTGAGGCTCGAGATCGGTCACGGCGCGCAGCAGCCGGCTCTTGCCCGAGCCGCTGGCACCGGAAATGCAGCCGATCTCGCCGGGCGCTATCCCGAGATCGATATCGCTCAGCGCGCCGATGCCGACGCCAACGAGCCGCAGAGGTTCGGTCGAGCCCAAATCGCTTCCTCATCATCGGTATTGGCTGAATCATAACAGCGCAGGCGCCGGGTTCGACATGCCGGCCGGCGTTGCTCATATATGGAAAACCATATATCTTTCGCCAAGCCCTTCTCGCGCAGGAGCCACACATGCCCAACGACACTCTCACCCAGGCGCCCTCCACTGCCGAAGGCATGGGACGCTTCGAGCGCTTTCTCTCCGTGTGGGTGGCGCTGGCCATCGTCGCGGGCGTACTGCTTGGCCAGTTCGCCCCGGCCGTACCCGAGACGTTGGCGCAATTCGAGGTCGCCCAGGTATCGATTCCGGTGGCCATTCTGATCTGGGCCATGATCTTTCCGATGATGGCCCAGATCGATTTCGCCGCGGTGCTCGGCGTTCGCCGCCAGCCCAAGGGGCTGGTCATCACCACCACGGTGAATTGGCTGATCAAGCCCTTCACCATGTTCGCCATTGCCTGGCTCTTCCTGATGGTACTGTTCCGGCCCTGGATCCCCGAGCCGCTGGCTCAGCAGTACCTGGCCGGGGCGATCCTGCTGGGCGCCGCACCCTGCACTGCCATGGTCTTCGTCTGGAGCACCCTGACCCGCGGCGACGCCGCCTACACCCTGGTGCAGGTCTCGCTCAACGATCTGATCATGCTGTTCGCCTTCGCTCCCATCGTGGTGCTGCTGCTTGGCGTTTCCAACATCCAGGTGCCGTGGGATACCGTGGCGCTGTCGGTCTTCCTCTACATCGTCATCCCGCTCACGGCGGGCTATCTCACGCGCCGCATCCTGATCGCCAGGCGCGGCAGTGCGTGGTATGACAACGTCTTCATGAAGCGGATCGGGCCGATCACTCCCATCGGCCTGATCGTCACCCTGATACTGCTTTTCGCCTTCCAGGGTGACGTGATTCTCGCCAACCCGCTGCACATCGTGCTGATCGCCATTCCGCTGATCGTGCAGACATTTCTGATCTTCTACATCGCCTATGGCTGGGCCAAGGCCTGGAAGGTACCGCACAACGTGGCCGCTCCCGGGGCCATGATCGGCGCCAGCAACTTCTTCGAGCTGGCAGTGGCGGTGGCCATCGCGCTGTTTGGCCTGCAGTCCGGCGCAGCGTTGGCCACGGTGGTGGGGGTACTGGTGGAGGTGCCGTTGATGCTGGCTCTGGTGCGCATCGCCAACCGTACCCGACACAGGTTCGCCGCTGCCGGGGCATGACCCCACCAAGACGAATGACGGCTTGCCTCACCGAATGGGCGCGGTGAGTATGCGTGGATGAATGCCACCTCACTGCAGCGCCATGCGCTTACCGTCATCGTGCTTGCCCAGCTGTGCGGCACCTCGCTGTGGTTCTCCGTCAACGGCGTGGGGCTCTCGCTGTCGCGGGATCTCGGCTTCTCAGAGGTCGATCTCGGCAGGCTGACACTCGCCGTGCAGGCGGGCTTCATCTGCGGCACCCTGTTCATCGCCGCCACCGGCCTGGCTGACCGCTTTCGCGCCAGTCGCATCTTCGCCGCCTCCTGCTTGGCGGGCGCGCTGGTCAACGCTGCCTTCGTGCTGGCGGCTACCCAGTTTCCGCTGGCGGTGCTGCTGCGCTTCGCCACCGGGCTATGCCTGGCCGGCATCTATCCGCTGGGCATGAAGCTGGTGATCGGCTGGACGCCCAAGCACACCGGGGCGGCGCTCTCCTGGCTGGTGGGTATGCTCACCCTGGGCACCGCCCTACCCCACTTGCTGCGTGGCAGCACCCTGGGCATGCCGTGGGAGTGGCCACTGCTGGGCGCCTCGCTGCTGGCCCTGCTGGGGGGCGCCATGGTGCTGCGGCTGGGCGACGGCCCGCACCTGCCGCCTTCCGCGGGCAAGGCGCGGCTTTCCGAGGGGCTAGCCGCGCTGGGGGTGAAACGCTTTCGCGCCGTGGCCGGCGGTTACTTCGGCCACTGCTGGGAACTCTACGCCTTCTGGATGCTGACACCCTTTCTGGTCATGCGCGAAGTCGAACGGCTCATGGCCTCCAACGATCTGGTGGCCTGGCTCTCCTTCGGCATCATTGCGCTGGGGCTGGTGGGCTGCGTGGGGGGCGGTTGGGTGAGCCGCCATTTGGGCAGCCTGTGGGTGGCGCGTTGGGCGCTGACGGCCTCCGGCATGCTATGCCTGGCCTATCCTCTGCTGGCCTGGGCCCCGCCGGGCCTGCTGCTGGCACTGCTGTTTCTCTGGGGACTCACGGTGATCGCCGACTCGCCTCAGTTCTCCGCTCTGGCAGCAGCGGCCGCCCCACGCGAGCGGGTCGGCTCCACGCTGGCGGTAATGAATGCCATCGGCTTCGCGCTCACCATTCCCGCCATCTCGCTGACCACTACGCTGTGGTCGCTGCAGGAACTGTGGGTACTGTGGTGGCTGTTGCCGGGACCGATTCTCGGCCTGTGGGCGCTGCGTGGCGTAAGCGGTTCGGCGGAACCGGCACCGGCGAGACAGGCGTGAGGTCGTCCGCACTTTTCGTCAGAGCTTGAGCTCACAACCTAGCAGAGGGCGGCGCGCCGCTCGGGCCGATTGCCCATGCCCTGCAGGCGCTGCTGTAGCTCGACCAGACGCGGCGCCTCTCCTTTCTCCGCCGCCGCCAGCACCTGGGCCACCCAGCCCGGCAGCTCATCGGATATGCGGTAGTAGACCCACTGGCCTTCACGGCGATCGCTGAGCAGCCCACAGGTCCGCAGCTGCGCCAGGTGCCGCGAGACCTTGGGCTGGGACTCTTGCAGAGCATGGGTCATTTCGCAGACGCACAGCTCCCCTTCTTCCCGAATCAAAAGGGTCAGCGTCAAACGGGTCTCGTCGGCGAGGCATTTGAAGAGGCGAACGGGATCCAGCTCGGGCACCGGCAGTCTCCAGCGGCAAGGACGGAGCCCCATTCTAACCAAGTGAAGCCCCGTCCGTGCAGGCGAATCAACCCAGCTTGCGCAGCTTGGCATCCACCCACAGTTGAAGGCGCCCGCGGATCTCCCGTAGCGTCTTGCGGTAGGCATTGGGGTCGTCACTCAGGCGGGGGTCGGGAATGTCCCAGAAGACCACTTCGCCGGCCTGTCCCTGCCACTCACGGCAGCTCTGCTGGGCTTTCTCGCACAGCACGATGACCGAGTCGAAATACTCCCCGGCATAGCGCTCCAGCGGCTCGCTGGCCAGCCCTTCGGTGCCGATACCCAGATGGTGAAGCGCTTCGAGCGTGAGTTCATGGGGTCGATCGGGCTCGACCCCGGCACTGAAGGCGACGATCCGCTCGCCTTCGATATGGTTGAGCAGCGCCTCGGCCATCAACGAACGGGCGGAGTTGGCGTTGCAGAGAAAGAGAACCCGATACGGTTTCACTGTACTCACCTCACCTCGATCAGCCGAAACGTCCGGTGATATAGTCATGGGTGCGCTGTTCGCGCGGATTGGTGAAGATGTCGTCGGTATCGCCTACCTCGACCAGGTCGCCGAGGTGGAAGAACGCCGTCTTGTGCGCCACCCGCGCCGCCTGCTGCATGTTGTGGGTCACCATGACGATGGTGTAGCTCTCGCTCAGCTCATCGATGAGCTGCTCGATCTTGCCCGTGGCGATGGGATCGAGGGCTGAGCAAGGCTCGTCCATCAGGATCACCTCAGGGCTCACCGCAATGGTGCGCGCAATGCACAGACGCTGCTGCTGCCCTCCGGAGAGACTGGTGCCGGGCTGATCCAGGCGATCCTTTACTTCGTCCCACAGCCCGGCACGGCGCAGGCTGCTCTCGACGATATCGTCGAGTTCGGCACGCCGCCGGGCCAGGCCGTGCAGGCGCGGGCCGTAGGCGATGTTCTCGTAGATCGACTTGGGGAAGGGGTTGGGCTTCTGGAACACGATCCCAACCTGGGCACGCAGCAGCACCACGTCGAGCGAGGGGTCGTAGATGTCGTTGCCGTCGAGGGTCACCTGGCCCTCGACGCGACTCCCCGCAATGGTATCGTTCATGCGGTTCAGGCAGCGCAGGAAGGTCGACTTGCCGCAGCCCGAGGGGCCGATGAAGGCCACCACCTCATGCTCCATGATATCGAGATCGATACCGTGCAGCGCCTCGTTCTCGCCGTAGAATACCTTGACGCCGCGGGCGCTCATCTTGACGTTGGCTGCCTGGGCAGTGCGCTTGTTCATGGCCGTGGGTACGGTGACGGATACAGTCATGGTTACCACCTCGTCTCGAATTTCTTGCGCAGCCAGATGGCCGTCGCATTGAGGCTCAGCATCAAGCCCAGCAGCACGATGATGGCCGCCGAGGTGCGCGCCTCGAAGAAGTTGCGTAGTTCGTTGCCCTGCCACAAGTAGATCTGCACCGGCAGCGCCGTGGCCTGGTCCACGGGCGAACTGGGCACGTTGGCAACGAAGGCATTCATGCCGATGAGCAGCAGCGGTGCCGTTTCCCCCAGCGCCTGAGCAACGCCCAGGATCGAGCCGGTGAGGATGCCCGGCAGCGCCAGGGGCAGTACGTGATGGAACACCGTCTGCACCCGCGAAGCACCGATGCCCAGCGCCGCCTGGCGGATCGAGGGCGGAATCGAGCGCAGCGCCGCTCGCGTGGCAATGATGATGGTGGGCAGCGTCATCAGCGTCAGCACCAGACCGCCCACCAGCGGCGCGGAAAGCGGCAGACGTAGATAGCCGATGAAGATCGCCGCCCCCAGCAGGCCAAAGATGATCGAAGGCACTGCCGCCAGGTTGTTGATGTTGATCTCGATGAGATCGGTCAGGCGGTTCCTGGGCGCGAACTCCTCTAGGTAAATGGCACTGGCCACCCCCAGCGGTATCGACAATGCGATGACGATCAGCATCATGAACAGCGAGCCCATGAAGGCACCGGCCAGACCCGCCGAGGCCGGCGAGCTGCGCGAATCGGTATTGAGGAACAGCGCCGTGCTGAAGGCGTTGCGAATCACTCCCTGCGCTTCCAGATGATCCGCCCACTCGCGGGTCTGGGCGCTCAGCTGCTGGCGGTGATCCGGAAGGTTACGGTCGATGTTCCCCTTCAGCCAGACGTCCACGTTGGCGCTGGCCAGCATCTTGACGTTGATGGTCTGTCCGATCAGCTCGGGGTTCGCGACCACCCGCTCACGCAGCGCGAAGCGCTCACCGGTGGCCACCAGGGCGCGCAGGTCACGCGCCTGGCGCGACTCGATCTCTCCCGGCAGATGGGCCTTGAGCGCCTCGTCGATCAGCGCATTCCAGTTGACCAGGCCAAGCTGATTCAACCAGGCGAGTTCGCGCTCACGAAACTGGGCCGGGCTCTCCCCTGTCTCGCGCACCGGCCGCTCGTCTACCTGGATGACCTCGGGGTCGAGGTAGACGTCGAGATAGAGGGTGGCCTGCCAGAAGGCCGGCAGCCCGCGTGCCAGAATGCTGGTGAACAGAATCGCCACCAGCACCAGGCCGGTGACGACGGCAGCCAGCCCCATGAACCTGAAGCGACGCTCGCGGGCATGTCGGGCGTTCAGTGAACGCTGGATGGTATCGAGCCGTGCGCGGCGTCTGGTATCGGCAATGTCGAAATTGGTAGCGGTCACAGGGCGTCACTCATATTGCTGACGGTATTTACGTACCACCACCAGGGCGATCACATTGAGCCCCAGAGTGATGACGAACAGCGTAAGACCAAGCGCGAACGCCACCAGCGACTGCGGGCTGGAGAAGTCCATGTCGCCGGTCAACTGGTTGACGATGGTCACGGTGATGGTGGAGATAGCCTCAAGAGGATTGGCATGCAGCACCGGGTTGTTGCCGGCAGCCAACACCACGATCATGGTCTCGCCGATGGCGCGACTGGCAGCCAGCAGAAAAGCACCGACGATGCCCGGCAGCGCGGCGGGCAGCACGACTTGGCGAATCATCTCCGACTTGGTAGCACCGAGCCCCAGGGCGCCGTCGCGCAGCGATTTCGGCACCTGGGTGATGATGTCGTCGGAGAGCGAAGAGACGAAGGGAATGATCATGATCCCCATCACCAGGCCCGCCGTCAGCGCGCTGGTGGCACGAATGCCGATTCCCAGCATGTCGCCCAGCCCGGACAGGAACGGGCCGATCACGATCAGGGCGAAGAAGCCGTATACGATGGTCGGAATACCAGCCAGCACCTCGATGATCGGCTTGGCCACGTTGCGCAGCCACGGCGGTGCGTACTCCGCCATGTAGATGGCCGTCATCAGCCCCAGGGGTATCGCCACCAGCAGCGCAATGGCGCTGACCATGAGCGTACCCCACAGCAGCGGCAACAGCCCGAACTCGCCCTGCTGGCCTACCCCGGAGGTGCTGAAGCGGGGGTTCCATACGGTACCGAAGAAGAACTCCGCAGGGCTGATGTAGCGGAAGAAGTGGAGCGCCTCGCCCACCAGCGACAGCACGATACCCACCGTGGTCAGGATGGCGACGCCGGAACTCAGCGCCAGCAGTGCCGTTATCACCCGTTCGACTTGGTTGCGGGCACGAAGCTGCGGCGAGACACGCCGCTGCGCCGTGACCAGGCCGACGACGGCCAGCACGGCCATGGCCGCGATCATGGCCAGCCGCCCCATGCTTTCGAGGCGAGCCATCTGCTGAGCGGCGGCAACCTCGTAGGCCTGCACCTCACCGCTCACGCCCTGGCCCGAGGCCAGCGCCCCGATGCGACGCAGCAGCACCTGCATCTCACGCTCACTCAATGCGGCAAGCTCAGCCGGTAATTGCTGAACGACCAGCACCTCGACGATGGCATCCTGCAGCAGTAGCCAGACGCCAAAAAGCAGCAGTGCCGGCAGCCCACACCAGAGGGCGACCAGCACGCCGTAATATCCGGGGCGGGAATGCAGCCGCACCCCACCGTCTGCTACCGCCCTACTGCGGGACAGCCCGACCTGATAGGCCATGGCCATCACGATCAACACGGTAGCGATCAAGACAAGATTCATCGTCTCTCCATCTCGCGCTCTTGAGTCCGAGTCGGGGAGCGGCGGCTACCGCTCCCCGTTACTGCAACCCTCTTACTCGGCGGAGACCACGGTGCGCGCCTGGAACTGCTCCAGCGCCTGGGCACGTTCGTCGTCATCCATCGGTATCAGACCGGCGTCTTCCAGCGGGCTACCGAAGCCGGAGATGGCATCGCTGAGGAAGAACTCGGTGTACTCGGCCAGGCCGGGAATCACGTCGAGATGCTCACCCTTGACATAGAAGAACAGCGGACGCGACACCGGATACTCGCCGGAGCCGATGGTCTCCAGGCTCGGCGTGACGCCGTCGACGGTAGCCACCTGCAGGCGGTCGCGGTTCTGGTCGTAGAAGCTCAGACCGAACACGCCCACAGCATCGGCCTGGGCGTCCAGACGCGCCAGGGTCTCGGTGTAGTCACCGGCGATCTCGATGATGCGACCGTCGCCGCGCAGGTTGTTACAGGCATCGCCCTCGATCTCGGCGTAGCTGTCGCAGCCGGCGTGCAGCACCTTCTCTTCGAAGACTTCACGGGTGCCGTGGTTGGAGGCCGGGATGACCAGCACGATCTCCTGATCGGGCAGGTTGCTGTCGATCTCGGACCAACGGGTATAGGGGTTGGCGACCAGTTGGCCGTCCTGAGGAATCTGGGCGGCGGCAGCGGCAAAGACGTGCTGCGGGGTCAGGGCGAACTCACCGCGGTCGGCGCGCGATGCGAAGACGATGCCGTCATAGCCGAACATGACCTCGAGCACGTCGTTGACGCCATTGGCGGCGCAGTTCTCGAGCTCGCCAGAGCGGATGGCCCGGGAGGAGTTGGCGATGTCGATGGTGTTCTCGCCGACGCCCTGACAGAACTGGCGCAGACCGCCGCCGGAACCTCCGGAACCGACCACCGGGGTGTTGAACTGCGGGAAGGAGCCACCGAACTCCTCGGCAACGATGCTGGCAAAGGGCAGCACGGTGGAGGAACCGGCGATCTGGATGGTGTCACGGGCCTGGGCGGCGGTCGACAGACCGGCGGCAAGGGAAGCGGCGATCGCCATGCTCAGCGTGCTCTTCTTGAAGCTCATCTTCACGATCCTCTCTGCGTTTTGATCCGACAGACCCCACGGCCTGGCAGTGTCGTCTTGGCCCGAGGGCCATTCGCAAGAGAGATTCTGGAGATGCTTGATTGCAGAAAGATGACACGTGAACGGAACGTAACGAATTACAGCAGCAGCCCCACTGCCGCTAGCGTACACAAGGCGAGTGAAGCGCCCTGCAGGCGACGCCGGTCTAGCTTGTGGGCGATACGATCAGCCAGGGCGTTGCCGGCCAGCACCGCCGGCAAAAAGGTGAGCGCCAGCCCCAGATGCCACAGACGTACCTGACCGGCCAGCGCCAGAGTCACCAGCGTCAGGCTGGAGGTGATGATGAAGAAGGCCGCCAGATTGCCACGCAGCCGATCCGGCGATAGGCCGTGCATCAGCAGCACCATGGGCGGCCCGCCGATGGCCGCCACGGTGCCGAAGATACCCGAGACCACGCCGGCACCGAACAGGCTCGCTCGGTTGACCGGCAGGCGGAAACGAAACAGCGTAACCGCCACGGCGAACAGCACGCTGAAGGCAATCAGCTTTTCCAACAGCACCATGGGGGCGGCGAGCAGCAGCCACAGGCCCAGGGCATTGCCGGGAAGGCGCCCGATCAGCGCCATGCCGATCTCACCGATCTGCACCTCGTGACGGTAATGACGCACCGTCATCAACGACACGGTGAAGCCGAACAGCACCAGTATCACCGGTACCAGACGCGGCTCGAGCATCAGCAGCAGCGGCGCGCCGACCACCGCCAGGCCGAAGCCTGTGGCACGCTGGACGAAGGCCCCAAGCGCCAATACCAGGGCACAGCCAAGCCAGGTGATCGGCGCCATGTCGAGCCAAAGAAGGAAAGCGTCAGGCATGCACGGGGCGTCCGGCCAGCCGAGACAGCATGACGTTGCCGAACAGCGAGGCCACCAGCATGGTCAGCACCATGGGCCACAGGTTCTCGATCTCGAAGGCCCCCACCATCACCCCTGCCAGCGCCGCGGAACCGAACTTGGCCGCCCCCATCAGCGCCGTGGCGGTGGCGCTCATGTGGCCGAAGTGATCCAGCAGCAATGCCATGGCATTGGGCGAAATCAGCCCGATCATGCCCGAATAGAGCATCACCAGAGCCACGACCACCGGCAGCGAGGCCATTCCGGTCATTACAGCCATCACCAGGCCACTCGCCGCCACCATCTGAATGGCGAGCCCCAGATAGAGATTCTGCAACGGCGTACGCGACTTGAGCAGGTGGATGTTGAGCCGATTGGAAAGCGCGATGAAGATCACGTTGGCCCCCAGCACGAAGGGATAAGTGGCGGGCGACAGACCGAAGTGCTCCATATAGACGAAGGGCGACGCGGTGACGAAGGCGAACAGGCCGCCGAACGAGGCCGACACCGCGCAGATGTAACCCAGCCCTTCCCGATGGCGTATCACACTGGCGTAGTTGCACAACACCTGGGGGAACGAAGCCACGGGGTGATTGGGGTCCCGCGTCTCGGGCAGCCTGGTGGACATCAGCCACAGCAGAAAGGCTGCGTAGCCCGCCAGGAAGACGAAGATCACGCGCCAGCCTGACAGATACAGCATGGCGCTACCGAATAGCGGCGCCACCAATGGCGCCAGCATCATGATCATGGCCATGGTGGAAATCACGCTGGCCGCCTGTCGTCCACTGAAGCAGTCGCGCACGATGGCCGCCGAGTTGACCACACAGGCCCCGCCTCCCAGCGCCTGCACGAAACGCCACGCCAGCAGCTCCGTCAACGAACCAACCGTAGCCAGCATCAGGCTGGCCAGCAGGAACACCACCAGCCCAGACAGCAGCACCGGCTTGCGTCCCAGCCGGTCGGATACCGGCCCGAACAGCAGCTGGCCGATGGCGAAACCGGCCAGGAACACGCTGATGGAAAGCTCGGTATGGTGAATGCTGGCCCCGATGCTGGCCGCCAGTACGCCCATGGCCGGCAGATAGGCATCGATGGCAAAGGGCGCCAGCGCGGTATTGATGGCAACCAGCAGGGAGACTCGTCCAGGCGTCAGGGTCAAGGCTGCTCCATATGCATGTCTGGTAAAAGATAGGTCGCTAATGATACTAGCATGCTTGGGGAAGATCGCCTCGAAACGAAGCCGCCTTTGTCATGAAATGCAATATTAGCGCTTTACCCTTTCCCTGAATTCGATCAGACGCCTTCAGGGAGCACCAAGTGACGCGCCTTCAGAACCTCTCCATCCGTCGAGCCAGCCTTGTCATGCTGGGCCTGGTAACCCTGCTGCTGCTGGCTTTCGCTTCGCTGACCTGGAAAGTGATGCAGCAGAGCCGGCTCGACCTTACCGCGCTCGAACGGATCAACGTAGAGCAGGCCTCGACGCTCAACCGCATGCATATCGCCAGCCTCGAGGGGCTCAATCGCATGGACCGCGCCCTGGAGCGACAGCTGCGCCCCTCCCTGGGTGACCCGTTGGCGGCTCTGCAAGCGATAGAAGCCGAACTCGAAGAAATGACGACTAGCCTTACTTCCTTCCTCGAAGCTACACGCTCTACGCCGCATGGCGCCTTGCGCGATACCCTCGACGCTGACGCCATGAGGCTGATCGAAACGATGCAGCAACAGCTCATGGCCATACGAGCAGGCGATCGCAGCGCCTACCGGCAGTTGACCCTGGAAGCCGTGGATAACAGCCAAGCCCTGACCGAGAGCGCGCGGCACTTCTATGCCTTGGCCGACCAACAGGGTGTGGCGCTGCTGCACCATGCGGAAGGTCAGGCCCAACTGTTCACCTGGCTGCTGACCTCCGGTCTCGCTCTGACCCTCGTCGTCCTGGTTCTCATGGCCTGGCTGGGTCAGCGCTGCGTTCTTACCCCGCTGCAGAACGTCGTGGTCCATTTCCGCACCATCGCCAAGGGCAACCTGACCGAGCCTGTCGTGGCCAGCGGCTTCAAGGAGATCAGTCAGCTCTTCCACGAACTTTCGGGCATGCAGCAATCGCTGGTAGAGACGGTTAGCCATCTGCATGGCACCAGCCATCACGTCCTCGACAGCGCCGAGCGGTTGGCGCAGAGCAACCAGTCGCTTGCCGTACGTACTCGCCAGCAGGGCGCGGCCCTCGAAAAGACCGCCTCGCACCTGCGTGAGCTGACCGACAACGTGGCGGACAATGCCGAAAGCGCCAACCAGGTCAGAACACTGGCCAATACTGCTCTCGACAAGGCGCAGCAGGGAGAAGTCGTGATGCAGCGCTTCATCAGGACGATGGAAGAGATCCACGAGCACGCGACCCAAGTCAACGCGATCGTCGACCTGATCGACTCGATCGCTTTCCAGACCAACATCCTGGCGCTCAATGCATCGGTGGAGGCCGCCCGGGCCGGCGACCAGGGCCGTGGCTTCGGCGTGGTTGCCGGCGAGGTGCGCTCCCTGGCCTCTCGCAGTGCCGAGGCCGCCCACCGGATTCGCGACCTGCTCGGCGCCTCCCGCGACAGCACTCGGCGCGGTAACGAACTCTCGAGCCACGCCAATCAGGGCATGACGGAGATCGTGCAGGCAATCGACGAAGTCAACCGACTGATGGCAGACATCGAACGCGCGTCACAGCAGCAGCATGACGGCATCGCGCAGCTCAACCAGGCCATGGACGACATGACCAGGGTCACCCAGGACAATCAGCAGTTGGTGGCTCACTCCAGCCAAAGTGCCCACGCACTGCGCGAGAAGGCCGAGCACATGCAGGCTCACGCCGGCCGCTTTCGCATCACTGCAGCCCAGGAAAGTCTGACAGAGTCCGAGCCTGTCCTCCATGCCGATGTCTGGCAGCCTCGTGTCATCGATGCTCCACCCCACCTGCGGGGTACAGAAAGCAGCGTTGCCTTGCTAAAGTGACGTAAACCATCACGCCAACGAAGGGAGTTCCATGGCCGAGGACCTGCTTACCCAACTCAAGACGATGAGTACCGTCGTGGCCGACACCGGCGATATCGAGGCTATCCAACGCTTCGCGCCCACCGATGCGACCACCAATCCTTCCTTGATCCTGCAGGCAGCCCAGCATGAGGGCCGACGCGAGCGGCTGGCAGAGATCGCTCGGCAGGCCACCGACATCGACGATGCGCTGGATGCCGTGGCAGTGGAGATCGGCAGCGAGATCAGCGGTCTCGTTCCCGGCTACGTCTCCACCGAAGTCAGTGCACGACTATCCTTCGATACCGAGGCGACTCTGGCCCGCGCGCACTCGCTGATCGAACGTTACGACCGCCACGGCATCGGCCCTGAGCGCATCTTGATCAAGATCGCCTCGACCTGGGAGGGCATACGCGCCGCCCGTCAGCTGGAGCGCGAGGGTATCCACTGCAATCTGACCCTGCTGTTCAGCTTCGCCCAGGCCCAGGCCTGCGCCGACGCCGGCGTAACACTGGTCTCGCCGTTCGTCGGCCGCATCCTCGACTGGAATCGCGACAAGTGGCCGGATGCCGACTTCAGCGGCGATAACGACCCCGGAGTGAAGTCGGTCAAGCGCATCTACGAGCACTACAAGGGGCATGGCTACAAGACCATCGTGATGGGTGCCAGCTTCCGCAATACCGGTGAGATCCTGGCCCTTGCCGGCTGCGACCGCCTGACCATCTCCCCTGCCCTGCTCAGCGAACTGGCAGAGAGCCAAGACCGGCTCGAGCGCCGCCTGACGCCGGTCGACGCCGAGACGTCGCCGCCCGAGCCTCAGGACGAAGCCGAGTACCGCTGGGCGATGAACGAAGACGCCATGGCCACAGAGAAGCTGGCCGAGGGGATTCGCAAGTTCGCCGACGATCAGCGCAAGTTGGAGAAACTGCTGGGAGAGCTGCGTCAGGGCTGAGCAGCAGCCTGACGACGATGGGTGCGGTTGGCATGGCAACGACGCCATGTCGGCCGCAAGCGGGTCCCTCTGGGGCTTGGCTCCTGTCTGGGTGGCCCCTGGGCTCAATCCTTGTGGGAGTGTGAGGTCTCCTGCGCCTCGAGCATTTCCACCAGCGGCTGGAACTCTTCCCGGTTATGCTCGTTCATGCGCATCAGAATGCGGTGCGCTTCCAGGATGCGCTTGCGCATCTCTTCCATGTCGGCGGGAATTTCAGGCAGGTCACACAGCTCACAGGTCTCGGTCAGCGGCGCTTTCACCATGGCGAAGAACTGGGCGAAGCCCATCACTTCGAGCATGCGCTGCACATCGGGGTTGTCCACCACGATGGTAGGCTTGTAGAGGATGTGATCCTTGACCGCCATGGCGACCTTGGCCAGGAAGCCCAAGGCGGTGGAGTCCACGTTGGTGGCCTCGCGCAGATCGATTATCAGCGACTGCAGCCCCGGCGTTCGGGCCAGCTGCTGGGCCTGGCTGTCGAGGGTCGCGCAGAGCGTCAAGCGTACGTCGCCGCACAGCTTGAGCACGAAGACACCAGAGTCGAACGCCGCCTTGACGCGGCCTTCATTCGTGATCATTACCAAATCCGCTCAACATCATGATCGTCAGGTCATCGGGCAGTTCCTGTCCGCCGCCATCCCCTTCGGCATCGATGTCGCGGGGAGTGTCCAGCATCAGGCTGTCGCGAAGCCGCTCCAACGTCGCACAGTTCAAAACACGTTGCTCGAGCTCCCTGAGCCGCGTGTCGAGCGTTTCGCCCGGCAGGCACTCCAGTATTCCATCCGAACACAACCATAACCGGAAGTTCGACGGTAGCGTATACGTCAAACGTGGATACTCCACGTCCGGAAACAGACCGACCGGCATACCTTCACCGGGCAGCTCGCTCACCGTCCCGTCGGCTACCAACAGCGGCTTCGGCAGTTGGGCGCCAAGCGAATAGTGAAGCTCACGGGTCTGGCGGTCAATGACACCAACGAACAGGGTGGCGTGCTTGCCGATCCCGGTGTCCAACAACTCCCGGTTGAGCGATGCCAGCCAGCGTGCCGGCATCTCCGTCGGCTGATCCGCATCCCAGGCGGCCAACCAGCGGTTAAACAGATACTTGAGCAGCACGGTGACGAAGGCGGAAGAGGCACCGTGACCGGAGACGTCGGCAAAATAGAAAAGAATGTGACGATCGTCCAGACGCTGGAAATCGAGAAAATCTCCCGACAGGTAGAGCGAGGGAATCAGCCAGTAATCGCAGCTCACCCCTTCGATGGTCTGAGGGTGAGGCGGCAGCAGCTTGCGCTGAATGTGCCCACCGGCCTGCTGGTCGAGCCGCAGCAGCGCCAGGTGCGTCTCCAGGCTCTCGTTCAACTCTTCCAGATGCGCGTTGAGCTGGGCGAGTCGCTCGCGGTCGTGCTTGCGCTGATCCTCCAACCGCCGCAGCTCGATCGCCTTGCGGATCATGCGCCGCAACAGCTGCCCATGACGCATCGGCTCGACCACGTAATCCACCAGCCCCACGTCGACGGCAGTCAGCAGATCGGCATCGAGCCGCGAGTCGCTCACCACCACGGTGGGCAGGCGCTCCGTCAGGCTCGACCAGGCCAGGCTGGGAATCGCCTGAGCATGGGCCACCACCAAGACCGTCTCCTTGGGCAGATCCTCGAGGCGCTCGGCGGCGAACACCGCCAGACCATCACGGGCGATGGTTTCCGCCAGCGCGTCGCGGTAGGCACCGGGCTCGTCGAGAACGCCAATCAACGGCTTGGGTAGATCCATCGGCTCAGACCTCAATCGGCGAAGTCGGCATCGTCGCCCTCGGGTTCTTCGAAGGCGTCGTCGAAGGCATCATCGAAGTCGGCGTCATCGAAATCGAAGTCGAACTCATCGCTGGCGAAGGGATCGTCGCCCAACTCGCCGTCGCTGACTTCGAAGCGTCTACGCTGCAGGTAAGCATCGCGTATGAAGACATAGCGATCCCCCCGGATCAACTCTTCCTGATCGAGGAAGCCTGCGCGCACGTCGACGACACGCAGCGCGGTCAGGCCATAGCGTACCTTGTCATCTTCCACGTAATAGAGCGGATAGGTCACTGTATCCAGCGGCAGGCCGGCGGTATCCCTTACCGTGCTGGGGCCAAGGAACGGCAGGACCAGATAGGGTCCTTCCGATACCCCCCAGACGCCCAGGGTCTGGCCGAAATCCTCATCCTGTACGGTGATGCCCATGTGGGTGGCGAAGTCCCACAGACCGGCGATACCCACCGTGGAGTTGATCACGAAGCGCGAGGTAGCGAGACCGGCATTGGCCGGCTTGCCCTGCAGCAGGCTGTTGAGTGCGGTGCGGATCTCGCCGAGGTTGGAGAAGAAGTTGCCGACCCCGGTCTGCACCGGCTGAGGCGTGACGGTGCGATAGCCGCGCGCCACCGGCCGCAGTACAGCCCGGTCGACCGCCTCGTTGAAGGTGAAGACCCTGCGATTGAAGCCCTCCCAGGGGTCGTCGGGATGGCGATCCTCCACCGCCACCCGTCCGGCACAGCCCGCCAGCATGGCCAACAGCGACATGGCGACCAGGGCCCGGGTAAAAAAGCCGGTCTGCTTCACGACCATCGGCTACGTCTCCTCAAGGTTCTCGTAGAGGGGTGCGTCACAGCCGACGCACCACCACGCAGCCGGCACTGTACCCGGCGCCGAACGAGCAGACCACCCCTATGTCGCCCGAGGCCAGGTCGTCACGGTGCAGATGGAAGGCAATGATCGAACCGGCGGAGCTGGTATTGGCATAGCGATCGAGGATGATCGGCGCCTGCCCGGGTTCGGGATCGTGCCCCAGCACCCGCCGGGCGATCAGGTCGTTCATGTGGTGATTGGCCTGGTGCAGCCACAGGCGCGAGAGATCGCCACCGGTCAGGTCGAGGCTGGCCAGATGGTCGCTGATCATGGCCGCCACCATGGGGCAGACCTCCTTGAACACCCGCCGCCCTTCCTGTACGAACAGCTTGTCGCTGGCCAGGGGGTCGCTGTCGGTGACCCGATTGAGGAAGCCGGCATTGTTGCGAATGGCATTGGAGAAGCGCGTGACCAGGCGGGTCCCGAGGATCTCGAAGCGGCGCTCGGCAGTGGCCAGTGCGGCGTTCTCCAGCACGATGGCGGTACAGGCATCGCCGAAGATGAAGTGGCTGTCGCGGTCGCGAAAGTTGAGGTGGGCCGAGCAGATCTCGGGATTGACCACCAGGGCACGCCGGACGTTGCCGCCGCGAATGGCACCTGCCGCCAGATCGATGGCAAAGGTCGCCGAGCTGCAGGCCACGTTCATGTCGAAGGCATGCCCGGTGGTGCCCAGGGCCGCCTGCAGTTCCACCGCCACCGCCGGATAGGGGCGCTCCAGGTTGGAACAGGCAACGATCACCATGTCGATGTCGCCGGCTTCGACGCCGGCGGCGGCGAGAGCCTGACGTGCGGCGACAAGCCCCATCTCGCACTGGATGGAGGGTTCGTCGTTGCTGCGCTGGGGCAGACGCGGACGCATGCGCTCGGGGTCGAGAATGCCCTCGGCATCCAGCACGTAGCGGCTGTGGATCCCCGACGCCTTGACGATGAACTCGCTGCTCGAATATGCCAGCGGTTCGCGCTCGCCGGCCGCGATGGCGGCGGCATGGCGTTCGTTCTCGATATCCACCCAAGCGTTGAACGAGGCGACCAGCGCATCGTTGTCGATGGCGTGCTCCGGCGTGAAGAGTCCCGTACCGGTAATCACGACGTCTGTCATCAGTGTCTCCCTCATGCGGCCTGTCGACCGCTGGCTGACATCGGCGAACCGATGCCTCATGTCTCGTTTATCGGCGGGTCAGGCCCCACCTTGACCGTGTCCCGTCAGTTCCGTCCAGCGTCGCTCGAGACGCTTGACGGAGACCGGCATGCGCGTGCCCAACTGCTGGGCGAACAGCGAAACCCGCAGCTCCTCGATCCACCAGCCGAACTCCACCAGCTCGGGATCCTCGTGGCCACCGCGGCGCTGGCTTTCACGGCGCGCGGCCAGGCGCGCCTCGAAGTCCTGCACGTCCTGCATGTGCATCTGATCGCGCATGCGCTCGCGTGGGGCTTTCTCCAGGCGGATCAGGGCCGCCTCCATGTAGCGCGGATACTCCTCGAGCCACTCTCCAGCTTCGCTCACGAAGCCGGGGTGCACCAACCGCTGCATCTGCACCTTCAAATCACTGTATACCAAGGCCAGCGCCAGGTTCAGGTTGCCCTTCAGCGCCTTGGTCACCGCCAGGTGGCCTTCCAGCGCTCGCTTGAGCGTGGCGACCAGTGCTTCGGCAGTGGGCACCAGGTCGCCGCGGGTCGCAGCAAGGCGAGCGTCGAGCTCGGCGTTGCTGCGCGGCAACGGTGCCATGCCCATGCTACGGGCGAAGACTGCTTCGACCACGTCGTCGACCAGGACCCGCTTGCTGCCCACCTTGGTGAACAGCAGGGCGCAGGCATCGAGCCCCTTGAGCTGCTGGATGACACGCACCTGCTCGGGCAGGCGGGTCATGGCCAGCCGCACCACGCCGCGGCGATGGGCCTGCTCGGCCTTGCCGGGATGATCGAACAGCTCGATGCGGAAGGCGTCTCCTTCCGGCACCAGCGCCGGATACGCTTCGACCCGGATACCTGCCTGGGTGGTCACCCGCGACGCGGGCAGCGGAGTGTCGGACAACCCGGCGACATCCGGCGCGTCGCTGACTTCGGCCGCCAGCGCCCTGGCGCCCTCGCCCGCCGCGGCTTCGAAGCGCCGCTCGAGCTCGCGCGCGTCACGGCCCTGGCCAAGCACCTTGCCTTCATGATTCACGACACGCACGTTCATGATCAGGTGGGGCTCGAGCTGGTCGTAGCGCCAATCGTCGGGGTGTACGCGCACCCCGGTGCGGCGGCGCAGAAACTCCCCCAGCGCCTCGCTGAGCGGCACGTCGTCGGGCGTGAGCGTCTCCAGCGCCGCATCGACCCAGTCGGGAATCGGCACCACCTGGCGGCGGATCGCCTTGGGCAGCGACTTTAGCAGGGCGATGCACTTCTCCCGTAGCAGCCCCGGCACCAGCCATTCGAGCCGTGCCCGCGGCAGCTGCGGCAGCATCGCCGCCGGCACCGTCAGGGTCACACCGTCGTCCGGCGCTCCCGGTTCGAAGCGGTAGGCAAGCGGATAGCGCACCCCAGCGAGCACCAGCTCATCGGGGTACTGGGCCTGGGTGACCTCCGCCGCTTCCCGGGCCAGCAGCGCGGCGCGATCGAACTTGAGGATGGCGGGATCCTTGGCCTCGGCCTTATTGCGCCACGCCTCGAAGCCCTTGCCGTTGACGATATCCTCGGGGATGCGCTCGTCGTAGAAGGCGAACAGCGTCTCCTCGTCGACCAGAATGTCACGCTTGCGGGCGCGATCCTCCAGCTCTTCGACCTCTTCCACCAGAGCGCGATTGTAGTCGAAGAATTCCCCCTTGGTGCGGAAATCCCCCTCCACCAGCGCCCGGCGGATGAACAGTTCGCGCGATTCGCGCGGGGCAATCGGTCCGTAGTGCACGCTGCGGCCGCTGACGATGGGCAGGCCGAACAGGGTGACTTGCTCCTTGGCCACCACCTGGGCACGCTTCATTTCCCAGTGGGGCTCGCTGTGGCTGCGCTTGACCAGATGGCCGGCGACGGGCTCAATCCACTGCGGTTCGATCCTGGCCACCGTTCGCGCGAACAGTCGGGTGGTCTCCACCAGCTCGAAGGCCATCAGCCACTTGGGCGTTTTCTTGGCCAGCCCGGAGCCGGGGTGGATGACGAACTTGCGGTTGCGTGCCCCCAGGTATTCGCGGTTTTCGGTAAGCATGCCCAGATGTGAGAGCAGCCCCGGCAGCAGCGCCTTGTGCAGCTGCACGGCGTTCTGCCGGCGGGCCTGTTGTCGCGCCTGGTCGAGGGTCTCCCCTTCACCGGCGGGCTCGGGCGGC
Organism: Halomonas sp. MCCC 1A11062; assembly: GCF_021404355.1. Taxonomy (NCBI): domain Bacteria; kingdom Pseudomonadati; phylum Pseudomonadota; class Gammaproteobacteria; order Oceanospirillales; family Halomonadaceae; genus Halomonas; species Halomonas sp. MCCC 1A11062. The sequence continues at coordinate 91,911 of NZ_JABFTW010000003.1, forward strand.
GGCGTGGGCGGAGGCACCTCGATCTCCATCTCGCGCAGCAGCTGACGCAGCTGGCGGAAGGTGTCGTGCCATTCCCGCAGACGCAGGTAGTTGAGGTAGCGCTCCTTGCACCAGCGCCGCAGGCGATTGCCGGAGAGTTCCTCGCGGGCCGCCTCGAAGCCCTGCCACAGGTTGAGCAGGGCGACGAAGTCGGAGTCCGGGTCGTGCCAGCGGCGGTGGGCCTGATCGGCGGCCTCGCGCTTCTCCGCCGGGCGGTCGCGCGGGTCCTGCACTGCCAGCGCCGAGACCACCACCAGTACGTCGCGCAAGCTGCCCTGCTCGGCGCCGGCCAACACCATGCGCGCCAGGCGCGGATCGATGGGCAGCCGGGCGAGCTTGCGCCCTATCGTCGTCAGACGATTGCTCTCGTCCACCGCACCCAGCTCGAACAGCAGGCGGAAGCCGTCGGTGATGAAGCGCGAATCGGGTGGATCGACGAAGGGGAACTGCTCGATGTCGCCGAGCTTGAGCGACAGCATCGAGAGGATCACCGAGGCTAGGTTGGTACGCCGAATCTCGGGATCGGTGAATTCAGGACGGGAGAGGAAATCCTCCTCGTCGTAGAGGCGAATGCACACCCCCTCGGCCACGCGCCCGCAGCGCCCCTTGCGCTGGTCGGCGCTGGCCTGGCTGACCGGCTCCACCGGCAGCCGCTGGATCTTGGAGCGATAGCTGTAGCGGCTGATGCGCACCAGCCCCGGATCGATCACGTAGCGGATACCGGGCACCGTGAGCGAGGTCTCGGCAACGTTGGTGGCCAGCACGATACGCCGCCCGGCGTGAGGAGCGAACACGCGATTCTGCTCGGCGTTGGAGAGCCGCGCATAGAGCGGCAGGATCTCGGTGGCCTTGAGGTCGGCGCGGCGCAGCGTATCGGCGGTCTCGCGGATCTCGCGCTCACCGGGCAGGAACACCAGGATGTCCCGTGGGCCGTGGAACCAGCGCTTGTCCCGCTCGATCTGTTCGATCTCCTCCACCGCGTGGAGAATGCCCTCCTGCAGGGTGCGATCGGCCTCGTCCTCCTCCTCGCGCACCAGCGGCCGGTAGTGCACCTCCACCGGGTAGGTGCGCCCCGACACCTCGACAACCGGCGCCGGTCGGGGCCCGCCCTTCTCGCCGGGCAGCGCAAAGTGCTCGGCGAAGCGCGCCACGTCGATGGTGGCCGAGGTGATGATCACCTTGAGTTCAGGCCGGCGCGGCAGCAGCCGCTTGAGGTAGCCGAGCAGGAAATCGATGTTGAGGCTACGCTCATGGGCCTCGTCGATGATGATCGCTTCGTAGCGGGTCAGATCCGGGTCGTGGCGGGTCTCGGCCAGCAGGATGCCGTCAGTCATCAGCTTGACCAGGGTGGCGTCGCCGCTCTGATCGGTGAAGCGCACCTGATAGCCCACCTGCTCACCCAGCGACACCTGAAGCTCCTCGGCCAGGCGTGTGGCCACCGAGCGTGCCGCCAGGCGCCGCGGCTGGGTGTGGCCGATCAAACCGCGCCGTCCCAGCCCCAGCTCCAGGCACAGCTTGGGCAGTTGGGTGGTCTTGCCCGAACCGGTCTCGCCGGCCACCACCACCACCTGGTGCTCGCGCAGCGCGGCGAGAATGTCGTCACGCCGCTCCGCCACCGGCAGTTCGGGAGGATAGTCGAGCGTCACCGGCTGCGCCCGGCGGCTGGCAGCCAGCGCCGCGGAGCGCTCGATGCCGCGCACCACCTCGGCCAGGCCGCGATCCACCGGCTTGCCCTCCCGCAGGCGTCGCTCAAGGCCCTTCAGCCTGCGCGTGAGCGTCTCGCGATCACGCAGCATGACGTCATCCAAAGCGCGCTCCAGACGCTCCAGCGCGGCCCTGTCGGCGGCATTGGCGGAACCAGTAGGGGTTGCGGTGCTCACAGCCATCCTCTTGCCATGGAAAAAAACCTGCCCGCTCCAGGCCACCGGAGCGGGCAGATCATTGTAACGCCGGGAAGCGGAGTTCGGCCAATCGCGGCCGTGCTACTCCTTGCCGTCGCTTTCCTCGTCACGCAACTGGCGACGCAGCACCTTGCCGACGTTGGTCTTGGGCAGCTCATCGCGGAACTCGACGAACTTGGGCACCTTGTAGCCGGCCAGCTCCTTCTTGCACCACTCGCGCAGCGTCTTCTCGTCCAGGCTCTCGTCGCGCTTGACCACGAACAGCTTCACCGCCTCGCCGCTGTCCTCGTCCTTGACACCGACCGCGGCCGACTCGACCACGCCCGGGTGACCGGCCACCACGTCCTCGATCTCGTTGGGATAGACGTTGAAGCCCGACACCAGGATCATGTCCTTCTTGCGGTCGACGATCTTGATGTAACCGTCCTCCTGCAGCACGGCGATATCGCCGGTGGAGAACCAGCCATCGTCGCTCAGTACCTTGGCGGTCTCTTCATCCAGGTTCCAGTAGCCCTTCATCACCTGGGGCCCCTGCACGCACAGCTCGCCCGGCTCGCCCAGCGGCAGGGTATTGCCGTCGCTGTCCACCACCTTGACCGCGGTACCCGCCACCGGCTTGCCGATGGTGCCGAGCTGAATGGCGTCGATGGGATTGAAGCTGACCACCGGCGCGGTTTCGGTGAGCCCGTAGCCCTCGGCGATGTCGCATCCGGTGACCTCCTTCCAGCGTTCCGCCGAGGCCTTGGTCAGCGCCATGCCACCGGAAATGGTCAGGTGCAGTTGCGAGAAATCGAGCTTGCGGAAGTCCTCACGGTTGCACAGCGCATTGAACAGCGTGTTCAAACCGATGAAGGCGGTGAACTTGACCTTCTGCAGCTCCTTGACGAAGTTGTCCAGGTCCCGGGGGTTGGGAATCAGGATCGAGTGGTTGCCGGTCTTCATCAGGAACAGGCAGTTCACGGTGAAGGTATAGATGTGATAGACCGGTAGCGGCGCGATCACCACCTCCTTGCCCTCGTCCAGGCCCGGGCCGATGGCCGCATCCGCCTGCAGCATGTTGGCCACCAGGTTGCAGTGGGTGAGCATGGTGCCCTTGGGCAGGCCGGTGGTGCCACCGGTGTACTGCAGCGCGGCGATGTCGTCGAGCCCTCTCTCGACTTCGCGATGCTGACGCGAAGCGCCGTCCTTCAGCGCCTTGCGGAACGGAATCGCCATCGGCAGCGAGTAGGAGGGCACCATCTTCTTGACGTACTTGACCACGGCGTTAATGAGGAAACGCTTGGGGAAGCCGTGCATGTCGCCAAGCTCGGTGACCAACACGTGCTCGATGTCGGTACGGTCGAGCACCTTCTCGAGCTTGCTGGCCATGTTGGCCAGGATCAGGATTGCCCGGGCACCGGAGTCCTTGAACTGGTGCGCCATTTCACGCTCGGTATAGAGCGGATTGGTATTGACTACCACCAGGCCTGCCCGCAAGGCGCCAAACACCGCGATAGGGAACTGCAGCACGTTGGGCAGTTGAATCGCAATACGATCGCCCGGCTGAAGCCCGGTCTCGTGCTGCAGCCAGGCGGCGAAATCGGCCGAGAGACGGTCGAGTTCGGCAAAGGTGAGCGTCTGACCCATGCAGGTGAATGCCGGATTGTCGGCAAAACGCTTCACTGCTTCATGGAAGACGTCCATCAGCGACCGATACCGATCCATGCCTTCCAGCTCAGGTCCGTTGAGAATACCGGCGTTGGCTTGTTCATTCATAGGCGCTATCTCCACAGCTTCGTCGACACGGTCATTCACCCTCGACCCCGACGGTTCTTGTTGTGACAAAGCCGGTACGATATACCAGGCATCGCTCGCCTGTAAAACGCATGATTCAAACGAACGTTCACAAAAGAATGTGCGGTTTCAGGGTGCTCCTTTGTCTACCAAGCTGGGCAAAATCGGCCGGAAAGGCAAGCCGACGCGGGCAAAGGACTCAGTCTCGTTCCGTGATTGTCTCAGTCACGTAGCGGGACACGATCCGCCCATGCCGCCACACCAACAGCTCACCCGGCACCATGCGAACCCATGCCTCGTTACTGGTCAGCGGCTCCGTCGCGATTACCGAGACGATGTCGTCGGGGGTCGTATGCTCGGCAAAGTTGACCGTCAGCTCGGCATCCGAGAGCTCGGCGCTGCCGAACGGCGCGCGCCGCGTGATGTGGGCCAGCTTGGTCGAGCAATAGGTGTAGAGAAACTCGCCGTCAGCCAGCAGCAGATTGAAGACCCCTTTGCTGCGCAGCGTTTCGCAAAGGCCATGGAGGCGTTGCCAGAGGGCCTGATGCTCTTCGCTCAGCAGCGCGTCGCTCGACGCCAGTCGCGGCGCCTCGGCAAAGCGTTCGCGCAGGCTGGCCAACAGCCAGCAGAAGGCGTGCTCGCTGTCGGTATCGCCCACCGGCCGATAGAAGCTCAAGGGCAATTCCTGCCACGCTTCGAGCTGGCCGTTATGGGCGTAGCACCACGTTCTGCCCCACATTTCCCGGGTGAAGGGATGGGTATTGGCCAGACGAACCTGACCGACATTGGCCTGACGAATGTGGCTGATGACGATATGTGACTTGATCGGATAGTCGGTGATCAGCCGGGCAATGGGCGAGCGAATCGACGGGTGAGGGTCGCGGAAATCGCGATAGCCGCCCGCCTCGTAGAAGGCGATGCCCCAGCCGTCACGATGGGGCCCGGTACCACCGCCTCGATGCAAGAAGCCGGTGAAACTGAAGCAGATATCGGTGGGCACGTTGGCGCTCATGCCCAGCAGCTCACACATGCGGTTCCTCCCGTGATCCGGCATGGCGATGCCGTATCGCCATTCGCCAGGCGACCAACAGCACCAGCAGTAGCAGCAGCCCACCGGCCAGTAGCGCACCGGCCCCGCGTCGGTCTCCCACGGCCTCCTCGAGCGGCCGGGTCAGCACGGGCTGCCACTCTCGCCAGCGCTCCTGGGCCGCCCGCGGCAGTTGCTGAATGCTGCGCACTGCCTGTTCCAGCGGCTGCGGCAGCGGCGACTCCGAGGTGGCACGCGGCTCGCGCACTGGAGTCAGCTCTTCGTGAAAGCGCACCACCTCCAGCGCCGGGCCGGCATCCACCTGACCGATCGCCGTGGTCACCGACGGGAACAGCACCAGGCGCGGTAGCTGCAGCTCGTGGGTCTCGCCGTCGAGGGTGACCTCACCGCGCAGAACCAGCGGCACGCTGAGCGCCGTGTCCAGCTCAGGTAGCGCAATGCTCCAGCGCCGCTCGGCCATCGGCTCAGCGGCAAGGTGTGCGCCCTGGAGCTGACCGTAAAGACGGGTATTGTGACGATCCAGCAAGGGATGTTCGGCGCTCAACAGAACGCGGTGGTTGGCCTCGTCATGGCGGGCCGCCACGGCCGGCAGGACATTGACCGGCTGGACACGCTGACGGCGAAAGCCCTGGCCTTCGGCACGCACCGCCAGTTGGGCCTTGCCCGCCAGCACCGGTGCCGGCAGCTTGCCGGCGAAACGCGCCTCCTGCTGCTCGAGTACCACCGCCGACTGGGCCGAGCCCGATTCGTCGCGCAGCTCCGCCGTCAAACGGAGATGGGCCGGCAACGCGTCGGCCACCACCTCATCACCCTCGCGCAGGAACCAAGCCTCCACCGGCACGCCGAAACCGAGATACAGGGTGCTCGACACGCCACTCATCTGCAGGTGAAGCGGCGACTCGACGGTGATGCGGCTGTTCGGCCCCGCACCGCCCTCGAGGCGCCATTGACCCGCTTGAGGATCAGGTACCTTGATGAGGTCGTAGTGAGGCTCGCTGCGCCACTCGGCGCCTTCCGGGGGGGCTTCGGCGGTGTAGCGCCGGCCGTCGGGTGCGACCAGCGTCGCCGGCTCCTCACCGCGAAACAGCAGCGCGGTGAAGCCGCGCAGTCCCGGCTCGACGAGGAACCCCCGGTCGGTGACCGGTACGCGATCGCTGGGATAGATGCGATCGACGATATCGAGGAAGGCGCCCATCAGCGCATCGGGAGCGGCAACCGAAGCCGAAAGCCCACCGGTCATCTGAGCCAGGCGCTCGACCAGATCGAGGTCGGCCTCGTCCGAGAAGGCAATGGCGTGTATCACCACGCCTTCCTCGGCCAGGCGTGGACCAAGCTCATCGAGCAGGGCCTCGCGGGATGACGTATCGATGGCCGGCTTGCTACCGCGCCAGGCAGGCAGGTCGATCACGCCATCGGTAAGCAGCACCAGGTGCAGCGGAACGCCGTTCGGCTCGACCATGGCCGTATGATAGACCGCCGACTCGATGTCGGTGAATTGCTCGTAAGCGACCAGCTGAGGTGCCAGCGCCCTGGCACGCTCGCGCCACTCGGCGTTCACTGGTGACGGCGGCAGCGGGCTGCGCACCCGCTCGCCGAAGGTCCAGATCCCTGCCGTGGCGCCATCGGGCACCATGGCGACAAGGAGTTCCAGCGCCTTGCCGGCCAGCTGGTCGGGGTCGTTGTGACGCATGCTCCCCGAAACATCGAAGATGACCCTGACCTCGGGCCGCTCCGCTACCTCTGTAGCGGAGAGATGACCCGCCATTACCAAGCAACCGACCAACCCTGCCAGCCAGCGCCATATCGTGTTGCGCTCCCTCCCCATCGGGGCTCCCTAGCCGATCTTCGGCTCCCGGCGCTTGGTTGACGCATGCGGTTGTCTACCGCCCTGGCCAGCACGCCTTCTGTTATGGTCCCGCTTCCTGCTCTCTTCGTCCTGTTGCTTTTTCTTCTGCGCACCGCCTTCAACCACAGGCTCGGCACGAAACATCCATACCTGCAACACGCCGATGGCCAGGCCCAGCAGTGCACCCGCGGCCAACAGCAAAGCCGTCGACATCAGTGTCGACGCATTGCGCTCGAGAAACGCCACGGCAGCCACCACCACCGCCGGCGCCATGCCGGTATAGGTCTCCCCTTCCACCAGCGGCAGCCGAAAACGCGTCGGCATCCACAGAATGCCGGCCACCGCCCAGGTGATGGGTAGACGCAGCATACGGGGTAGAAATGCCAGCCCCAGGTAACCTGCCACCAGCACGACCAGCGACAAACCCAGATAGGTCAGCCATAGTAGGGACATCGAATCGGATGTCAGCATCGATACCTCTTCGTTGCATTACGCCCCGCCACATGACGGAGCGTACAGGATGGAAAGTCATTTTGAGTATGGTACACCCGCCCCAATGAAAGCACAGCCGCCACAAAGTTCCTCTATCCCCGCCGCCGATTTTTCATCGCCGTCGCCGGTCGAACGGTTTCGCCGCCCCGATGACCCCGAATGGCATTGGCTGGAAGACCGCGACGACCCGCAGGTCAGCGCCTTTCTGGAAGCGGCGAATGACGAATCCAAGACCTGGATGAGACCACTCGACGATCTGGTGGAGCGGCTCTATCACGGCCATCTCTCGCGTCGTGAGCTGGGCATCAAGGGCCTGCCCACCGCGCTCGATCGCTTCACCTACTGGAGCGAGACCGCCGCCGATGCCGATTACCCCGTATGGTGGCGCCATCACAACGGCAATCCGAGCGACGCGGTACCTTTTCTGGACCTGCAGCAGCGCGCCGCGGCGGAGCACTACCTGGAATTGGGCGACATGGCCCTATCGCCGGACGAGCGCTGGCTGGCCTGGACCGAAGACACCAGCGGCGATGAGCGCTTCACGCTCTACCTCAAGGCGCTGCCCGACGGTGAACCGCTGCTGCTGCTGGAGGAAATAGGCCCGGAGCTGACCTGGGCCGAGGACAACGCCACCCTGCTGTTCACCCGCTACGACGCCACCCAGCGCCCCGACAGCATCTGGCGCCTGCCGCTGAATCGAGGCCAGGCCGGCGAACCGGCGTTGATCCTGCGCGAAGACGATGCGGAGTTCTGGCTGGGGCTGGGCAAGACACGTTCACGGCAGTGGCTGGTGCTAGAGAGCGCCTCGAAGGACACCAGCGAGTGTTACCTGCTGTCGGCCCAGGCGCCCGACCAGACGCCGCGCTGCTTCCGGCCACGGGAGAAGGGCGTGGAGTACGGGCTGGAGCACCGTCCCGGATATTTCTACGTGCTGCACAACCGCAACGCCCCCCACTTCTGCCTCGAGGTCGTGGACGAGCATGATCCGCAGGCGCCCTGGCGTCCGCTGATCGAACACCGCGACGACACCACCCTGGAGGATGTCGAAGCCTTCGACTGGGGGCTGGCCATTAGCGAGCGCGACCATCACGAGGCCCAGGTCAGGGTGCGCATCGTCGAACTCGATGGTGGCCATGCCGTCGGACGAGACGAGCGTCTGCCCCTGCCGGAATCGCCCTGCAGCCTGATGCTCGGCGATATGCCCCACTTCGACAGCCGCCGCCTGCGCCTGCGGGAGGAGTCGTTCGTCATGCCGGTGCACTGGCTCGAGCACGACCTCGACAGCGGCCAGCGCCAGGTGCTCAAGTCGCAGCCCATCCACGGCGACCTGCAGCCCCAGGACCTGTGCTGTGAACGCATCTGGGCCCGCGCCCACGATGGCGAACGAATTCCGGTATCGGTGGTGATGCGTGCCGATCTAGCCGGCCACCCGCTGCCCACCCTGCTGTACGGCTATGGCGCCTACGGCGAGGTGCTAGACCCCTGGTTCTCGGTGGCCAGGCTGGAGCTGCTTGCGCGCGGCGTTGCCTTTGCCGTGGCGCATGTGCGCGGCGGCGGCGACCGAGGCGAACCCTGGTACCTGGCCGGCAAGCTCGAACACAAGGAAAACAGTTTTCGCGACTTTCTGGCGGCGCGCCACGCGCTGGTGGAGAAAGGCTTCAGCGACGCCGAACGGATTGCCGCCTACGGCGCCAGCGCCGGGGGCCTGCTGGTGGGCGCCAGCCTCAATCTGGCACCAGAGGCCTTCTGTGCCGCCCTACTGGACGTGCCCTTCGTCGACGTACTGCGCACCATGGAGAACCCCGACCTGCCGCTGACCACCGCCGAATACACCGAATGGGGCAACCCCGACGAGCCCGATGCGCGAAAACGCATTCGCGCCTATTCGCCGCTCGACAACCTGACGCCGCAGCCCTACCCCACGCTGTTTCTTCAGGGCAGTTGGCACGACACCAGAGTGCCCTACTGGGAGCCCGCCAAGCTCTATGCCCGACTACGGGAAATGGGTACCGCACGCGGCCCGGTGCTGCTGCGCACCGACATGGCCGCCGGACACGGTGGCGCTTCGGGACGCTTCAAGGCCTGGCACGACAATGCCCGCCAGGACGCTTTCATTCTTTGGGCGCTGGGTCTCGCCGAGAGAGAGGCCTGAGCAGCCGAGGGCAACAAGAATCCGGCCCGGTTGGAACCGGGCCGGGTCGTCACGGAAGATCAGCCGCCGGCACCGCCACCGCTGCCGCCACCGGCACCGCCGCCGTCACCACCGCCGGAGCCGCCGTTGCCGCCCCCGCCGGAGCCGCCGCTGCCGCCCCCACCGGAGCCACCGTTGCCGCCCCCACCGGAGCCGCCGCTGCCGCCCCCACCGGAGCCGCCGCTGCCGCCCCCACCGGAGCCGCCATTGCCGCCCCCACCGGAACCGCCTCCGCCGTTGCCACCGCCTCCGTTGCCATTCCCACCGCCGTCGCCGTTGCCACCGCCTCCATCGCCGTTGCCACCGCCTCCGTTGCCGTTGCCACCGCCTCCGTTGCCGTTACCACCGCCGTCGCCGTTGCCACCGCCTCCGTTGCCGTTACCACCGCCACCGTTGCCACCGCCTCCATTGCCGTCGCCACCGCCGCTATTGCCACCCCCGCCACCGCCGCCACTGCTGGGCGGCGAGGAGCCGCCGGTGCGCACCAGGCCACCGTCACCTCCCCCTCTGGAGCCATCCAGGCCCATCGCTCCCAGGCCGGCGCCGGTTGGCGGCAGCCATTCCAGCAATTCGTCGAGTTCTTCGTCGCTCAGCACGGCGCCGTCGTTGAACAGCGCATTCCAACGTGCCGTCATTTCCTCATCGCTGAGCGGTTCGGTCCAGGGCTGCGACTGGGCCATGGCGCTCGTTGTCAGCATGACGCCAAACGTCACTCCTGCCGTCGTCATCCATCTCCGTTTCATGATCCCCTCCCATCGGCTTGCTCAGCTCTCGTGGCATTTGCAATGCCCCCTGAAAGCAACACAATGTTACAAGCTGCAACACTCAGCATTATGGGGAATGGGAGAAATGGCCATCAGCAGCCAGGCTGAAATTGGATACCAAAGACCTTCAGACCTTGAGGGGATCAGCCGTCAATCGGCAGTATGGCAATGATGTGGTCTTCCAGTTCGTCGTCTGGCACGTCACGCTGGGAGATGGCAAAGCTGCGCACGCTGATGCCTTTGCGATGCACGCGCTCGGGGTCGCCGGAGATCAGTGGATGCCAGCCCGCCAGCCGGCGGCCTTCCGCGATACGGCGGTAGGCGCAGGACTTCGGCAGCCAGCGGAATTCTTCGATACGCTGGGGCGTGAGCCGGGCACAGTCGGGTACCCGGGCCTGGCGGTTGGGGTAGTCGCTACAGCGGCAGCTGTGGATGTCGAGCAGTTCGCAGGCCACGCCAAGCACGGCGAGGTCGCCGCTGTCCTCGTCCTGGAACTTGACCAGGCAGCACTGGCCGCAGCCGTCGCACAGTGCTTCCCACTCCTCGGCGGTGAGCTCCTCGAGGTCGAAGCGCTCCCAGAACAGTTCACGCATGTCAGTAACGCGACTCTGTGGGGGTGCGATACAGGTCCAGCAGATACTCCTCCTTGGCTGGCGGCATCTGCAGGTAGAACCCCTTTTCGCGGATCGCTGCCATCACGTCCTCCACCTTGGCGCGGGCCAGCGGTTTTTCCGGCGACAGGATCATGGTCATGATGGACACCGGCTTGCCGAAGCGCTCGAGCAGTACCGCGGGCACCTCGGCCAGCCCCTGCCGCTTGTCGACGTAGAGGTACATCTCCTCCTTGTGCGGACTCTTGAAGATCTCGCACAGCAGCTTGTTGCCTTGCAGACGGTCGTCGTTCATGCGGCCTTCACCTCATTCAAAGCTTGTTCCAGGGGTGTCGCGAGGCAGTCGCCGCGCCAGCCCTCAGGCAAAGGTAGCGGTTCCGCCGCCAGATCGGCGGCAATCAGCGCTTCCAGCTCGCGCCGGCGCATCAGCACCTCAGGCGCCAGCCCCAACCGTTCGGCATGCTCGTTCACCACCCGCTTGAGCGCCTTCATGCGCCGCTTGTAGTCCGCCCCCAGCGGCGAAGGCTGCGCCGCCGGCAGAGTGTCCGCCTCGCACTGTTTCGCCTGCTTCACCATGGCCAGCAAGGCATCGCCGTCGCGCTTGATCAGGCTCGGCTTGATCTCTTCGACTTCGGCGAGCTGATAACGATTCTCCGGCATGCGTTCGGCGATGGCGTACAGCACCCGGTCGTTGACCAGCCAGCCCCGCGGCAGGTTGCGTCGCCGGGCCTCGCCCTCGCGCCAGGTGGTCATCAGCCGGTAGGCTTCGACCTGACGAGGCGTGAGCCGCCACAGCTGGCGATGGCGACGATACCACTGCCCATCCGCCTCGTCGCTGCGCAGGGCCTGGGCCATCAGCTCACGGCAGTCGGCTTCCAGCCACTCACGACGCTCCAGCCGTTCCAGCGCTTCGTGCTGACGTTCCCAGACCTTGAGCAGGTAGACCACGTCGAGTGCCGCATAAAGCCGCTGGGATTCACTCAGCGGACGCTGCAGCCAGTCGGATCGGGTCTCGTCCTTGGGCAGCGTCTCCCCGGTCCAGTGATGCACCATGCGCTGATAGCCCATGGCGGGGTCCTCCCCAAGCAGCGCCTGGGCAACCTGGGTATCCACCAGCGGAGCCACCGATACCCCAGCCCAATGCGCCAACACTTCCAGGTCCTCGCTGCTGGCGTGCAGCAGCTTCAGCGGCCCCTCGCCCAACAGGCGGCGAAAGGCATCGGTACAGTGCACCACGACAGGGTCAACGAGCCAGGCCGGTCCACCGCTGGAAAACTGGATCAGAGCGGGAACCGGGTGAAAGGTCTTCTCGCGAAAGAATTCGGTATCCAGCGCGATCACCTCGGCGCCAGCCACCTCGGCACAGGCGGCATCCAGCGCCTCGGGGGTGTCGATCCAGCGGATCTCGGGGGTCAGGGTCATGCGGTCATCCGGCAACAGGAAAAGGCAGCGGCTTCAATCGCCGCGAAACGGCAGGCGGCCATTGAAGGCACGACTGAGGGTACCGCCATCGACGTACTCGAGCTCACCGCCCATGGGCACGCCATAGGCCAGGCGCGACAGGGTCACCCCATGGGGCGCCAGCTGGGCAGCAATGTAGTGCGCCGTGGCCTCGCCCTCCACGGTGGGGTTGGTGGCCAGGATCACCTCGCTGATACCGCCCTCGGCGATACGCGCTTCGAGCTGGTCGAGGCCCAGGTCCTCGGGGCCGATGCCATCCAGCGGCGAAAGGTGACCGTGGAGCACGAAGTAGCGGCCACGGTAACCGCCCGCTTCCTCGATGGCGAGCTGGTCGGCCGGCGACTCTACCACGCACAGCAGCGCATCGTCGCGTCGACTGCTGGTGCACAGGCCGCAGATATCCTCTTCGGTGAGGGTGCGGCAGCGCCGACAGTAGCCAACCTGTTCGATGGCCTGCTCGAGCACACCGGCCAAACGACGGCCGCCGTCGCGGTCGCGCTCGAGCAGATGCATCGCCATGCGCTGGGCGGTCTTGGGCCCCACGCCCGGCAGCACACGCAGCGACTCCATCAGTCTCTCGACGAGGGGGGAAAAGCTCATTCGATACCTCTAGAGGATGGTTGACGCCGCATGGCCGAGCGAAGCCGGTTTCAATAGAGTCAGAAAGGCATCTTGAAGCCGGGCGGCAGGTTCAGCCCCGCCGTGGCCTCTTCCATCTTCGCCCGCGAGCTGGCCTCGACCTTGCGTACCGCGTCGTTGACTGCCGCGGCCAGCAGATCCTCGAGCAGCTCCTTGTCCTCTTCCATGACGCTGGGGTCGATATCGACCTTGCTCACGTCGTGGCGACCGTTCATGGTCACCTTGACCATGCCGGCGCCGGCTTCACCGGTCACCTCGGCCTTGGCGATCTCTTCCTGGACACGCTGCATCTTCTGCTGCATCTCCTGGGCCTGCTTCATCAGGTTGCCCATTCCACCTTTCATCATGGTCGTTCCTCTCGCTTGGCAAAGTGAACTTGTCTTCAGGCCCTGGGTGCCGCTTCGGCCGGCTTGACGCTGGACTCGATCAGGCGTGCCCCGAAGGTTTCCTGCAGCTGCCTGACGTGTGGGTCACGATGCAGGGCAGCCACCGCCTCGGCGTGACGCTCGGCGGCAATCCGGTCGGCACGCAGGCGGGGCGTCTCGATGTCGGTCGGCAAGGACCCCGGCACGATCGCGAGTTGGCGTACGATGCCGATGCCGGCCAGCGCCTCCTGCACACGACGCACGTGGATCTCTGCGTTCATGGCCTCCTGGGACGGGTCGAGGCGCAGCGTCAACCGCCTACCGTCATCGGCTTCGACCACACAGTGGGCCGCAAGGTTGCGCGTCAATCCACCGAGGCCCAGAGCATCGAAACCATCCAGCCAGCGATCATGACTTAGCAGTTCGCCATCTGCCGCTTGCTCTAACGCAGGGCGCGGCTCGTGGGCATTGGCGGGCGCGACCTCGACGACCGGCTCGGGTTCGTCGAGCAGCGCCAGGTCGCTCTCTTCTGTTCGTGCCGCTACTGTCTGTGCCGCTTCTATCTGTGCTGCTGCCCTGCCTGCGTACTCCTCCGCCGGCTGGACGGCGGCAGTGCGCGGCTCGAAGGCAGGTTCAGGCGCGGACGGGTGAGCAAGCTCCGGTTCGGGTGCAGGCTCCGGTTCAGGTTCAGGTTCAGGTTCAGGCTCGGGTACAGGCTCCGGCGAAAGCCGGGACTCGGGAGCCCGCTCAGGCTCAGGTTCGGGCCTTGGCGCGACAGTCGCTTCCGCGGCGAACTCGGGCTCGGCCGTCGCCTGGGCGGTGGAACCAAGCGATGGCTCCGGCGCCGCCTCCTCCCAGGGTGGGGGTGGCTCCGCTGGGCGCACGGCCTCGGCAACAGGCGACGCTGCACTCATCGCCGGGGCCGGCGCGCCAGCCGACTCGCCCTCCGGTGAGGCAGCGGGCGGCGGCTCGCCGGCGCCACCAGCGGGTGCGGCGGACGAACCGCCACTTTCGACACCGCGTAGCGGCAGCGGGGTCTTGGCCGGCTGCGGCACCCCCTGGGGGCGGAAGGCCAGCATGCGCAGCAGCGTCATCTCCAGCGCCGTGCGCAGGTCGGGGGCGTGAGCCATGTCGCCGCGCCCCTGAATGCCGATCTGGTAGTAGAGCTGCACGTCCTCGGCGGTGAAGCGCGAGGCCAGAGCCAGCACCGTGTCCCGGTCGCCGTGGCCGTTGTCCACCGCGGCGGGTACCATCTGAGCCACCGCCAGGCGGTGCAGCACCGCGCTCAGGTCGTCGAGTACGGCGGCGAAATCCGGCCCTTGCTCCGCCAACTGGGCGATCTCGGCCAGCAGCCGTGGCGCATCGACGTCTGCCAGCGCTTCGACCAGTGCCAGCACATGACGGTGATCGAGCGTTCCCAGCATGGCGGCCACGTCAGCATGGCGCACCTGCCCATGGCCGAAGGCGATGGCCTGGTCGGTCAGGCTCATGGCATCGCGCATGGAACCGTCGGCGGCCCGTCCCAGCAGCCACAGCGCACTCTCCTCGAAGCCGATGCCCTCGGCCTCGAGCACCTTGGCCAGGTGGGTGACGATACGCTCCGGCGGCATGTTCTTGAGGGTGAACTGCAGGCAGCGCGACAGTACCGTGGCCGGCAGCTTCTGCGGGTCGGTGGTGGCGAGCAGGAACTTGACGTGGGGCGGCGGCTCTTCCAGCGTCTTGAGCAGCGCGTTGAAGCTGCTGGTGGAGAGCATGTGCACCTCGTCGATGAGGTACACCTTGTAGCGGCCCTGGGTGGGAGCGTACTGCACGTTGTCGAGCAGCTCGCGGGTGTCTTCCACCTTGGTGCGCGAAGCGGCGTCGACTTCGATCAGATCGACGAAGCGGCCCTCGTCGATGGCACGGCAGCTGTCGCACTGGCCGCACGGCGTAGAGGTTATGCCATCGTCACCATACCCTTTGGCCGTACAGTTGAGACATTTGGCAAGTATTCTTGCCAGTGTGGTCTTGCCGACGCCGCGTGTCCCGGTGAACAGGTAGGCATGATGCAAACGCCCCTGATCGAGGGCGTTCACCAGCGCACGCTGGACGTGCTCCTGGCCGACCAGTTCATGGAACGTACGCGGTCGCCATTTGCGGGCCAGAACCTGGTAGCTCATTGCTGTACGGATTCCTTGCAACAGGGCTGGCGGGCAGCCGATCGGAGCAGGGCCTGCTGCGCCCCGACGAAGGTGTCCGGTGACGAGCCGAACGCGAAAACCTCCATTCTACCGGCTGATGCCGGGGGCGCAAAGCACACCCGGCAATGGCCCACGGCCCGCCAGTCGAAGCACCGCCTCGGGGGCTCGTCCGCCAGGCTGGCTGTGTTAGCATGCGTTGAGTATTTTCGACATTTACTGGAGTCATCATGAGCGATCCGCGCTGCGCCTCCTACTATACCGCCACCATCCACCAGGAGTCGGACTACCCTCGGCTGGAAGGCGAAGTGACGGTCGACGTGGCCATCGTCGGCGGCGGCTTCACCGGCGTGGCTACGGCGGTGGAGCTGGCCGAGCGCGGCTATCGGGTAGCCATCGTCGAGGCCAACAAGGTCGGCTGGGGCGCCAGCGGACGCAACGGCGGCCAGGTGACCGGCAGCCTCTCCGGCGAGGCGGCCATGCGCAAGCAGATGCGCCGCACTCTGGGCGAAGCCGCCGACGACTTCGTCTGGAACCTGCGCTGGCGCGGCCAACGCATCATTCGCCAGCGAGTCGAGCAGTACGACATTGCCTGCGACCTGAAGCACGGTCATCTGCAGGCGGCCTGGAAGCCCTCGCACATGGCGGCGCTCAAGGCCGACTTCGAGGCCTGTCAGGCCCGCGGCATGGGCGAGCACGTCGAGCTGCTCGATGCGCATCAGGTACGCGACGTCATCCGCACCGAGCTCTATCACGGCGGTCTGCTCAACCGTTACAACCTGCATCTGCACCCGCTCAACCTGTGCCTGGGCGAGGCGCGCGTGGCCCAACGGCTGGGTGCGCAGATCTTCGAGCATTCGCCGGTGGTGCGCATCGACCACGGCCCCTCGCCCGCCGTGATCACCGCGCACGGCACGCTACGCGCAGACCGCGTACTGCTGGCCGGCAATGCCTATCACCGCCTGGAGCGCCGCCGCCTGGGCGGCAGGCTGTTTCCGGCTTCGCTGGGTATCGTCACCACCGCGCCGCTGGGCGGGCTGGCCGAAGCCATCAACCCCCAGGACCTGGCGGTGTACGACTGCCGCTTCGTGCTCGACTACTACCGTCTCACCGCCGACGGCCGGCTGCTGTTCGGCGGCGGCGCCAACTATTCGGGCAAGGACTCCCCCGACATCGCCGCCGAGCTGCGCCCGCGCCTGGAAGCCACCTTTCCGCAGCTCGCGGGCACGCCCATCGATTACGCCTGGCAGGGCATGGCCGGTATCGTGGTCAATCGTATCCCCATGCTCGGCAGGCTCTCCGACACCGTCTATTACGCCCAGGGCTACTCGGGGCATGGTGTAGCGACCTCGCACATCGTCGGCGAGATCATGGCCAAGGCGATTGCCGGTCACCTGGAGGAGTTCGACACCTTCGCCGCCTGTCGCCACCTCAAGGTGCCGTTCGGCGACGCGCTGGGCAATCCGCTGTTGGCCGCGGGGATGTGGTATTACCAGTTACTCGAGCGCTGGCGCTGAGCCATGCCTGAAAAATGGCTGCGCTCGGCGATTTGTTCAGCGTTTCGCCGCTGCTTATAGTGAGCTTCACCCCAACAACTAGAATAGCGGGCCGGCCATGACAGCTTCCTTTTCCGAACGTATCGACGCCTTTCGTATCGCCCGCCTGCCGGATATCCGCTTCGGTGCCGGCAACATCGAACTGCTGCCGGGGCTGATCGCCGACTACGGCAAGAGCGTGCTGGTGGTCACGGGCAGGCGTTCCTTCGTCGCAACGTCACATTGGCGGGCGCTGGTCGCAGCGCTCGAGGCGCAGGGCGCCAACTGGCATCACGTCACCGTCGAGGGGGAGCCCTCGCCGCAGCGGGTGGATGCCATCGTCGCCGAACAACAGGCTCACGCCATCGACGTCGTGGTCGCCATCGGCGGCGGCAGCGTGCTGGATGCGGCCAAGGCGGTGGCCGGCCTGCTGCGTCCCGGCAATTCGGTGATGGATCACCTGGAGGGCGTTGGCAGCGGCCTGCCCTATCGCGGCCCGGCGGTACCGCTGATTGCCGTGCCCACCACGGCCGGTACCGGCAGCGAAGCAACCAAGAACGCCGTGCTCAGCGTGCAGGGCGCCGACGGATTCAAGAAATCGTTCCGCGACGAGCGCTTGGTCGCCGCTGTGGCGCTGGTCGACCCGCAGCTGCTGGCGGGGTGCCCCAAGGCGCAGATTGCCGCCAACGGCATGGATGCCTTCACCCAGCTACTCGAATCCTACGTCTCGCTCAATGCCAGCCCCGCCACCGACGCCCTGGCCTGGTCCGGCATGCAGGCGTTCTGTCGCGGCTTCTGGTCGGCCTGGCAGGCGAACCATCCCGAGGCCGAGCAGGGCTACGAACAGATCGCCTACGCTTCGCTGATGTCGGGCATCACCCTGGCCCAGGCGGGCCTGGGATCGGTACACGGGCTGGCCTCGCCGCTGGGCGCCTTCTTCCCGATTCCTCACGGTACGGTGTGCGGCACTCTGGTTGCCGAGGCCACCGAGGTCAACGTTGCGGCGCTGCGCCAGCGTGAGCCGCACGCAGCGGCCCTGGCCAAGTACGCCGAGGCCGGCCGCCTGGTCAGCGGCGAATGCGAGCTCAGCGACAGCGATGCCTGCGATGCGCTGGTCGCAACGCTGCGCGAATGGACCCAGCGGCTCGACATGCCGAGGCTCGGCGCCTACGGCATGCAGCGGGACGACATCGAGCGCGTGGTCGCCGGCGCCCGGGGCGGAAGCATGAAAACCAACCCCCTGGTGCTGACCGATGCCGAGCTGGGCAGCCTGTTGGAACGGCGACTCTAGGCGGCCCAAGGCGGCACTAGCCGGCTCTAACCAGGGCGGCATCGAAGCCGCTCAACACATTCACCACGTTGATGCCGATCTCCTCCACCGCATAGCCGCCCTCGAGCAGGAAGACGGTGGGTAGGCCCAGCGCGGCCAGGCGGCGTCCGACATCCGGGTAGTCGTCGCTTCTCAGCTTGAAGCTGCTGATCGGGTCGTGCTCGAAGGTATCCACCCCGAGCGACACGATCAGCAGTTCGGCCCCGGCCTGACGAATGCGCGCCAGCCCCTCGTCGAGAGCCGCCGACCAGCGCGCGTAATCGGTACCGGGCGGCATGGGATAGTTGACGTTGTAGCCCGCGCCCCGGCCGCTGCCGGTCTCGTCGGCGTGGCCCAGGTAATAGGGAAAGCAGTGCAGTGGGTCGCCGTGCAGCGATACCACGATCACGTCGTCGCGGGAGTAGAAGATCTCCTGGGTGCCGTTGCCGTGATGAAAGTCGATGTCCAGCACCGCTACCCGCGAATGGCCGTGCTTCAGGGCCTGCTCGGCGGCGATGGCCGCGTTGTTGAAGAAGCAGTAGCCGCCGAACTGGTTCGACGACGCATGGTGGCCCGGCGGACGGCACAGACCGAAGCTCGGCTCGCCGCTCTTGAGCGTGTGATCCAGCGCCGACAGGGCGATGTCCTTGCTGACCTCGGCGGCTTCGAAGGTATTGGCGCAAATCGAGGTCTCGCCGGTCTGGGCGTAATAGCCGAGCCGCCCTTCGATATGCTCGGGTATCCGCGTGCCGGGCATCGAACGGGACGGCCAGATGTTGGGGATCGCCTCGCCGGCCATGCCGACCGCCTTCCACTCCTCCCAGCAGCTGGCCAGGAACTCGACGTAGTCGCGATCATGTACGGCCAGCACCGGCTCGAGACCGAAGCGGACCGGGGCCTGCACCGGGCCAAGCCCGCTCGCTCGAATCCGCTCGAGCACCAGGTCGACGCGCTCCGGACACTCGAAAGGCGCCATGAGCAACCCCTCGTTGAGCTCGGTCTTGGCGCGACGCAGCTTGGTCGACTCGCTATGGAAGGTCAGCATGACGACACCTCTTCGGGATGGTTCGCCTGACCTTGCCATGCCCTAGGCCGAGATACCATATAGTGGAATACTTCAACGACGAGCGCCGACTGGGGGAGGGCCAATGCTAAGTGACATCGAACAGCGCATCGTCGAGCGCTGCGAGGCGCTGATGGACGACACCCTGGCGCTGACCCGCGACCTCGTGCGCGGCTACAGCGTGCTGGGCCAGGAGCACGGCGTACTCGAGACCATGGAGCGCTGGTTCGAGCGCCTCGAGCTGCCGGTTACCCGGGTGCCGCTGGACGCCCCCGGTTTCGCCGAGCACACCCACCGCGCCCCCACCGAATGGGACTGCACCGAACGCTATAACCTGGTGGCCCAACTCAATGCCGAGGCTCCGGGGCCGCATCTGGTATTCAACGGCCATCTCGACGTGGTCCCCGCCGAGCCCACCGACATGTGGACCCGCCCACCCTGGGAGCCCTGGGAACGGGACGGCTGGCTCTACGGGCGCGGCGCCGGCGACATGAAGGCCGGCATTGCCGCCATGACCCTGGCCGTGCAGGCGGTGCGTCAGGCCGGCGTGGCTATCGACTTCCCGCTGACCCTGCAGACGGTGATCGAGGAGGAGTGCACCGGCAACGGCGCCCTGGCCTGCCTGCACCAGGGCTTCAGCGGCGACTTCGTGCTGATTCCCGAACCCTTCGGCGCGCGGATCTATGCCGGCCAGGTCGGTGTGCTGTGGTTCCGTATGCGCCTCGACGGCGTGCCGGCCCACGTGCTCGACACCCGTGCCGGGCGCAACGCCATCGAGACACTGGTCGAATATTTGCCCGCGTTCAAGGCGCTGGAGGCCGAGATCAACGGCCTGCCGCGCCAGGCGCCCTACGACACCCTCGACAGCCCCTTCAATCTCAGCATCGGCAAGATCGAAGGGGGCAACTGGGCCTCCAGCGTGCCCGCCCATGCCATCCTCGAAGGCCGCGTGGGCTTCCCGCCGGGCATGACGCCCGACGAGGTGATGGAGCGTGTGCGCCGCTGCGTGGAGGCACGCCACGCCGAACTTGCCGATGACGGCCCCATGCCCCGGGTGGAGTTCCACGGCTTTCGCTCCGAAGGACACCTGGTCGACCTCGAGGCACCGGGCATTGCCCTGCTTTCGCGCTGCCACCAGGATCTGCTCGGCGCCCCGCCGGCCACCTATCTCTCCACCTGCACCACCGACCTGCGCGCCTTCCACGTCAGCGGCGCGATCAATGGCACCTGCTACGGGCCGGTGGCCCAGCGCATCCATGGCGTCGACGAGTGCGTAGAGATCGACTCGATTCGCCACGTGCTGACCACCTACGCGCTGTTCATCCATCGCTGGGCGGAGATGACCTGAAACCAGGGACACGAATTCTAAAGGGGATCAAAACGCAGCGGGGAGGCCATTGGCCTCCCCGCTCGTTCTTTCATTCGTGCGTGTAAGTGCTCGTCGCTGCCGGACTCAGGCGCAGTCCGCCGCACCCTCACCGAACATGTCGAACAGCAGCTCGCGGCCCATGGCGCTCAGCACGAAGCGACCGTGTTCGTTGTAGATGGCGGCCTCGCTGCTCTCGAGTACCCGCTGGCAGGCCGGCCACTCCTGGGAGGCTTCGCGCATCTGGCGCAGCGCGCGGCTATCGAGTCCACGGAAGGGGATGGTGATGGTCTCCAGCACGTGACCCTGCTGGTAGAGTAGAAAGGCAGCGTTCGACAGGCACTGGCGCAGGCTGCGCTGAATACCGGCGTTGGGCGTGGCGTCGATCTGCATGGTGCACATCCTCTCGCAAGCGTTTTGCTGCGCTGCATATTAACACCAAAGTCTAAATAGACCAAGGTCTAACATCGAAGCGCGCTGCGCGGAGATACACAAGACGAAAAGAAAACAAGAGGCCGAAATGGAGGCAGCCCCGACAGCCACATCCCGGCACACGCGACCACCACTACCGTTGCTCCCTTCCGGGCCTGGCGGGGTTTGCGGTTTAGCGTTGCGGGAGGACCGACGGGGCCACCACGACACGATGCCTTCGAGGCATCGAACCCGGCGTGCATCAATGGCTTGCCGAGTGCGCGTGCACTATACCAGCGGCACCGGAGGCGAGCAAGGACCGTCGCTCGAGGCAGGCATGAGCGACGGCCCGGGCTGTAAGGCGGAGCCAAATCGGCTAGGGTGAAAGGGCAAGGGAGACGATGAGGAGAGGCACACACACCGGAGGAGACGCCCCATGAAGAAGAATCCCGACAAGGGCTACATTGCATTGCTCGGCTGGAGCCTGAATGCCGTCGAGGCTGCCGAGAACTTCGACCGTCGCTACATCGTGGTAGCGCCGGAATGGGCGGAAGAGTACTGCCAGAAACACGATATCCCCCATGTGTCATGGAATTTCGAGCGCCTCAACGACCGCTCGCTGGAAATTGCCGAGACCTTGAAGGAAATGGGAGTGGACGTGGCAATCCCCCTGTTCGAGGAAACCGTCGAATGGGCCGGCGCCATCAACTCGGTATTACTCGACAACCCGCGGCTATACGGCCAATCGCTGCTGCTGCGCGACAAGGCGCTGATGAAACGCCGCGCCCAGCTTGGCGGCATTCGCGTGGGGATCTTCGAGGAGGCCCACGACAAGGGCGACGTCATCCGCTTTCTCAAGCGCGTCAACCAGACCCTGCTCAAGCTGGACGGCGACCCCAACGACCCCATTCATCTCAAGGCCTTCGACAAGGCCGGCTGCCTGGGGCATCGGGTGATACGCACCCCCGACGAGGTCGATACCATTCCCGATGAAGAGTTTCCGGTGCTGATGGAGTCGCACCTGGACGGCTGGGAATTTGCCGTGGAGGCGTGGATCCATGACGGCAAGATCGCCTTTCTCAACATCTCGGAATACGTCACCCTGGGCTACTCGGTCTTCGTGCCCGCCTCGCCGGAACTGGAACGCTACCGGCCCCAGATCACCGCTCAGATCGAAAAGCTGATCAAGGCCTTCGACATCGATTTCGGCCTGATCCATCCCGAGTATTTCGTCACCAGCGACGGCGAGATGTACTTCGGCGAGGTGGCCTATCGCCCACCGGGCTTCAAGGTGTTCGAGCTGCTCGAGCGGGTCTACGGCTTCAATGCCTACCAGGCCAGCATGCTGGTGTTCGACCCCAAGAGCAGCGCCGAAGAGGTCGCCGCCTTCTTCCCTCGCGAGGTCGAGGATGCCAAGTGCTATGCCGGCTGCTTCGGCGTCTATCCACGGCGTCGCGTGGTCAGCCGCCTGGAGATCCCCGAAGAGGTGGAAGACGACCCCTACTTCGAATCCCACGAACTCACGCCGCCCATGGAGGAAACCGTGACCAAGCGCACCGCTTTCGGCACGCACTGGGGGCTGATCTACTTCAAGGGCGACGATCCGGAGCGCCTGCGGGATCTGCTCAAGCACCAGGAAGAGCTTGATTTCTACATTTGATCAGGGCGTGATGGTGCGACAGCTCGATCACAAGGAGTCGGCGTGACCACTAACGGGCACATGCACGAGGGCACCCCGCCAGCGGACGAGGAGAAGCTGCTCAGACTACTGGCCAACCTCGACGAGGCAGCCGCCATGCTCGGCGAAGCCCGCGACTTCGCCAAGCCGGGCAAACTTCCCCGGGTGCTGGATACGGCACGTCGCGTGCTGCTCCATCCCGGTGGCGCCGCCGCCCTGGAGGTACGCGCCAGGGCATTGGAAGAGGCCGGCGTGTTTCTCGGCTCCGACTGGGCCACGCCGCAGTATCTGCTCCCTTCCCTCACCACCTACTCGCTCAAGAGCCCCGACGCCAACACGGTGGTGATCGAGGCCTTGAGCGAGCTGCGTCTGCTGGCGGTGGCCAAGGGCGACTATCTGCATTCGCTGGTGTCCGGCGAGCAGGCCCACCACTACCTGACCCAGGTGATGGCGCTCAACCTCTGGCTGCTGTTCAGTTCCCCCAGCGAGGCGGAGCGGGAAACCCAGGGACGACTGGCGCGGATTCCACGCTATCTGTTCCATCACCTTGCCGAGCGTATCGGCTACGAGCACATCATCGATCAGCTGATCGAGGAGATCTGGCGGGTGCTGCAGCAGCGCCCGATCCAGGTGGAGGCGGTAAAGCAGATGATCACCCAGATCGCCATCTGCCAGGCCGATCCGGCCATCGATCTCGGTACCAGCGGCCAGGGTGCCGACCGCCTGGTGAGTTCGCTGTATGGCCCCTCCCGCGCCTGCCGCGAAGACCCCGGCCTCGAGGTCTATCGCCAGCGTCTGGCCAGTATGGACAACGCCGCCCTGCAGGGAGAAGCCACCGGCTTCGCCCGCGCCATGCACGACACCGGGCTGGTGTCGCCCTACCACCCGGTGCTGCTGCGCCACCTGCTCGACCACGGCGACCATCTCATCACCGAGGCCCTGGGGCTCTCCTCCACCGGCCGCGACTGCCTGCTGTGCTACCGCGAGCTGGCTCACGCGCTGATCCGCAGTGCGGTGCACCCGGCCACGCCCCAGGCGGTGTACGGCCTGGCGCTGATGCTGGAGCGCGGCATCCTCTATCAACCCCCTGTTGCCCCCGCCATGTGGCGTCAACTGGGACTACCGCTCTCCGAGTGGTCCCAGGCCCGCCTCAACCTGGCATACGGCGACGCGGTGTCACCGCGTGCCCGCCTGCTCGAGGGGGTGTTGTGCATGCTGGGGCTGCCGCTGGGCGTAGGTCAGGGCAACAACCCGACCTGTCAGTCGGCCAGGGCACTCTCCATGTGGGCTTACAACGATCCCGACTACCTGCTGCAGATGGTGGCCTGGGCCGCCCGCGACGACGAGATCGTGATGCACTTCGAAGGCCAGCCGATCTCCTCGATGGAGAGCAGCGGTGGCGTGGCACAGAGCCTGCCGATGGATCTCGATCCGGTGTCGCTGATCGTGGTGCCGCACCTGGACCGCATCTATGCCGAGATGGGCCGGCGCTGCATCGGCCGCGAGGGCGACCCGCACCGCTGGGTCAATCCGGAGTTCCACGGTTGGTGGTCAGGGCGCGGCTTTCGTATCAACGTGGACGTGGCCAGCGGCCAGCTGCATGAGCTGGACGTCTTTTTGCGCCACTTCTACGCCAGCTATCACCCCTACTACAACGGCAATCAGCCCCTCATCCACCCGCAGCCGGCGGGCATCGCCGTGACCGATAGCGCGGCGCGCTTCATCGGTTGGCACGCCATCACCATCCTGCGCGTCTCCCTCGATCCCACGGACGTGATGCGGGTCTACTTCTTCAATCCCAACAACGACAGCGGCCAGGACTGGGGCGATGGCGTCAGGGTCAGTACGGCAGGCAACGGCGAGCGCTTCGGCGAAGCCTCCCTGCCCTTCGAGCAGTTCGCCTCGCGGCTCTACATCTTCCACTACGATCCGCTGGAGCGCGGCGAGCTGGCCAACGTCACCCAGGAGGAGCTCAACCGGGTCACCGGCTACGTTCATCGCAGTTGGGGGGCGAACCGGGTACCCGCCGCCGATCTGCAGGCTGATAGCGGACACCCGAACCCAGGTACTTGACCCGCATCAGGACAATGACTCGGGGCTCTGCCAGAATGGCAGTATCTCAATGTGAGGCTCGCTTCGAGGGAGTTCGAATGGATTTCAAGTTATTGATGGTTTTCGTCGACCAGGACAGGACCGATACCGTGCTGACTGCCGCACGGGAAGCAGGCGCCACCGGGGCTACCATCATCAACAACGCCCAAGGCCAGGGGCTCAAGCCGCAGTTGACCTTCTTCGGCCTGGAATTCATGGCGTCTCGCAGCGTGATTCTCATTCTGGTGGAAGCCCGCCGTTCAGAGGATGTACTGAACGCCGTGAGCACGGCGGGCAAGCTCGACGAGAGTCTCGACACGGGCATTGCGCTGGAAATCGAGGTGTCCAAGGCGCTGGGGCTGACGGAACACATCAAGGCCCTGAGCAAGGAGCACCCGTTCGACTGAGCGCTACTCGGGTGGCTGGCCGGAGCCGGTGAGGCGCCGTTCCACCCGCTCGAGATTGTCCTGCGAGCCCAACAGTACCAGCACGTCGTTGGTCTGGACTTCGGTGGCAGCGCCTGGGTAGCGCTCACGCTTGTCATCACGAACCAGCGCCGTGACGGAGACATCGTCCCGCTCGGTATCCAGCTCCGAAAGGCTCTGGCCAATTGCCGGTGAGCCCTCGGACATCAGCACCGAATGCAATCGCTCCTGCTCCGATGCCTCCGGTTTGATACTGTCCAGCGTACCGCGAAACAGCTCCCTGAGCATGCGGTAGTGGCTGCTGCGCTGCTCCTGCAATCGCAGCGCCACCCGGTACAGAGGCACGCCCAGCGACTGCAGCGCGTGGGAAGTCAGCAGCATGCTCGCTTCCAGTGTCTCGGGTATGACCTCGGTGGCACCTGCCTTACGCAGCTCCTCCACATGCTGCTGGTCCCGGGTACGAACCACTGCCGCCAGCTCGGGATTCAGGCGCTTGGCATTGCGCAGCGTCGCCAGCGCCGCCGGCCTGTCGTCGTGGCTGATGACCAGTAGCGCCGCCCGCTCCACACCGACGTTTTCCAGCACCGTCAGGTCCGATGAGTCGCCATAGAACACCTGCTGCCCCGCCAGCCGCGCCTCCCTCACGATGGCCGGGTCCATATCCAGCGCCAGGTAGTCGAAGCCTTCGCTTTCGAGAAAACGGCTCACCGTTTGGCCGGTACGGCCAAAGCCGCAAATCACCACATGCCCCTGGCTCTCGGTAGGCTCGGACGGCGTCGGTACGTCGCCAGCCGGTTTCGCTCGGCCTCGTGAGCGGCCGAATGCCCATAGTGCCAAAGGTTGATTGAAGCGAATCAGCAGTGGCGCCAGGATCATCGAGAACAGCACGGCGTTGAGCACGATCTGCGCCGGCCGGCTGGCGATGACGTTGCCATCCAGGCCAATGGCCAACAGCGCGAAGCCGAACTCACCGCCGACGGCCAGCACCAGCCCGGTACGAAACGCCGTCTGGGGATCGACCCCCGAGAAACGTACGATCAGCGTGATCAGCACCACCTTTATGCCCAGCAGCCCCACCGCTCCCAGCAGCGCTTCGAGCCAGATATCGGGCAAAAGCGCGGGCTCGACCAGCATGCCAATACTGACGAAGAAGAGCCCAAGCAATACGTCGCGGAACGGACGAATGGTGGACTCGACCTGATGGCGGAACTCCGTGTCACCGAGCACCATGCCGGCAAGAAAGGCGCCGAACGCCATGGACAGCCCGAGCGTCTTGGTGGTCCAGGCGGATACCAGAGAGACGAACAACACCGTGAGGGTGAACAGCTCCGCCGAGCGCCGTTCGGCTACCAGGTGAAACAGAGGACGCAGCAGATACCTTCCCGACAGCAGCACGATAACGAACGCGAGGAAGGCCTTGGCCAGAGCCATCCCTAGCGCCCCTGCCACCTCATGCATGGCAGCTACACCCAACACCGGGATGATCACCACGAAAGGAACGGCAGTAATATCCTGGAAGACCGACATGGTAGTGCCGAGCCGCCCATGTCGCGCCTGACTCTCACCCTGCTCCAGCAACTGCTTGGTGATGATGGAGGTCGATGACTGGGCGAACACCGCTCCGACGACGAACGCCGCCGGCCCGGGCAACCCCAGCCACCAGGCGATCATTGACACTACCAGGGTAGTCAACGCCACCTGTGCCGTACCCAACCCGAGAATGGTATGGCGCAGCGCATAGATTTGCGGCAGGGAAAAGCTGAGGCCGATGGTGAAGAGCAGAAACACGATGCCGAACTCGGCGATGACGTCGATGTAGTCGTTGTCGATTACCGGGCCGGCCGTGTGGGCGCCCAGCATCACGCCGACTAGCAAATATCCCAGGCTAGGTGGGATCCTGAAGCGCTGAAAGACCAGCACGACCAATACCGTTGCACCAAGCAACAGCAGTAACTGCACCAGCGCCTGCTCAAGCATTCATTCGTTCCTGCTCATTGGATGGAGCGTCCCTGTGAAGTTGCTGAATGGGTATCATGATATTGAAATTCAACGTGTACGCATCAACCAGCGCGCCCAGAACGGCGCGAAGAGCATCAGCGCCACCATGCGCAGCAGGTGATGAAAGGCGACGAAGACGGGGTCGAGATCCAGCGCCACGGCGAGTATCGCCATCTCGCCGATACCGCCGGGGGCCAGCGCCAGCAGCGCCACGTCGCGGGGCACGCCGACCAGGCGGTGGATCAGTTCGGCGAAGCCTGCCAGCACCGCCAGCGCCAGCAGCGTGGCAATGAAGGCTTCGAACAGATAGCGTCCCAGCCTGGCGGAAGAGAGCCCGCGAAAACGCGAGCCGATGGCACAGCCGAGCACCCACAGCATGACATTCATACCCCAGTCCGGCAGGCGCAGGCTGGCAATGTCGAAGCCGGAGAGCAGACCGGCGAAGAGCAGCGGTGCGAGCAGCGTGTAACTGGGCAGGCGCAGCCAACGCCCCAGGGGAAACAGCAGCGGCAGAGCCAGCAGCATCCAGGCGGAGGCAAAGCCGTTCTCGATCTCCGCCGCCTGGGGCGCTGCGCCACCTTCGTAGGCCCAGAACAGCGGCGGCAGGATCATGATCACCAGCACGATACGCAGCGACTGGGCGATGGCGATACGCCGCGGATCGCCGCCGCACTTCTCCCCCATCAGGATCATCGCCGTCATCGCGCCGGGCGCCGAGGAGAACCAGGCGCTCATCGAATCGAAGCCGCAGCGCCGGTACCAGGCGGCGGCCACTGCCGTGGAAGCGGCCACGCCGAGCAGCAGCAGCGCCGCGGAAAGCGGCCAGTCGAGCACCCGCTGGGCCAGCTGTGGCGTCACCTGACTGCCCAGCACCAGGCCGAGCACGCCGATAAAGGCCTCGCGCAGCGGTTCGGGCACGCGCACGTCGCCGCCCTTCGCCGACATGATCAGGTTGGCCGTCAGCGGCCCCAGCATCCATGCCAGCGGCATGCCGATGAGGTGGAAAATCAGCCCACCCAGCGCCCCGATGGCCAGCGACCTGGCCAGTGCCCTCCCTTCGCTTCGCTCCACGCAGCTCCCTTCTGTTAACTGGCTAACTAAACGATTATGCCATAATGGCGGCCCCGCTTCTGGCTGCCACTCTTGCTGCATGAGGAACTATTGCATGCCCCGCCTCGATCAGCTGCTCGTTTCCCAGGGCCTGGCCCGCTCGCGAACCCGCGCCCAGCGGCTGATCCGCCATGGCCGGGTCAGCCTGGCGGAGAGCGGAAAAATACTCAGCAAGCCCGGTGAGAAGCTGCCCGAAGGGGTGCGTCTGGCGGTGACCGAAGACCCCGAGGAGCGCTACGTCTCACGGGCGGGGCTGAAGCTGGAGGCACTGGTCGCAGCGCTGGGACTCGAGCTGTCGGGCCGAGTGGTGCTCGACGTGGGGCAGTCCACCGGCGGCTTCACCGATTGTGCCCTGGCCTTCGGTGCGCGCCATGTTATCGGTATCGAAGTGGGCCACGGCCAGCTAGACCCGGAGCTGCGTGGCGACCCTCGCGTGACCTGCCTAGAGGGGCTCAATGCGCGGGCCATGCACGACGAGCCGCGCCTGCACGACGCCCTCGCCGCTCAGAGCGCCGCGGCCCCCGATATCGTCGTGATGGACGTCTCGTTCATTTCGCAGACGCTGATCCTGCCCGAGATCGCCCGACTGCTGCGCCCCGGCGGCGAACTGCTGAGTCTGGTCAAGCCGCAGTTCGAGGTGGGCCCGGGCGGGGTCAATTCACGCGGCATCGTCTCCGACCCGGCCCGCTACGGCGAGGTGGAAGCCACCGTTCGCGCCTGCTGCGCCGAGTACGGGCTTGACGTTCGCCACTGGCAGGAGAGCCCGCTGGCCGGCGGAGACGGTAACCGCGAGTTCCTGCTACACGCCGTCAAGCAGTGACGGCGTTGCTCAGCGTCCGCCATCCCCGCCGTCGCTGCCGCCGATATCGATATCGCCTGGGTCGCCCCCCGCGCCGGGCGGCGGATGACGAGACACCCTACTGGACTTGGGCGATACACTTTTGACTTTTCTCTCTTCGCCATCCTCCCGGTGCAACCACACCTCGAGCTGGTTGAAGGCAATGCTGATGCCGTTTTCGGCAAACAGTTCACCCACCCGGCAGTTGAGCTCATCGGTGGCGTAAAGCCGATCGCCCAACGCGTTGACGAAGACCCGTAGCTCGAAGTTGAGGGTACTCTCGCCATAGTCCATGAAGAATACCTGGGGTTCGGGATCGCCCAGCACCCGGGGGTTCTCCTCGGCCGCCTGGTAAAGCAACCGATGCACCAGCACCTGATCGGAACCGTAGGAAACACGGTAGCCCAGCACCACGCGGGTGATGGTGTCCGACAGCGACCAGTTGATCAGCTGATCGGTGACGAAGGTCTTGTTGGGAATGATGATTTCCTTGCGGTCGAAGTCGGTCACCGTGGTGGCACGAATGCGGATCCGGCTCACCGTACCGGTGAGGTTGCCCAGGGTGATGGTGTCGCCGATACGCACCGGCCGCTCAAACAGGATGATCAGACCCGAGACGAAGTTGGCGAAGATCTCCTGCAAACCGAAGCCCAGCCCCACGCCCAGCGCTGCCACCAGCCACTGCAGCTGGCTCCAGGCCACGCCCAGGGTGGCCAGCGCCACCACTAGCCCGGTACCGACGATGGTGTAGGAGAGCAGCGCCGAAATGGCGTAGGCGCTGCCCTGCTTGAGCTCCAGCCGCGACAGTACCATCACCTCGAGCAGGCCCGGCAGGTTGCGCGCCATCACCAAGGTCAGCACGACTATCAGGAGCGCGGCGAAGATGTCGGCGACCGAAAGCGCACTGGTGACGAGCTCATTACCTACGCCTTCGCCAGCTTCCCAGACCGCCACGTCATCGAGGTAGCCCAGCACCGTCAGCAGATCGGACCACACCAGATAAAGCAACACGGCGAAGCCGAGCAACAGAATCAGCTTGGAGAGACGCAGCGACTGCTGGTTGATCTGCTCCATGTCCAGCGGCGGCTCCTCCACCACTTCAAGCCCCCCTTCGGCGCCCTCCTGAGCCTGGGCGCGGCGACGCATCAACGCACGCTTGAACGCCAGCCGGCGCGCCGCTACCGCCAAGCCGCGCACCACTGTGGCTTCGACCAGGATCCACATCGCCAGCAGATAGAGCGTGATGACAAAGCGCCCGATCAGGCTCAGGGCGGTATATTCGTAGCCCGATACGATCAGTCCCGCCAGCACCAGCGGCACACCAGCCATGAGCAGCCCCAGCACCAGGCGGAACAGCTTGACGCCGAAGAACGGGGTGTGGGCCATGATCAGCCTTGCCAGCAGCACACTCATTGCCAACAGGCCGGTAATCAGCAGCAACAGAGCAATGGGCCGCGACGACAGATCGATCTCGCCATCCAGCGCCAGGGAAGAGATCAGCAGTACCGGCACCAGGGCCACCACGACCCAGCCCAGCAACCAGCGCAGCCGCGCCACGTAGCCCGAAGGCCAGTAGAAGTGCTTGGTCGCCACGCCATCGCGTACCAGCAGCCGTCGTGACCAGGCAATGAAGCCCCAGGCCAGCGCCAGATGCAGGAATGCCTGCCCCAGGCCCGAGGCGATGCCCGAACCGATGGTCGATAGCGAAATGCCGATGCCGGCCAGCGTCAGTGGGCCGGGAAGCGCCAGCAGAGCGTTGAGGCCAACCGCCTGGGGCGTGTGGGCCTGGGAATCGCTGCGCAGGCGGCCGATCTGCTCGTGCAGCATGGCCAGGCGACGCTGAATGCGGCGGCGCAGCCCCAGCAGCAGCACCGCCACGAGGACCAGCGGCGCACCGGACAGGGCGTCGACTCCCGGCATACGCCAGTGCACCGGCAGCACGCCGCGCCATTCACCGCGCTGCAACTCGTCGGCCACGTTCGCCGGAAGCTGGCGGAACCAGGCCAGGTCCAGAGGTCGGGTATTGGCGATCCAGAACAGCTGCTCATCGATGGTGGTACGCAGCTCACGGGTGGTTTCCAGCAGCTGCTGCTGATTGAGCTGCAGCTCGATGGCCGCACTCAGCAGGCTGCCGTAGGTCTGTTCGAGCTGATCGACGAGCTGACGGCGCGAGTGGTAGAGCCCCTGCAAGGATTCCACCAGCCCCTGAGTGACCTCGACACCGGCCTCTTCCAGACGCTGATTGGCCAGACGCTCGCTCTGGCGCAAGGCGTCGCGCTGGCGTACCAAGTCGAACTGGCGCAGGCGCAGGTCGGCGATTTCATCCTGCAGGCTGCGCCCGGGGTCGACCTGGGGCAGCGAGCGGCGCTGCTCGCGCAGGATGCGCGACAGCAGCAGACTGCCGCGAATGGCTTCTATCTGTTCATTCAAGCTGCGCTGTAGCTGACGCACGTGATCGAGCTGACTGCGTATGGCCAGGCTCTCGCGTACCAGGCCGTTGTGACGATCGTTGGCCCGCAGCAGTTCGAGGCTGAGCTCACGGTTGACGTTCTGAGCACGCTCCAGCACCGGGTGTCCGGCTTCGAGCAGGGGGTCGTCGCGAGCGGCATCGGCAATCGCCTGCTCCGAGGCGATGCGCCGCTGGCGGTCGATCACCCCCTGCAGCAGGGCCAGCTCGGACTCCTTGCGCGCAACCTGTTGGGTGATCAGGTCGCGGCGCTGCTGGGTCAGCTCCCGCAGCCGGGTATTGCTGCCCAGCTCACGCTGACGCAGCCTGAGCGTGCGCTCGGCAAGCCGTCGCTCCACTTGCAGCTGCCACAGCCGGGGCGAGTCCTCACCGACACCCTGCGCCTCCAGCGCATCCAGGGCGCGGCGGGTGCGCTCGGCCGTCTGCATCGCCTCGGCTATGGCCTGCTGGGCCCGCTCCGGCAGCGTCTGGGCCGCCAGCAACTGGGAGTTGACGTCGGCCAGGCGATCCTGCAGCTGCTGCAGCTCGAACACTGATTCCTGCTGGCGATACTCCAGCTCGTCCAGCGGCGTGTCGTCGAGCTCGGCAATCGAGCGGTCGAGCTCAGCCTCCTCTTCCTGCAGCAGTTCCCGCTCCAGGCGCAGCAGCTCGGCGGGCGCACTTTCGAGCCGCTGCTCCAGCCCCTCGATCCGCTCCTCGATCCCTTGCAGCTGTTCCAGGGCACGCAGCGTCGCCTCGAGGGCCTCGACATCGCGCTGCTCGGCCTCGCTCAGGCTCTCTCCCTCTTCGGGACGCAGCTCGACCAGGCGCTCTTCCACTGCCTGGCGCTCGGGCAGGGCATCTTCCGCCAACGCCGATGTAATCAACAGAATCCAACAGCAGATCAGTAGACACAGCGCCTGGCTGGCACGTCGGAAGATACCGGCAGCGGAGTAAAGCGTGACGTTCACGAAATTCCTCGTAGCAGCGACCCTCGTCAGAACGAGGCTCAACTGGTGCAATAACATGACAATAGCGGCGCCAGCAGTTGACTTGCCAAGGCGACATGGTAGAAACGGAAGCTCAATGCCTCGCTTCGAGTTCCTCCATGACCATCCGTTCCCTTCTTTTCGCCAGCGCCGCCGTGCTAGGGCTGCTGCCCACCTCCGCCATGGGCGAGGCCGATGCCCAGCGACAAGCGCTCGAATCTCGCATCGAAGCGTTGAGCGGCGAGCTGGAGGCATTGCGGCTTCAGCTCGACGCTCTGCCACCAGAGGACGACCCCCTCTATGCCGAGGTGGATGACCCCGTGCTGGAAGAGATCGCCCAGCGCCGTCAGCTGGAGCGGGAATCAACGCGCAACCCGCTGGCCATCACCATGCACCGGCGAAATTACCTGTTTCCCCTGAGTTATACCACGCATCCCAATCAGGTGGCCTTTCGCGACGTCTATGCCGACGGCAGCCCCAACGATCTCGAGGTGAAGTTCCAGTTCAGCGCCAAGGTCAACCTGCTCGAAGACATCCTGGGCACCACCGGGGATCTCTACTTCGCCTACACCCAGCGCAGCTGGTGGCAGGCCTACAACACCGATGCCTCCTCGCCCTTCCGCGAGACCAACTACGAGCCTGAGGTGTTCGTCGATTTCGACAACACCTCGCGCTTCCTGGGTTGGACCAACACGCGCAACCGGGTGGCCTTCAATCACCTCTCCAACGGACGCTCGATGCCGCTTTCGCGAAGCTGGAACCGCATCTACCTGGAGAGCATCTTTCAACGCGGCGACTGGGCAGTGGCAGTGGCACCCCACTGGCGCATTCCCGAATCCGACGGCGACGACGACAATCCCGACATCGACCGCTACTGGGGCTATGGCGACGTGACCGTGGCGCGCCGTTTCAACGGCGACCAGGAGGCCAGCGTCATGGTGCGCGGCAACCCCAGCCCCGGCAACATGGGCACCCAGGTAGACTACTCCTGGCCCCTGTTCGGCAACATCCGCGGCCATGTCCAGTACTTCTACGGGTACGGCGAGAGCATGATCGACTATGACCACCGCAACCAACGCATCAGCGTCGGCTTCAGCGTCAATCCGCTGTTCACCGGCGCCGGTGGCGTGCGCTGACTTGCCACAGGAGCAGCGTTGATCTCATATCAGCGAGTGCTATGCTGAGGCTGTCATTCATCGTCAGAGGAAGACTGTCATGGCAACGCGCACCCCGCATACCGATGAAACCACTCGGCAACTCAAGGAAGACCTGCACCAGCTCACCCGCACCATCGAGGAGCTGGTGCACGCCACCGCCGACGATTCCCGCAGCAACATCAAGGAACTGCGCGAGCGCGCCGAACAGCGGCTGAAGGACACCCGCGACCGACTCGAAGCCCGCGGTGAGCGGCTCTATGGCGAAGCACGCGACACCATGCACCAGCAGGCCGACGCCTGCGACCGCTACGTGCACGAGAATCCCTGGACCAGCATCGGCATCGGCGCTGCGGTGGGCGTCGTCATCGGCATGCTCATCGGACGCCGTTGATGGCTGCAAGCGAAGGACCGGCGCAACGCCTGTTCAGCATCGCCAAGCGAATTCTGGCCAATCTGGTGGCGACGGGCGAGACGCGTTTGCGCCTCGCCGTTCTCGAACTCGAAGAGGAGCGCGCCCGCCTCGTCACGCTGCTGCTGATGCTCGGGCTCAGCCTGCTGCTGCTGCTGCTGGGCCTGGGCATGCTGACCCTGCTGGTGGTGGTACTGTTCTGGGACACTCACCGCCTGGCCGCCATCGGCATCAGCGCTCTGGTGCTGCTGGGTAGCGGCATCGGCATGGCACTCTGGGGCATGCGCCTGGCGCGCCGCCATACTCTGCTCAAGGAGACACTGGCTCAGCTCGCGCTGGACCGTCACCTGATGGAGGAGCCGCGTGACACGCCGCAACGTTGACGCCTCAATACCCGCTGCCGCGAGCCGTGCCCAGCGCAAGGCCGAACTCATCGCCGCCATCGAACGGCAGCGTATCGACCTGCTGGTGGAAGCGGAGCGCTGGAAGCACGGCACCCTGGGGCTCAATGCCGGCTGGCAGCAGTTGGAGAGTCTCAAGCCCTTCATCAAGCACTACCGGGGAGCGGCTTATCTGGCCGGGGGCGCCCTGCTGGTCGCTGGCTTGCGTCATCCTCGTATGCTCGTTCGGCTGACCAGGCAAATTGCTGCCGGCGCCCTGCTGCTGCATCGGGCAAGGCACCTGCTGGAGCGGGTTCGCTGAGCACCTAGGATTAGTCAGACGGAATAGGGCTTCGAAGGGCGGCTTAGGCTTCGAAAGGCGGATTAGGCTTTGTACGAAAAGTCGGCGAGCGAAGGCACTTTTCGCAGAGCCTAGAGCTGCGCTTCGGCCCTATGCCTATGCTTTCCCCCGCTCGGCACCCATCGCATCCAGCTCTCGCCACGCTTCAAGCGCTTGTCGATGAACTGACGCGTCTTGCGCTGCCCTTCGCTGGTATCCCTTGCCCACACCGCCAGCGCCGCCACGAACAGGCTGGTCAAGACCACCTCTTCGAGCTGAGCGCGACGCGTGCCGTAACGGGCTTCCAGACGTGCCGCCTCGCGCAGCCATTGCACGGTGCGCGACAGATCGAACACCAACGGTACCCAGGTGTGCGGATGCGGCAGATGCGCCTTGGTCCGGAGCATCTGCACGGTGACCTGGCGATGGGCGGCGAAGGTATCGAACCAGGCCTGCAGACAGTGCTCGATACGCACCCGCTCCGGCCAGTCGTCGAAGGTTTCCGGCTTTTCCGCCAGCATGGCTCGCCAGCCCCGCTGGAACCACGCATTCGCGACGGCGTCCATGTCGCGAAAGCGCTCCAGCACCACCGACATCGGCAGCTCCAGGTTGCGTGCCACCTCCGAGAGCCGCACCGCCTGCCAGCCACGCTCCTCGGCCTGACGCACGGCCTCATCGACGACGAGATCGGCAAACGCAGAGGCTTCGGACCGGGAAGAGTCCTGTATCGCAATCATGGTCATGGGCGATCCTCGGCTTCCAGCATGGTTCTGCTTGCAGCATAGCCCGGTTTACGGGTGACGCCATCCGGCCGCCCGCTCCAGATAGTGGATGCAGAACAGCGCATCGCGGTCGGTCCAATGCGCCCGCGGCTCGAACCCGGCGCGCCCCGCCAACTCGAGAAACCCGGCCACGCTGTACTTGTAGGAGTTTTCGGTGTGCAGGCTCTCGCCCTCGGCGAAGAAGAAGCGCTCCTCGGCCACGTGAATGGCCTGGTCGCACCGACTCACCAGATGCATTTCGATGCGCGATTCGGCTTCGTTGTAGAAAGCAAGATGGTGAAACCGCGACGGATCCACTTCGGTATCGAAGTCGCGGCGCAGCCGCTCCAGCAGGTTGAGGTTGAAGGCCGCCGTGATGCCGGCGGCGTCGTTGTAGGCGGCGTCCAGTATCGCCCGATCCTTGATCAGGTCGACACCGATCAGTAGCCCGCCTCCGGGCGGGAGCAGCTGCGCCAGTCCCACCAGGAACGCTTCAGCCTCTTCCGGAGTGAAGTTACCGATGCTCGAACCGGGAAAGAACGCCACCGGACGCTCCCCCGACAACCCCTCGGGCCAGCGCATCGGCTGCGAGAAATCGGCGCAGGCCGCATGCACCTCCAGCCAGGGGTAGTCGGCGGCCAGGCGGCGGGTGCTGTCGAGCAGAAAGTCCCGCGATATGTCCACGCCCAGATAGCACGCCGGATGCAGCGCCTCGAGCAGCAGCCGCACCTTGCGGCTGGCGCCGCTGCCCAGCTCGATCAGGGTTGCATCGCGCCCCACCACCTCGGCGATCTCCCCCACGGCAGCACGCAGGATCGCCTCTTCCGTGCGGGTGGGATAGTACTCGGGCTGCTCGCAGATGGCGTCGAACAGCTCCGAGCCGCGGCGATCATAGAAGAACTTGGGTGAGGTGTATTTCGGCGTGGCGGCAAGCCCCACCATCAGCTCCTGGCTCAGCGAGCCCACCGCCTCCGGCGAGTGCTGATCGTGAAAAGTGACGAATGGGTTCATGTCATGCCTCCCTGGCCAGGCGGAAACCGGAGAACGCCCAGCGGGCGTGGGGCGGGAAGAAGTTACGGTACGTCGGGCGAATGTGATCGCTTGGCGTGGCACAGCAGCCCCCACGCAGCACCATCTGCCCCGACATGAACTTGCCGTTGTACTCGCCCAGGGTGCCGGGCAGCGCACGAAATCCCGGATAGGGCCGATAGGCGCTGCCGGTCCACTCCCACACGTCGCCGAACAGCTGGGCCATGGCACTGCCCCGCGCCGTCGCGGCTACCGGCTGCAGGTGGTCACTCTCGACGAAATTGCCGCCCATGGATGCGTCCCAGGCCGCCACCTCCCACTCCGCTTCGCTCGGCAGCCGCGCCCCGGCCCAACGCGCATAGGCATCGGCCTCGAAAAAGCTCACGTGCACTACCGGCGCCTGCGGGTCGACCGGCCGCAATCCGCCCAGGGTGTAGTGGTACCAGCCATCCTCGCGCTTGACCCAGTACAGCGGCGCCTGCCAGCCGGCCTGGCCGACCTGCTGCCAGCCATCGGAGAGCCACAGCGCCGGGCGGGTATAGCCACCGTCTTCGATGAAGGCCAGGAACTCGGCGTTTGTCACCGGTCGATTGGCCAACTGGAACGCCTCGAGAAACTGCCGATGCACCGGCCCTTCGTTGTCATAGGCGAAGCCGGTTTGCAGGTCGTGGCCGATCTCGCGGATGCCGGCGGCATGCTCTAGCCAGGCCAGCTCGCCCGGGAGCTCCGCCGTCGGTAGCGCCAGGTCGTCGCGGTAGGCCGGGCACAGCGGGTTCTGGGCCAGGACGTGCTTGATGTCCATGAGCAGCAGCTCCTGATGCTGCTGCTCATGGTGCAGCCCCAGCTCGACGCGGCGGACGATCTCCTCGGCATGCTCGGGTGGCGGCGAATCGAGCAGCTCCGCCATGGCCGTATCGACATGGGCACGGAAGCGGTACACCTCGGCCACCGTGGGGCGCGACAGCGTACCGCGACTCGGCCGCGGAAAGGGCACGCCGTGGGTCTCGTAATAGGAGTTGAAGAGGTGGTCGTAGATGGGGTCGAGAGGTCGGTAGCGGGGCTGGAAGGGAACGAGAATGAACGCTTCGAAGAACCAGGTGACGTGGGCGAGATGCCACTTCGGCGGGCTGACGTCATCCATGCTCTGGATCACGTAGTCCTCGGTGCACAGCGGCTCGCACAGCCGCTCCGATGCCTGGCGTATGCGCTGGTAGCGTCTCAGCCACTCCTTGGTGTGCAGGGTATCGGGCGTATCCAACTGCTGGGGGGAGGCCAACTCATGAGCTAAGGGGGGCATGGCGCACTCCTGTGACGAGCCACATCCGTGACGAACCATCCAGACGAACAGTTCTATCCAGCGTAGCAAGGCTGCCCCAGGCCACCGGTTACGTTAGGTAAGGTTTTGTCGCGTTCCCTTCAATTGCTACAGAGAGCCCCCACAGGCCACCCCCGAGGCCCAGGCCCACTGGAAGTTGTAACCGCCGAGCTCGCCGGTCACGTCGAGCACTTCGCCGATGAAGCGCAGCTGCGGCAGTCCGTCGACGCTGAAGTCCTTCGATGAGATCGCCGTGGTGTCCACGCCGCCCAAGGTCACCTCGGCGGTACGCCAGCCCTCGGTTCCTGCGGGCTTGAGCCGCCAGGCCCCCAGGCGCTCCTGCCAGGCCTCGATGCGGGAGTTGGAGAGCTCGGCCAGGGTGGGGTCTTCACCGTGCCACTCCACCAGCGCCTGGGCCAGACGGCGCGGCAGGCGTTCGCCCAGCCAGGTGGAGAGCTGACGTCGCGGTGCCGCTTGGCGCGCCTCGGCCAGTGCGTCGGCAATGTCGAACCCTGGCAGCAGGTCGACCTCCAGTTCGTCGCCGGGCTGCCAGTAGCTCGAGATTTGCAGCATGCCGGGACCGGAGAGGCCGCGGTGGGTGAACAGCATCGGCTCGCGATAGCACCGCTGCCGCCCCGGCCCCAGGCGCTGGCCTTCACGTATCGCGCTCACCGCCACGTCGCAGCTCACCCCGGCCAGATCGGCCGCCCGCGCCTTCCACTGTGAGGTCAAGGTGAACGGCACCAGCGCCGGACGCGTCTGCGTCACGTCGAGGCCGAATTGACGGGCAACGTCATAGCCGAAACCGGTGGCACCCATGGTGGGAATCGAGAGCCCGCCCGTGGCGATCACCACCGCGCCCGCTTCGATGCGGCCGGCAGAAGTGGCGAGCCGCATGCCCTCACCCGCCCTCTCGATGCGCTCCACGGTGGTCTTCAAGCGCAACTCCACCCCGGCCCACTCGCACTCGGCGAGCAGCACGCCGAGCAGATCCTTGGCCGAGTGGGCACAAAACAGCTGGCCCGGCGCTTTCTCCACGTACTCCACGCCGTGGCGCTCCACCAGCTCGACGAAATGCTCGGGGCGATAGCGCTTCAATGCCGAAATGCAGAAGTGAGGATTGGCGGAGAAGAAGTTGGCCGGGCCGGTGGCCAGATTGGTGAAGTTGCAGCGCCCGCCGCCCGACATGAGGATCTTCTTGCCCGGCTTGTTGGCATGGTCGAGTACCAGCACACGCCGCCCGGCGTAGCCCGCCGTGAGAGCACACATCAGTCCGGCGGCGCCCGCGCCGATCACCACCACATCCGCTTGCATGCTCACCTGCGTCGCCCACCGGGTTGCCACTTCGAGGCTGCGCATTCTAGCAGCTGTAAGCGGGCAAACCCACGGCGGGAGGATCGCCGCCTCGTTAGTGTGCTAGGTTTACTGAGCCAACAGAAGAAACATCATTCCAATAAGTTAGAGGCTTGACGATGACGTATCCGAAGAAGGCACTGTTGACCAGCTCCGTTGCCCTGGCATCACTGCTGGCCGTAGGAGCAACTGCCGTAAATGCCGACGACTTTCCCAGCCAGCCGCTCACCATGGTGATCGGCTTCGGCGCGGGCGGCAGCACCGACATCCAGGGCCGGGTATTGGCCAACGTACTGGAAGAGGAACTGGGCCAGCCGGTCAACGTGGTGAACCAGCCCGGGGCCGGCATGGGAGTGGCCCTGACCCGCCTGACCAACAATACCGACGATGGCTATACCTTCCTCTATGGCCCCTCCTCGCCGCTGACCTTCGCCCCGCTGGCGATGGAGACCGACTATGAGCTGGACGATTTCCGCTATGTCGGTGCGGTCTCCCTGGCCCAGGCCGGCTTCGTCACCGGCGAGGATCGCCCCTTCGGCGA
Organism: Halomonas sp. MCCC 1A11062; assembly: GCF_021404355.1. NCBI lineage: Bacteria > Pseudomonadati > Pseudomonadota > Gammaproteobacteria > Oceanospirillales > Halomonadaceae > Halomonas > Halomonas sp. MCCC 1A11062. The sequence goes on from NZ_JABFTW010000003.1 coordinate 131,762, forward strand.
CAGCTGGGAGGAGCTGGTGGAATACGCGCGCGAGAACCCTGGCGTGAGCTATGCCACCCAGACCGCTCAGGACCGGCTCATCATTGACTATATTGCCGAACAGGAAGGACTCGATCTGCGCATCGTGCCTACCGAAGGCGGCGCCGGCATGGCACCGCTGATTCTCTCCGGCGACGTCGATTTCGCCTACAGCGGCGGAACCCACTCGGGCTATGCCGACAGCGGCGAGATGCCGGTGTTGCTGAGCCTGGCTGCCGATCGCCTGGTGGCCTTTCCCGATGCCCCCACCCTGGTGGAAGCCGGCTACGACATCACACCGGGCGACATCCTGATGGCCGTGCTGCCGCATGACGTATCCGATGAGCGTGCCGAGCGGCTGGCCGAGGCCCTCGAGGCGGCCACCCAGGACGAGCGCTTCATCGAAGTGACCGAAGAGCGCTTGCTGCTGCCGGTACAGTACATGAACGAGGAAGAACTCACCGACACCCTATACGAGCAGCGCGATGCTTTCGCCGCACTGATCGAAGAGATGGGCGGCGTGGAAGAGTGACTGACCCACGAGACCGGCTCCTCGGAGCCGGTCTTATTGACTAGAAAAGTAATACTTCAGCATGAGAAATATCACCCAGATATTTCCTCGCCATCTATTACATTGGCTAAGACAACCCATCACAAAAGGTTACACGCCGACATTACTAATAAACAAGAGCAAAGTAGGCCTCAAGAACTAAAACACATAAAGTAACATACGCAAGGGACTCAGGAGGGACACCGCTCATGTCCGCTCACGCCTACGTACTCATCGTATTACGCACACTGAATGAGCCTGAAGAAAGAGACTATGTGGTTGCACTAAGGCAAAAGGGTTATCGCATCGAGTTCGTCGGGGCAGAGCAGGACCCGCTTCCGATTCTGCTCTCTAATCCCCCCATCGTTGCCTGCTTCGAGTATGACTACCCTGATCTGAAGGGCCTTACCGATCTCAGACAAGCCAAGCAGCACGCGGCCTCGGTGCCCCTGCTGATGATCACCCAAGCACACTCGGAAAGCCTGGCGGTGTGGGCCTTTCGCACTCGAGTTTGGGACTACTTCGTACAGCCCGTCGACCTGGCCAGGTTCATAGGCGTGGTGGCCAGCCTTGCTCAGTTACGATCGCTCAATCCCGGCTCGCAAGAACGTAAACAGGCGACCGCCGTCGTCAATAGGATTCCGCCCGAAGCGCGCTTGCGCTGCTGCACGACCAGCAGCCAGCAGATCCAATTGGAGCGGGCCATCAGCTATATCGAGCAGCATTTGTACCAGAAGCTGGCCCAGGCGGAAGTGGCAGCGCAGTGCGGTATCACCTCGTTTCAACTCAGCCGACTGTTTCGCAAGCTCACCGGCAACACCTTCCAGGGATTCCTGCTCGAGCGGCGCATCGACGAAGCCAAGCGATTGCTGGCCAATCCTCGCACGTCCATCACCGATGTCTGCTTCAGCGTCGGCTTTCGCGATCTCTCCTACTTCACGCGAACCTTTCAGAAGCATGTCGGCCATACGCCGACACACTACCGTCAGCGCTTGCACCTTCAGCCACCCGCCAGCGCCGCTGTAGTGGAACCGATGCCGATAAATCCGTACGACAAGCTGACCCCGGCCTCTCGCCCCTTGATCAGCACCAACCAACTGCAAGACTCAACCTGCCCCCAGGTAGTCTCGCCCTGAGCCACGGGAGAACAAGGCGAAAACGATGGCGCCGGCTCTCGCCGGCGCCAGTGTGACTGCCCCACCAACTAATCCACCAGGACGGGTATCTGCGCCAGAATGCCGAAGTTCTCGCCCCCCGTCTGACCTTTGGGATCGTGATAGCTGCAGCTGGGCAGGAAGTAGATGCTCTTCTGCTGCCAGCCACTCTGCTGTGGCTGAGAGTTCCAGTGGGCCATGCTCCCATTGGCCTTGCGCAAGTTGAAGGTATTCACGAAGCTGTTCCAGCGATCCACGCCGCTGGTACTGCTATGGCTCCAGGTGCCTGGCGAGGTGCCGCCGCTGTTTTCCGGCGGCAGCTGCATTTGTTGGGGCGCCCGCTGGTCGATCTGGTTGGCTTGATCGTTCATCCATACGATGTTGACGGTCACGGCACCAATCAGCGGATTGCTCGGCGCAACACCCGAATCGCAGTCGATCACCGGCAGCGTCAGGGTCCAGACGCTCTGCTTGCCAGTCTTCTCCACCCAGCAGTCATAGAGATCGCCGAAGGCTGAGTTGACCTGACCGTTGTTGGTGGCGATGTTCTCACCGAAGCGCAGCTCATTGGGGTTGCCATCGCCGCATACCAACGACCTCAGCTCGCTGGCGCTGGATGCTCCGCTGTGATTGTGCTTGAAATTGGTCCAGCCACCGGTCTGGTCGCCCTCGGGGATGAAGCGGCCCACGCTACATGAGTAGTTGCCCGAAGGGTCCACCAGCGCCTGTCGGCACAAGGCGATGGGCTGGTCCACGTCCTCCGGGCGCAGGTTACCGGCGAAGCCGATGTAGGCCACCGAGCGCGCCGTCACGTCGTAGCCCTCGAAGCCGAAGATACGCCCAAAGAAGGCCGCCACCTGGCTCTGCTGGCGGGCCGTCACCACTTCCACGGCGTTGATGAAATTGGGGTCGCTATCGAGATCCTCGGCGGTACGACCGAACAGATCCACCGGATCGAGGGAGTCATTGGGGGTGAAAGTGCGCGTGGCGAAGCTCCAGTGGCCACGCAGCGCACTCAACACCTCGACTGCCTCCTTCTGGCTGTCGTTGGCCATGGCCGCATCGGTGGCTATCTGGTTGGCATCCGCATTGACCGAGCTGCCATCGGCGGTATACAGCATCCGAGCGCCGGCCAGGGAGCCGGCATCGGCAGCGTTGTGCAGCTCGTTTCTGGCCACGTAGAGATTGCTGCCATCCACCGCCAGGGCAGTGAAGGCCAGCAGCATGAACAGACCGACGGCCAGCAGCACGATGGAAACCCCGCGCTGGCGCTGCGGCGAGCCGTAACGGCCGCGCCTTACGTTGCGAACGTTCATCTCATTCCGCCCTCATCACGGTGGTGGCATTGAGTTCGAGCACGTTGCCCAGGGTACCGATGAAGCCTGGTAGCAGCAGGAACTGGTAGGGGTAGTCGACGCTGACCACGATCTCGTCGCCGGAATCGAAGCGGCCGTTGCCGTTGCGGTCGATGCGCTGGATGTCGATGGTCATGCTCGCCGGCCCGCCCAGCGAGATCAGGTACTGTTCGGCATAGTTGCGGATGGCCTGTTCGATGGCGGCGTTCTCGTTCCCGTTGTCGCGCGGTTCGGGCCGGAACAGGATGCCGGTTCTGGCTCCTTCGCGGCTGGCGTTGGTCAGCGTTGCCTTGTCGAACAGCGCGACGCTGAATTCGATAATGCCGAACAGCAGGATGAACAGCAGTGCCGCCGAAATCGCGAACTCCACCACCTCCGAGCCGCGCTGCCGGCGCGCCGAGCGTATTGCTTTCATGCCTGGCCCTCCCTGCTCGGGCAGCGCTCCGGTCATGACGATGCCGGAACGCTGCCCGGGCGATCAGTTGATGACCTCGCCTCCATTACGACGGATCAATTGATCCAGACTGCGGGCGTTCTCGCTGGCGGTGACGTAGTAGGCCGGCGAAAGCCGCATGGCTTCCTCGAAGAAGCCCAGGGCATCCTGATAGCGCCCCTCGAGCATCGAGATGTAGCCGATGTCGTTGTAGGCCTTGGCCCGGTCGCCGCCTCTGGCCACCGCCTCGATGGCGGTGTCGTAGTCGCCCTCGCGGGCGTGCACCAGCCCCAGGTTGCGCCAGGCCAGGTCATAGTTGGGATTGGCGTTGAGCGCCTGGCGCAGTGCCTGACGCGCCCCCGGCAGGTCGCCGGCCAGGTAGCGTGAGTAGCCCTGGTTGTTGAGCACCAGCGGCGTTCTCGGGTTCGTCTCCAGGGCCCGCGCATAGTGGCCTTGTGCCGTGGCGTGGTCGGCGCGCATGTCGGCGATCACCCCCAGGGCGTTGTGGGTCTGCCAGGGTGCATCGCGCCGCGCCGCGATTGGCGCCAGTAACCGCTCGGCCTGGTCGTAGTCGCGCTGCTGGATCAGGATGATGCCAAGCGCGGTGCCGGCACCGGGATGGCGCGGATCGATCTCCAGCACCCAGCGATAGGCCATGTCGGCCAGTTCATGGTTGCCGCGACCGTGGTGGATGATGCCGACCCGGTACAACGCTTCGGCCTGGGGGCGCCGCTCCATGCGCAACCCGCGCAGGTACTCGAACAGCGCGCGATCGGCGTCGCCGGCACGCAGGGCGGCCTCGCCGTTGCGGTAGGCCTCCTCGGGAGACCCCACCGGGAAGGCGGTACCATAGGCGACCGACGACCCACCGGCGCCCAGCGCACCGTAGACGTCGCTCTCCTGGGACATACCCCCTCCGGTGGCAGCGCAACCGGCCAGTGCCAGGGACAGCGTGGCAACGGCGCAGGCCGCACGGCATCGTGTAGTGATTTTCATGACAATCCCTCCCACTCGTTGATGACATTGGCCGACTCAGCGCCCCGCCAGGGCGGCCGCCGCACCCAGCAGCGGCGGCCCCAAAGCCACCACGAAGAAGCTGGGAAAGACACAGAAGATCAAGGGAAACAGCATCTTGGTACTGACCTTGGCGGCTTTCTCCTCCGCCTCCTGAGTGCGCTTGTCGCGCAGCTCCACGGCGAACAGGCGCAGGGTCATGGCGATGCTGGTACCGAAACGCATGCTCTGCAGCAGCGTGGTCACCAGGCCGCGGATGTCCTCCACCCCGGTGCGCTCCTCCAGGTCACGCAGTGCGGTCTTGTTGTCCATCCCGGCACGGGTCTGCATGCCGAACAGGTGCAGCTCGTCCGCCAGCTCCGGGTGACTCACCTCCAGGTCGCGGGCCACCCGCTGAATCGCCGCGCCCAGCCCCAGGCCGGCCTCGCTGCACACCACCAGCAGATCGAGGGCATCAGGCAGGCCGCGGCGCAGTTGCTGAGTGCGCAGCTTGATCGCCCGCTCCAGCCAGAAGCGCGGCAGCAGGTAGCCGAGGATGGCCGGGATGATCAGCAGCAGTACCGCCACCATCGGGGGCAGGCGCACGAATGGGATGATCAGCAGCAGCACCAGCAGTGGCGGCACCACGGTCAGCAGCAGGCGTATGCCGTAGAACAGGCTGACGGCCGATGGCGAGCGCTTGCCGGCATGGCGCAGCTCCGTGGCGATCCGGCTGCGCACCTCATCCTTTTCTGGAATCAGTTTCTCGCCCATGGGCCCGAGCCACTGGACCAGCCCGCTCTCATCCGCCTTGCCATGCCCACCGGCCACCTCGGCGCTGGCTTCCAGATGCTTGAGCCGCCGCCGCAGCGGATCCGACAGTCCCATCACCAGCAGCACCAGCGCCACCATCAGGCTGAAAACGGCCATGCCCAGCAGTGCGGCGAAGCCAAGCTGCATGGCCTGAGGGTCCTTCAGCAGGCCACTGACGCTTTCGAGCCAAGCGGTTGAAACGTTCATGCGGGCTTCCTCCTCATACGTCGATACGCACGATACGGCGCATCCACAGGATGCCGACCACGATCATGAAGAATGACGCCGCGATCATCTGCCGCCCCACGGGGTCCTGGGTGAGCATGGGCAGGAAGTTCGGCGACACTAGAGTGAGCACACCGGCCAGGGCGAACGGCAGCAGCGAGAGGATCCAGGCCGCCATGCGCCCCTGGGCAGAAAGCGTGCGTACCTTGCGCTGGAAGCGGAAGCGGTCGCGCACCACCGCGGCCAGACCGTCGAGCAGTTCGGCAAGGTTGCCGCCGCTCTCCTTCTGGATCAGCACCGAGGTGGTGAAGACCATCACGGTCACGCTCGGCACCCGTTCCAGCATGCCCAGCATGGCGGTACGCACCTCGCCGCCGTAGTTGATCTCCATGAAGGTGGTACGGAACTCGCCGGCGATGGGATCGGCCATCTCCTCCGCTACCAGGTGCATGGCGTCGCTGAAGGGATGCCCCGCACGCAGGGCGCGAGCCATGATGATCAGGGCGTCGGGCAACTGCTCTTCGAAACGCGCCAGGCGCTGGCTGCGCAGGCGCTGCAGGTGCATGAACGGCAGCGTCGCCACGCCCACCCCCAACAGCACGCCGAGCAGGGGTTGCGGCAGCAGCAGGAAGCCGACCGTGCCGCACATGCCGCCCAGTCCCAGGCTCTGCAGCACCACCCGGTAGGCCGGGGTCTCGCGCCCCGCCTGCTCGACCAGCCGCTCGACCCGGGCCATGCCGGGCAGCGCCTCCAGCGCCCGCTCCAGCGGAGACAGCTGGCGCAGGTACTTGCGCCGCACCAGCGAGGCCTTGCCATGATCGGCGCTGGCCGAAATGGCATGCAGGCGCTTCTTCAGCCGCTTCTGCGCCTTGCGGTTCTCGCCGAACGTCGGCACCAGGAAGCTCTGCATCAGCAGGAAGGCGGCAATGAAGATCATGCCGATGAAGATCGCCTCGTCGGAGAGGTTGACGTTCAGACCCATGACCGCTGGCCTCCCCCCACCTGGAACACCTCCAGCCCAGGATCCAGGCCGCGACGCTTGAGATGATCGTAGAAGCCCGGCACCACGCCGGTGGCCATGAAGCGCCCCACTACCCGGCCATGCTCGTCGATGCCTTCGCGCTCGAAGCGGAACAGCTCCGACATGGTGATGATCTCGCCCTCCTGGCCGTTGACCTCCTGCACGCTGACCAGGCGCCGCACGCCGTCCTCCTGGCGCTCCACCTGGACCACCAGATCGATGGCCGAGGAGATCTGCGAGCGCAGCGCACGAGGCGGCAGCTGGTAGCCGCTCATCGCCACCATGTTCTCGATCCGGGTCAGGGCGTCGCGGGGGGTATTGGCGTGAATGGTGGTCAACGAGCCGTCGTGACCGGTATTCATCGCCTGCAGCATGTCGAAGGCCTCACCGCCACGCACCTCGCCGACGATGATGCGGTCGGGTCGCATGCGCAGACTGTTGCGCACCAGATCACGCTGGGTCACCTCGCCACGCCCCTCGATGTTGGGCGGACGCGTTTCCAGCCGACCGACGTGGGGCTGCTGCAGCTGCAGCTCGGCGGAGTCCTCGATGGTGACGATACGCTCATCGGCCGGAATGAAACCCGACAGCACGTTGAGCAGCGTGGTCTTGCCGGCGCCGGTACCGCCCGAGACCAGCACGTTGAGCCGCGCCTTGACCACTTTTTCCAGCAGTTGGGCGATGACCGGCGAGAGGCTGCCATGGGCGATCAGATTCTCGGCGGTGAGACGGTCCACGGCGAAGCGCCGGATCGACAGCATCGGCCCGTCGATGGCCAGCGGCGGAATCACCGCGTTGACCCGCGAGCCGTCCTTGAGCCGTGCATCGACCATCGGCGAGGACTCGTCGACACGCCGCCCGACGCTGGACACGATACGGTCGATGATGGTCATCAGATGCTGGTCGCTGTCGAAGCGCAGCCGGGTCTGTTCCAGCTTGCCGCGGCGCTCCACGTAGATCGGGTTGGTGCCGTTGACCAGGATGTCTGAGACCGTCTTGTCGGCCAGCAGCGTCTCCAGCGGCCCCAGGCCCAGCACCTCGTCCTGCAGCTCGCTGACGATGCGCTGGCGTACGGCCGCGTTGAACGGCAGCGACTCCTTGCTCATCAAGGCCTCGCACACCTGCTGCACCTGGCTGCGAGCCTCGCGCTCCTCCAGACTGCTGAGCAGCGCCAGGTCCATCACCTTGACCAACTGACGGAACAGCCGCTGCTTGCACTCCTGCTCTGGGGGCGACAGGCTCACGCCCGCCAGCCCGCGGCCGCCCCAGCCACGCTCCTCATCTCCATTGGTCATGCGTTCGCGAAAGTTCATGGCCGCCTCCCGGACGTCAGCAAGGGTCAGTGTTGCGTGCGATTCCACAGCCGCAGGGACCAGCGCCGGGCAGGCGCCGGCGGCTCGCGCGGTGTCGTCAAGGCAAGCGCCAGCGCCTTGATGGCGCGTGTCAGCGGTGCCTTGCGGGCCAGATCGATCAACGGGCTGCCGACGTTGATGCTCTGGCTGGCATGACGGTAGTCGTTGGGCAGGGTATGGATCGGCAGCCGCGGCAGGGCATCGCCGATGGCACCCAACGACACCTCGTTGCGTTTGTCGTAGCGGTTGACCACCACAGTCAGGCGCGCAGGCGGCAATCCGAGCTCGTGAATCAGGATGTCGCGCAGGCGCTGGGCGTCGTGCAGGTGCGCCACGCTCTGCTGCATCACCATCAGCACGCGGTCGGCGCGCTCGAGCACGCAGGCGGTGGCACCGTTGATCCAGCGCGGCAGATCGACGACCACCTCTTCATGATCCTGGCCCAGTACGTGCAGCAGTTGCTCGACCCGGATCTCCGGCACCTCGGCGAGACTCACGCGGTCTTCCGGCGACGAGGCCAGCAGGCCCAGGCCGCTCTCGTGCTGCTGGACATAGGCCGACATGGCCAGGCTGTCGAGGCTGTCGGCGGCGTCCAGCGCCTGGACCAGCCCGTGGTCGGGGGTCAGGTTGAAATAAAGCGGCAGCGAGCCGAACTGCACGTCCATGTCGACCAGAGCGCACTCCTTGCCCTCCACCGCCAGCCGATGGGCCAGGTTGGCCGCCACCAGGCTGGCGCCGGAGCCGCCCTTGGCATTGATCACTGCGGTCAGGCTTGCCGCCGGCAGTGCCTGCTCTTCGCGGCGGTCGCGGACGATCTCACGCAGGAAGCGACCGATCTCGCCGTCGTCGATGGGCGGAGAGAAGTAGTCCCGGGCACCGGCACGCATGGCCAACCGAATCAGCTCCACGTTGCCCTTGGGGCCGACCACCAGCAGCGGTGGGCGCTCGCCGACGGGACGCTCGCACAGCGCCAGCAGCTCCGCCTCCCAGCACTCTCCCACCATCAGCACCAGCGCGTCGGGCAGCGTCTCTACGTCCTCCAGCGGATCGACGTTTCCGTTGATCAGCTGCCGTAGGGTGACGTCGATGCCACCCTGGCTGCGCAGCAGCGCTTCCAGCGCCTCCATGTCTGCCCTGGAGCGCCCCACCAGCCGTATCTCGAGCCGTGTCAGCATGGCGAATACCCGTTGGTCGTCAGCCTTGGTTTGCCGGCGGTCGCCCGACCGGCACCGTTGTTTGCGTTTCCGCTCGCTGTGCGCCTTGCGCCCGGCAAACGCTCAAGGCAGCGAACTGGAGCTCATGGGCAGCGACTGCTGCCCCGCCCCGCCGCTGCGGTAGTTGCGCATCGACTCGGCCGCCTTGGCGCCCCCCAGGGCCGGTGCGTCATCACCGGGTTCGTAGGTCTGCAACCGCTTGGTGTGCTGCACCGTGTCGCCGAAGGGCGGCAGATCGGCGCCGGGCTGGGCCGCGCAGCCCGCCAGCCCCACGGCGGTGGCAAGGGCTGCCAGCCGGATGCCACGGGCGAGCGGGCGATGAGTGGCATGGCCGAGGCCGGCAAAAGGATTCAGTGGGAACATGGCGGACACCTCCATCGTGGCGTTCGGTTCACAGGTCATGGCCGAAGCGGCCCTCGGTGCCGCCCGCACGGCGGCTCGACATCAGTTCCAGATCCAGGCTGCTGGGGCGGGGCCGCGAGCCGCCGTCTTCGTCACGGGCCTGGAAACGACCGAGCAGATAGAACTCCAGGTCGCTGGGCGCCACGAACGAACCTGTGGGCAGCCGCACCTGCTCAGGCGCGAAGGAGCGCGCCAGCCGCGGGGTGACGAAGATCACCAGTTCGGTCTGCTCCTTGATGAACTCCTGACTGCGGAACAGTGCGCCCAGTACCGGCAGGTCGCCGAGGCCGGGGAACTTGGAGACGTTCTCGCGCAGGCTCTCGTTGAGCATGCCGGCGATGGCGATGGTCTGGCCCGAGGCCAGCTCCAGGCTGGAACTGGCGCTGCGCTTGACCAGTGCCGGTACGAAGAACTGCGCCGATACCTGATCGCCCACCCCGACCCGCAGGCTGTTGGCCGGCACCAGGTCGGAGACGGATACGTTGACCTGCAGGTTGATCGAGCCGGAATCCAGCACCACCGGCAGGAAGCTCAGGCCGACGCCGAACTCCTTGTGCTCGATGGCCACCTGGCCGTTGCCCTGGGGCACCGGAATGGGAAATTCGCCGCCGGCCAGGAACTGGGCCTGCTGCCCGGTGAGGGTGGTGAGATTGGGCTCGGCGAGGATCTTGGCCACGCCCTCGCGGCTGGCCGCGTCCAGCACCAGGTTGAGCAGGTAGTCGCTGCGCTGGTAGCTGGCGAAGATACCGGTGTCCTCGATGCTGGCCACTGCGGGGGAGAACTCCCGCACCATCGGCCCCAGCGGAGTTCGCGTGCCGTTCTGGAACACCGGCAGACGGAAATCCCCGCCCGGCCCCTGGAAGATGGCATCGGGGAAGGTGGCTCCACCGCTGACCGCTCCCAAGCTGAGCGCCGACGAGCCGACGTTGAAGACGTTGAAGTTGGCCTCCAGCCGCTTGATCAGCGAACGGGAGACCTCCGCCACCTTGACGTCCAGCATCACCTGGTTGGCCCCGCCCACCTGCATCAGGTTGAGCACTGCATCCTCCCCGCCACCGGCGAAACGCATGGCCAGCCGCAGCGCGGTATCGAGCCGCTCGGCGCTGGAGACCTCGCCGCTGAGCACGATGCTGTCCTGGGCCGAGCGCACCTGGATGTTCTCGTCCGGTAGCAGCGCGTGCAAATGGCCCTTCAGCGCTTCAAGATCGTGGGTCACGGTGACGTTGAGGGTGCCCTGGATGTTTTCCGACTGATCCCACAGCACCACGTTGGTGGTTCCGGTGGACTTGCCCAGCACGTAGAGCTGACGCGAGCCCATCACCACCAGGTCGGCGATCTCGGGATTGCCCACCGACACCACCCGCACCGCGCGGGGGAACTGCAGCACCTGGGCCTTGTTCAACTCCACCGCCACCGACACCGTGCGCCCCTCCACCGGCATGGCGACGCTACGCGTGCTCTCCTGGGCCTGTAGCGCTGTCGCCCAGCTCAGGGCCAGGGCGGCGCACACCGCCAGCGCCCACCCCTTCCATGCCATTTCCCGCCATGCCGTTCTCGTGTGCGCCGCTCCCTTCCGCACCGCCGATCCCCACCCCTCGCCTTGTATGCTCATGACGCTTCTCCCCTGCCTGTTCTGATAGGCTTCGGCCGACCCGGCGCCAGCCCGGATTGCTGCGCTCCCTGCGTTTCAGTTGCGCACGTTCACGGTGCTGGCCTCGGTGCCGCGTATTACCATTACCTGGCGCTGCGGCTGAGCCGCAGGGGCCGCACGCGGTGGCGGCGGCGCATAGCTTGCGCGCGGCGGCTCGACGTTGAGCAGTTCGCGCTGGGCCGCCAGCAGGTCGGGTTTCTCTTCCTGGTCCAACGGATTGCGCAGGGTCAGTTGCACCTTGCCCTCCTGGGTGGCCTTGACCAGGGTCTCCGCCTGGGTGGGATCCACCTCGACGGTCACCGCGCGCACGATCACCGGGCCGTCGCGCTCCTGGGAGGCGATCTGGTCCACCGCCAGCACCTTGAGGTTCTGCAGCACGGTTCTCGACTCCACGCTGTTGCGAGTGCCGTTGCCGTTGTTGCGGGAGGAGACCACGTCGACCCGGTTGCCCGGCAGCAGGAACCCGGCCACCCCGACCACGTCGTCGACCCGCACGCTCATGGCCCGTTTGCCGGGGTCGAGCAGCGCCGCCAGTGCACTGCCCCCCAGATGCTCGGCCACGCGGCCCTCATGCAGAATCTCGCCGGCGAAGATCACCTGGTTGCTGATCCGCCCCACTACGCGCTCGATGTCGTCGAAGCTGCCCGGCGGCACCGACTCCGGTGGCAGGCGCATGACCCGAAGGTCGCTGGCCTGCACCGTGGTGCCGAAGGGGATCTGCAGTGCCGCCACCACCACCTGACCGGCCTCGGTCAAGGCGTCGCGCTCCTGGTGCTGCTGCTGCATCCAGCTCATGGCGATCAGCGCCGCACCGCCGGCCATCAGCAGCGAGACGCAGAACATCGTGACAATGCCTTTCTTCTTCATGACGCGTTCCTCCCGCTCGTGTGGGCGTCACCGCCTGCGCGGTCATCGCTCGAGAAGTCTCCGAAGTAGGTCTGCCAGGCCCAGGCGAGCACCTCGCGGTCGAGGGTTTCGCCGCCCCAGTAGCGCAGGTGATCCCCCGCCAGCCCCAGCAGGTCTCGTGGGTGGCAGGCCAGCAGCGGCACGCCGAGACGGGCATGCAGCTCATAGATGACGAAATCGACCAGGGTCGGGTCGAAGCCGATGCCGCTCTCCCGGCACTGGCGGGCCCAGATCTCCCGGTAGGCCTCGCGGCTCAGCGGGGCGAAGCGGATCTTGTAGCCGATGCGGCGCAGGAAGGCGGCATCGGCCAGCGACAGCGGGTCTAGGTTGGTGGAGAACACCAGCGCCACGTCGAAGGGCACGCTGAAGTGGTAGCCGTTGGCCAGCGCCAGGAAGTCGCGACGCTCCTCCAGCGGCACGATCCAGCGGTTGAACAGTTCCATGGGCGCCATGCGCTGGCGGCCCAGATCGTCGATCACCAGCATGCCGTTGTTGGCCAGCAGTTGGACTGGCGCCTGATGAATGTGGGTCGCGTGGTCGTACTGGACCTCCAGACGCTCCATGGTCAGCTCGCCCCCGGTCACCACGCAGGGCCGCCGGCAGCGCACGAAGCGCGGGTCGTGCCCTTCGGCCAGCAGCAGCGCCGCGCCGGTGTTCCCGGCTCCAGGCATCGCCAGCGGGCTGTGCACCGAGGGATCGAAGCAGCGCACCGCCTTGCCGCCGGCCAGAATGGCGTGGGGCACCAGCACCTCGCCGGGCAGCAGACGTACCAGGCGACGCGCCATGTAGCTCTTGCCGGTACCCGGCTCGCCGTGGATGAACATCGCCCTACCGGAGTGCAGCCCCGGGCCGAGCTGATCGAGCAGCATCGGGTCGATCACGGTATCGGCGAAGGCCTGGCGCACTTCGTCGCGGGAGACGCCCACGTCGCTCAGGGCCTGGGCCCGTACCAGGGTGGTGTAGCGTTCCAGCGGCACCGGTGCCGGCCCGGCATAGCCGTCGCGGATCAGCGCCTCCATGGCAGCGGCACGACCCAGTTCGGTAAGGCCGAAGCGCAGTGCGCCGCTCTCGCCTTGGCCTCGCACCTCGGCGCGCCCCTCCCGGCGCAACAGGTGGCATAGCGTCTCCACCACGCTGCCGGCCAGGGCTGCGCTGCGGCTGAGCTGGTGCAGATCGAGCACGCCCTGTTCGAGCAGCTGCTTGGAGAGCAGGTCCATCAGGTAGAGCGGCGTGAGCCCGGTCTCCTCGACGCTGGCAGGGCGCGGCGGCAGGGCATCGGCGGCATCTTCGCTGCCTGCAATGTCAATTTTCGTATCCATGCCGTCGCTCCTCTATTCGATTACCGCTTAAACCAGCGGCCACTGCCAGACGACCCAGGCAGTGGTGCCCAGGGCAATGGAAACGGCAAAGGGGAATTTCTTACCCATCACTTCACCCTCGACGGGCGGAATATAGAGCGGCCTTCCGGTGGCCACCAGGGTGCGCATCATGATGGAGTAGCGCTCCCATGGGGAAATCGACTGCCGGTTAATGAGTGCACTTGAAGCAAAGCCTAAGGCGATAACGCCACCAACGAAAATACTGATAAGTGCTGCTTGAAGCACACCAACAGGACCGAGAAAGGTACCTATCGCCGCCATCAGCTTGGCATCCCCGGCGCCGGTGAAGCCCATCAGGTAACCCGGCAGTAGAATGGCCAAACCGGCCACAAGACCGTAGATGGCGGCCAGGACACCGCCGGCTCCCGCTGCCCACCCCTGCAGCAAAAACCCCACGACGGCCCCGGCCATAACAATATAATTTGGAATCTTTCGGTGAAGTAAATCCTGAGCTGCCGTGGTCCATACTAGAACTGCGCAGGAAACTAATATAATAGAATTATCCATTCGCCTCACCTTATAATATCAACACTGCCGACATCCTTGTCGGCATAACTTTGAATTAAACAGCGGTACCACCAATTGCTTGAAGCAACTGGTTCAACAGAACCCTTGCCTGTGTTCCTAATGCAGTGAATACAGCAGCTCCAATAGCCACTATCATTCCTGCAACCAAAGCCCATTCCACCACCTCGGTACCCTCTTCCTCGCGCCAGAAGCGCACGACACCCTGCATCAGCTTGCTCATGGTCTTTCTCCCATTTCAGGTTTGTCATCCAAGCTTGCTGCTGTCGGAGTCCGGCGCCTTTGCCCCGGCTCACGTGACTCAGCATCGCCGCTACAAAGCGGTTACGCTTGGAGAATCTTGCAGAGCGATTGGAGGATCTTGCAGAACCGGCGGGCAGGCACGAAACGGCACAGGAGGCAAAAGCTGTGCAATACCTGTACAATTCAAGCGTGGAAGTAGAGAGGATATTGCGAATTTGTTGTCATATTGGTTGGTGCCAATATGAGTAGCCTGTTAAGGAAGCTCTGCACTCATTGGCTACGCCAACGAATCGCTGCGTTGCGCTTCGTCTAGCTCGCCAGTTCGTTCAGTGCTTTCAGAAGCCAAAGGAGTTGGCTTCCGTCGCGACCCGAAAACCACGACAAGAGCCACCCATGACCACATCGCGCACTTCTTTTTCCGGAGCCTGCCGCTGGCTGGCCCCGCTCTGCCTGCTGCTGGCCGTCTCGCTGCCGCTGGCGGCTCAGGACCGCACCGCCGTGATCGGAGCCCGCGCCGCACTGCAGCCCTGGTCCGACCCGCTGGAGGCGCTGGGTACGCTGCGCGCCGACGAGAGCGTGACGCTCTCGGCCACGGTGACCGAGCTGGTCGCCGAGCTGAACTTCCGCGATGGCGAAGCGGTGGAGGCCGGCCGGATGCTGATCCGCCTGGAGGATGGTGAAGAGCAGGCCCAACTGCGCGCCGCGCAGGCCCTGCGCGACGAGCGTCGCAGCGCGGTGGACCGCCTGACCCAGCTGCAGAACCGCAACATGGCGCCACGGGCCGACGTGGAAGACAGCCAGGCGCGGCTGCGCCAGGTGGAGGCCGAGATTCAGGGGCTGGAAGCGCGACTGACCAACTACCGCCTGCGCGCGCCCTTCGACGGCGTGGTCGGCTTTCGCAACATCAGCGTCGGCAGCCTGGTCACCCCCGGTACCGAGCTGGTGACCCTGGACAAGCTCGACGTGATGAAGCTCGACTTCAGTGTGCCGGAGCTCTATCTGGCGATCCTAGAGCCCGGCCTGCCGCTCTCCGCCCGCAGCGTGGCCTTCCCCGACGAACTGTTCGAGGGCGAAGTGAGCAGCATCGGCTCGCGGGTCGACCCCGTGAGCCGCAGCGTGACGATACGTGCCGAGATCGACAACCCCGAGCTGCGCCTGCGCCCGGGCATGCTGATGGAAGTGATCCTGCAGCGCAGCCCGCGCCAGGCCGTGGTGGTACCCGAGTCGGCACTTATTCCCAGCGGCGACCGGCAGTATGTGCTGGTGATCGACGAGGCCGACGAGAACCGCGTGGAGCGGCGCGAGGTGCGCGTCGGCGAGCGCCGTATCGGCCAGGCTGAGATTCTCGAAGGGTTGGAGCCTGATGACTTGATCGTCTCTCATGGCGTGCAGCGCGCCCGGGAGGGCGATCGTGTGCAACTGCTCGGCATCGCCGACGACGAGATGTCCATTCGCGAGATTCTCGAGGCGCATCGCGACGAGGGAGACGCCTGATGCGCCTCTCCGACATCTCCGTACAGCGGCCGGTCCTGGCCACGGTGCTGGCCCTGCTGATCGTCGCCTTCGGCCTGCTCTCGCTGGAGCGGCTGTCGCTGCAGGAGTACCCGGCCATCGACCCACCGGTGGTGAGTATCGACACGCGCTACCCCGGGGCGGCAGCCAACGTGGTCGAGTCGCGCATCACCCAGGTGCTCGAGGATCGGATTGCCGGGATCGAAGGCATCGAGGTGGTGACCTCTTCCAGCGAGGACGGCCGCTCGCGCATCAACATCGAATTCAATCTGGGCATGGACATCGACGCCGCGGCCAACGACGTGCGTGACCGCATTGCCGGCGCCCAGCGCAACCTGCCCGACGACGCCGACCCGCCCGAGGTGCAGAAGGCCGATTCCAGCGAAGAGATCGTGGTGTGGCTGAGCCTCTCCGGCGAGGGCTACTCCATGCCGGAGCTGACCGACTACGCCAACCGCTACCTGATCGATCGCCTCTCGGTGCAGCCCGGCGTGGCCCGGGTGCGGCTGGGCGGCGGGCGCGACTACGCCATGCGCGTATGGCTCGACCGCAACGCTCTGGCGGCACGCAACCTGACGGTGAGCGACGTGGAGAACGCCCTGCGCGCCGAGAACGTGGAGCTGCCGGCCGGCTCCATCGAGTCCCGCGAGCGGCAGTTCATCGTGCGGCTGCCGCGCAGCTTCGCCGAGGCGGCAGACTTTCGCCGCCTGGCCATCGGCCAGGGCAGCGACGGCTACCTGATACGCCTGGGCGACGTGGCCCGGGTCGAGGTGGGCTCGGTGGACGACCGCTCGGTGTTCCGCGCCAACGGCGTGCCGATGGTGGGGCTCGGCATCATGATGCAGTCCACCGCCAACGTGCTGGAGCTCTCCCAGGGGGTCCAGGCGGAGATGGAGCGGCTACAGGCCACCCTGCCCGAAGGCATGCAGATGAGCCTCAACTTCGATGCCTCGGTGTTCGTCGCCGGGGCCATCGAGCAGGTGGTGATCACGCTGTTCATCGCCATGGGGCTGGTGGTGGTGGTCATCTTCATGTTCCTCGGCAACGTGCGTACCACCCTGGTGCCGGCGGTGACGGTGCCCATCGCCATCATCGGCTCGTTCATCGCGCTAGCCGCCATGGGGTTCTCGATCAACCTGCTCACCCTGCTGGCCCTGGTGCTGGCCATCGGCCTGATCGTCGACGACGCCATCGTGGTGCTCGAGAACATCAACCGGCGCATGCACGACTACGGCGAAACGCCGCTGGTGGCAGCCTTCCGCGGCACACGGCAGATCGCCTTTGCCGTTATCGCCACCACCCTGGTGCTGGTCGCGGTGTTCGTACCGCTGAGTTTCCTGCAAGGCAACGTGGGCCGGCTGTTCTCCGAGTTCGCCCTGACCATGGCCGCGGCGGTGGCAATCTCCAGCCTGCTGGCGCTGACGCTCACGCCGATGATGGCCTCGAAGATCCTCAAGCCCAACATGGGCGACAGCCTGGCGGCCCGTGGCGTGCAGTGGCTGCTGGAATTGTCGCAGCGCATCTATCGGGCACTGCTCGAAATCGTGCTCAAGGCGCGCCTGGCGGTGCTGGCCGTATTCGTCGCGCTGATCGCGGCCACCGTGTGGATGGCCGAACAGCTGCCCAACGAGTACACCCCACGCGAAGATCGTGGCAACTTCATTATCCTGGTCAACGGCCCCGAAGGCGCCACCTTCGATTACATGATGGACTACATGGACGAGATCGAGCTGCGCCTGCAGCCGCTGCTGGACTCGGGCGAGCTCGAACGCGTGGTGATTCGCGCGCCGCGGGGCTTCGGCAACATCGAGAACTACAACGGCGGCTTCGCCATCATCAACATGGCCGACTGGGGAGAGCGCCGCAGCGCCTGGGAGATCATGGACGAGGTGCGCGCCCTGCTGGCCGATCTTCCCGGCATACAGGCCAGCCCGGTGATGCGGCAGGGTTTCGGCCAGCGCGTGCAGAAGCCGGTGCAGTTCGTACTGGGTGGCGGCACCTACGAGCAGCTCGCCGAGTGGCGCGATCTGATGTTGGAGCACATTCGTGAGCACAACCCGCGCCTGGCGGGCCTGGAGAGCGACTATCGCGAAACCCAGCCGCAGCTACGCGTGGACATCGACTACGAGCGGGCGGCTTCGCTCGGGGTCACGGTGACCGAGATCGGCCGCACCCTGGAGGTGCTGCTGGGCGGGCGCAACGTGACGCGCTACGTGGACGACGGCGAGGAGTACGACGTCATCCTCGAGGGCGACCGGGCCCGGCAGAACAGCCCCCGGGCGCTGGACAACATCCAGGTGCGCTCGGCGCGCTCGGGCGAGCTGATCCCCCTGGCCAGCCTGGTGACCCTGACCGACTACGCGGGCGCCAGCACCCTCAATCGCTTCAACCGCATACGCTCCATCACCATCGAAGCCAATCTGGTGGACGGCTACCCGCTGGGGGAAGCGCTGGAGTACCTGGAGCAGACGGCCAGCGAGATTCTCCCGCCCGAGGCCCAGACCAACGTGGCCGGCCCCTCGCGAGACTATCGCGAGGCCAGCGGCGCCACCACCTTCCTGCTGGTGCTGGGAGCACTGGTGGTGTTCCTGGTACTGGCGGCCCAGTTCGAGAGCTTCGTTCACCCCTTCGTGATCATGCTCACCGTGCCCCTGGCCATGAGCGGCGCCCTGCTCGGTCTGTTGCTGACCGGGCAGTCGCTCAACATCTACAGTCAGGTGGGGCTGGTCATGCTGATCGGCTTGGCGGCCAAGAACGGTATTCTCATCGTCGAGTTCGCCAACCAGCTGCGCGATCAGGGCCTGGCCTTCCGCGACGCCCTGCTCGATGCCGCCGTGACGCGCCTGCGCCCGATCCTGATGACGGCGGTAACCACCATGGCCGGTGCCATCCCGCTGATTGTCTCCACTGGAGCCGGCTCCGAATCGCGCATGGTGATCGGCACGGTGATCATGGCCGGCGTGGCCGCCGCCACCTTCTTCACGCTGTTCGTGGTACCGGTGGCCTACGACCTGCTGGCACGCCACACCGGCTCCCCCGGCGACGTGAAGCGGCGCCTGGAATCCGAGATGGGCGAGGTGCCGGTCGACCCTCGCTGAAGCCGATCCAGTGCCTGAAAGCGATGAGGGCCACCCTTGGGTGGCCCTCACGTGGCATCAGCGAGACGTGCGCTCAGCACTCGCCGAGACGTTCGCCCTCGATGGCGGTTTCGAGACGCATCTGCCCCATGGGCGATTCGGTGTCGATGTTTACGCTACCCTCGACCCGCTCTCCCAGGAAGTCCATGCGGCCGTCGATGTTGGCCTCGCCGCCCTCGGCGCGACAGATCATGCGGTAATCGACGCCATCGACGGAGACGTTGTGCTCGAGCAGCTCGCAGCCCTCCTCGACTTCGAGGAACTGGAAGTCGGCATCGTCGAGATCGCCCTGAACGATGCACTCCTGATGACTCTCCGTCTGATCGGGAATCGGCACGTCGCCCTTGACGGAAGTGGTGCTGGTGAACTGCCACTGGCCCGGCACGATGTTGGGCGTATCGGCCAGCGCCGTCAGCGGGAACATCAGCACGGCAGCGGCAACCCAGGGTCGTAAGGACATGAAACTCTCCGTTGTGGTGGTAGGTATGGCAGAGGAAACGATGCCTCCGGCAACACGTAGGCACCAGCTTAACCCAGCAACAACAGGAAAAGGAGGAAACACAGCGTAACGCTTTCCCCCCTTAGGTGGGGATGAAGCTCTCGGCCACTTTCAGCTTGAGGTTCTCCCTGGCCTGCGGGCGGCCGAAATAGTAGCCCTGAAACACCTGGCAGCCCTGTTCGAGCAACCAGCGATGCTGAGCTTCGCTTTCGACCCCCTCCGCCGTGACTTCCAGGCCGAGGCTCTCCGCCAGCGTGATGGTGGTATTGACGATGGCGGCGTCCACTGGGTCTTCGAGCACGCCGTTGACGAACGACTTGTCGATCTTCAAGCCATGCAGGGGCAGGCGCTTCAGATAGTTGAGCGATGAGAAGCCGGTGCCGAAATCGTCCAGGGCGAAACGAATGCCGAGCTTGCTGAGGCGCAGCATGATCTCACGCACCCACTGCGGATCCTCCATCAGCAGACTCTCGGTAACCTCCAGCACCAGGCGGGCCGGATCGGCACCGGTCATCTCCAGTGCGTGCTGCACGCGAGTCACGAAGTCGGTCTGGTGGAATTGAACCGAGCTGACGTTGACCGCAATGTAGAGGCCCTCCTTGTCGCGCTCCTTGGCCCACTCGGCCAACTGCCGGCAAGCCGTTTCGAGCACCCAGTAGCCGATCGGCAGAATCAGCCGGTTCTTTTCCGCCAGGGGGATGAAGAGCATCGGTGGGACCAGGCCGCGCTTGGGATGGTTCCAGCGAATCAGGGCCTCGACACCGACCACGCTGGCGTGGCTGTCGACCTGAACCTGATAGTGCAGACACAGCTCATCGCGTGCCAGTGCCTGGTGCAGGTCGGCCTCGAGCGATACCCGCTCCATCACGTCGGCCTGCATCTCGGCATTGAAGAAGCGCAGCGTATTCCCGCCTGCCGCCTTGGCCTGCTGCAGGGCGATGTCCGCCTGCCGCATGGCCGCCTCGACGCTGGCGTCACCGTCGGCGAACAGCGTGATGCCGATGCTGGCGGTGATGGGCAGCACCGGCAGTTGGCCGTCCTCACCCCGGGCGTTCACGATCTGGCCCAGCAGCTTCTCCGCCACGCGCTCGGCGGCATGCGCGGCCTGCTCCACGTCGAGCCCCAGGTCGTGAATGAGCAGGACGAACTCATCCGCTCCCAGGCGCGCCAGGGTATCGCTCTCCCGCACCACCTCCTCGAGGCATCGGGCCACCCGACTCAGCAGCCGGTCTCCGCTGTACAGTCCCTGGGTCTCGTTGACGACCTTGAAATCGTCCAGGTCTATGAACAGCAACGCCGCATAGCGCTCGCTGCGACGCGTGCCCTTGACGACCATGCCGAGGCGGTCCAGCAACAGGCGGCGATTGGGGAGGCCGGTTAGGGGATCGTAATAGGTCAGGCGGTACTTGCTCTCCTGGATGTCACGATACTCGGTGACGTCGGTGGAGATACCGCAGAGCGCACGAATCGAGCCGTCGGCGGCATGCAGCGGCAGCTTGATCGACAGATAGGTACGGATGGTGTCGCCCGTTGCCAGCACGTGGCCCTCTTCGGCCACCACCTTCTCCCCTTGCTGCAACACCCGCTGGTCGTTGAAGCGCAGATCCGCCGCCATGTTCGCGTCGAAGAGGTCGAAGTCGGTCTTGCCGAGGATCGAGTCGACCGGCAACCCGATGCTCTGGACGGTCTTGCAATTGACGTACTGATAGCGCAGGTCCGCCGATTTGACATAGATACAGGCATCGACGCTGTCCAGGATGGTCGCCAGCTCTTCCCGGCCGGCCCGCAGCCGCTCTGTCTCTTTCGTCAGCCTGCGGCGATAGGCCAGCCCGGCGACGACCAGGACAGGCACCAGTACCACTGTCAGCGCGAGCCCGCCCCACCCGGGAGATAGAGGCAGTACGCTTTTCCCTGCCGCCGCGAAGGCGGCCATCGGCAGGCCAGCCACTGCCCCTGCAGTAGCCGTACGGCATATGCTGACCAGCCAGCCAGAATTGGACATCCCGTCACCTGGTAGAAGGATACGTCAAATTATAGTAGAAAAATCTAAAATTATCCTACAGTGATCGACTTTCCATCATCTACCCTGTTACGACAAAGCAAAAGCAAAATATCGATGGCCATCAGGCGACTTTTCAAGCTTTAAGGCCGGAGACTTCGCCAGAAACGACCCTCCAAAAGCAAAGAGCCCGACCTCTCGGCCGGGCTGATCTTCGCCTCCGTGCTTCACCCTCGATCCTCCTGATCGAGCTTCCCTGGAACTTGCATCGTCCTGATGCGGCCTTCCCTGTTTCGGGCTTCCTACCCTTGTAACCAGCATGGCAGCTTTTGAGCAAAATGCTGTTAACCTGGGATATGCTTTCTTGTAAGAAATAACCTACAAAGCTTGTAAGCATTCACCTGCTGTAAGCCATGTGCCGATTAACTCGCCTCTCGTAACCCTTTGGCTACGCAAAATTTAAGTCCGCTAGTGCAGCCTATATGGCTAGCATCAGATAAAAGATCGACACCAAATGCTACAAAATAAAACAAGAAAGCCCGGCTTCTCAGCCGGGCTGAATCTTCGCTTCCCTACTTCCACCTCGAGCTTCCTGCTCAAGCATCCTTGGAGGTGAGTCATCCTGACTCGATCATCCCTGATGAGCCTCCCTGGCTCAGGTGTGCAGTCTGGCAGCCCAGAAGCCTGCTGTATTTAACCTGAGATAAGGGAGCTTGTAGGAAATGACGGACACGGGCTGAAATAGATACACCACAAACACTACGTGGCTACTGTGCTCTGGTCACGCATACGAAAAACCCGGCTCGCTGAGCCGGGTTTTCGAAATCTGTGGCGGAGAGGGAGTCCGTTATCTTAGCTTCCCAGGATGTCCTGAAAGCTCTACGAATTCATCTAATATCAGTCACTTGTATTGCATCAACGTCCCGCAAGATCTATCGTAATCCTATCATCTTGGGGGACCATTTGGGGGACCACCCTTCCCCTGCCATGGAGAAAGGGCAGCGATGGCAATACACAAACTCAGTCCACGCAAGGTCGCCACAGCAGGGCCTGGCAAGCATGAGGATGGCGGCGGCCTTCGTCTGGTAGTCTCAGGGGGCGGAGCAAAGAAGTGGGTGCTTCGATTCACGCTGAAGGGCAAGCGCCGTGAGATGGGCCTGGGAAGCTTCCCTGACACCGGCCTGGCTGATGCACGTCGCAAGGCTGAGCACTACCGTCGTCTCGCCAAGGACGGAGCCGACCCGATTCAGGCACGAGATGCCGAACAGCAAGAGACATCTACGCCAACCTTCACGAGTTGCGCTGCTCGGTACATCCAATCCCACCGGCGCAGTTGGCGCAATGCGAAGCACGCTCGACAGTGGGTCAGCACGCTGAAAACATACGCTCGCCCGGTAATTGGCAATATGCCGGTGGACGAGATCGACACCCAAGATATCGTATCGATTCTCACTCCCATTTGGACATCTAAGACAGAAACAGCCAAGCGGGTACAGGGACGAATCGAAAACGTCCTGGACTATGCAGCAGCTCACAAGTACCGCGATGAAGCCAATCCTGCGCGATGGCGCGGCCACTTGGACAAGCTGCTGGCCAAGCCCTCCCGGGTCAAGAGAGTCAGCCACCACCCGGCTATGCCATACGATGAAGTTGCTGCCTTCATGGCCGAGCTTCAGGGCTATACCAGCATTTCCTCCAAGGCGCTGCAGTTCCTGATCCTGACAGCGACGAGGACTTCGGAAGTCCTGCGGGCGGAGTGGCCGGAAATCGACCTTAAGAACACAACCTGGACGATACCAGCCGATCGCATGAAAGCGCGCCGGGAGCATAGGGTTCCGCTACCCACCCAGGTAGTGTCACTGCTTTCCGACCTGCCGCGGTTGCAGGGTAATCCATACGTTTTCCCTGGAGCACGGCTCGGCAGGCCCCTGTCGAACATGGCGATGCTGCAACTGATGCGCGGCATGGGGTATGGCGTCGGTGGCAAGCGTGGCGACTACGTACCCCACGGCTTCCGATCGAGCTTTCGCGACTGGTCAGGTGAGGTTTCCAGCTATCCGCGGGATGTCGCCGAAATGGCACTGGCCCACACTATCGAGAACAAGGTGGAGGCCGCGTACCGCCGAGGCGACCTGTTCGAGAAGCGTCGGGCGATGATGCAGGAATGGGCAGACTATCTTGGCTGAACCACTGAACTGCAGCATTACTACTCTACCCTCACGGTATAGTGCCGCCCGAGCATCAGCAAGTAATCGGAATGTCTTTCTCGGCATACCGGCTCGTCGAAAGCTATTCCGTCGGATCGTTCGACTGAATCGAGAAGCTATTGATCCAACGTTCCTTCTCAACAATGTGTTCGTGGATGTAGATGTAGCGCGCTGCCTTTGTGCTCAGTACTACAAGGCAATCACTGATATAATTTTCAGGAACATGCATACAAGCGTTCCAGGTATCGACATGCCGCTCACGTCTGAGTATCGCTACCCCCTTCGGGCACTCGAATACCGGCACAGGGCAGCCACGGTACGTCCGGTATCGTGGCGCTCCATGTGCGTCGTGTTGTTGAATATCAGCCACGGTATGGGAAAAATCACCTGGGCCAGGGTTTCCCCTCAGAGTGAGCACGAACTTCTCCTCTTTCCGCTCCTCGGGATAAAAGCATTTTCCTCTGACTTCCAGCTCACTGCGGGCCTCCATCACACGCGTATCGAGATTACTCCATAGAGGGTTCATCCTCAGTCGATGATTCACACCTAGCTCGACCTGAACGTCGTACCCCGTCAGCCACAGATACAAGAAATCGAAGGTATCTTGACGCTGACGCCGTGCTTTCCTCGGCATGGCACCGTCCTCCTCCGCTCCACTGGCGATGCATGTTGTTCCGGGCCACACCCATTTCTCGACAGCATAGATCAGCGACCGTGCTGTCGTTGTGCTCATGAATGGAGCGGCTAGGAAAAAAATATGAATCAGAATCATTTGCAACCCACTTCAAAGTGAGGAGCTATGATTCCTCCTGGCTTCTACGCAACCTAAGCAAATTCAAGCCCCCCACAGCCAAACCAGCAGCTGATCTCGTGATAATGTTAGGGCACCATCGGCTCTCGCCAGGGAAGGCTTTATGGTTACACACCGTCGCATCAGCCGGACGCAGTTCCTCGGGTATCTGAAGAAGCTAGAGCAAGAAGCGCCGGTACCTGAATTAAAGCTTCAC
This sequence comes from Halomonas sp. MCCC 1A11062, assembly GCF_021404355.1. NCBI lineage: Bacteria > Pseudomonadati > Pseudomonadota > Gammaproteobacteria > Oceanospirillales > Halomonadaceae > Halomonas > Halomonas sp. MCCC 1A11062. The sequence continues at coordinate 156,357 of NZ_JABFTW010000003.1, forward strand.
CAAGCCGCCCGTCAGTTCGGCCTGATGATCGACGACCTGCTCGACGGCGCCGAGCGCCAGCATGTGAAACGAAACCTCGTCACCTATACCGGCATCGCCCCCGGCGTCATTGACCAGTGGCGAGCCGCGGTCGATGTGGAGCACGCCTCATCCCGGATCGACCAGGCTGCTCTGGGCAACAGTCACAACGCGCGCGTCAGCGGCGTCATGCTCACGGTGCGCAGCCGGCGTCAGTCGCATCCGCAGGTGTTACTGGTCGATGTACAGGGCACCATCGATACAGGCACTGCCGCTCCGCCCGCTGAGCGTGCCGTGATCGTGGAGAACCTCGAGAACTTCCTGAACCTCACTGGCACGCTGGCGTTGCTCCCTGAGTGCGGACTCGGTCCCGAGTGGCAGGAGGCTGACATTCTTTACGGTAGCGGCAACAGCATCACCAACCACCTGCTGACCCCGGCTTTCCAGCAGTACCATGAGATCGGCTGTCTGTTCGACCCTGACCCTGGCGGCGTGCGCATGTGCGACACCCTCTACCAGCGGGGCGACCTCCCACCGCTGTTCTTTCTCGCGCCAGTTGACCTCCCGGCTCGTCTCGAAGCCTCCCTTCGAACCATCGACAATGGCCAGCGCGAACAGTTGGCGATACACATTCGCCGCTCACCGCCCTGCGCCTATGTGGGCGGACTGATCTTCAAGACCGGCCGGCACCTAGAACAGGAAACCTACCTGATCCCTCCACCCTCTACCGCGGAGACCCCCAATGAATCTGGGCTTTGATACCTTCGACACCTTCCGCTTCAAGCAGCTGGTCTTCGTCAATAGCGCGGCCTACGCCTATACCCAGATTCGCATCGATCAACACACGGCCCTGTTTGGCGAGAACAATCTCGGCAAGACCTCGATGCTCAACGCCTTGAAGCTGTTCCTGCTTCCCGAGGTCAACTTCCGCAAATGCGCCAGCAAGTTCAACTTCCGGGGCACCAACGGCAAGGTCTACGACGGCCTGGCCAGCTTCCGCTACTACTTCCCCGAGGATCGGACGTTCATCATTCTGGAGGCCGAGAACCCCCACAATGACTTCTGCATCGTCCTGCATCGTGGCGGCGCGACCGACCAGCTGGAGTATGCTCGGATGGTCATACCCCGCCCCTATGCCGACATCCAGCATCTATTCTGGGACGTTGAGGCCGCGGCGGATGACGGGATCGGCGCCCCGGTTGAGAGCATGACCCTGCAGGGGACGAAAAGCGCCCTGCGCGAGCTGGGTGGTGAGCCCCTCAGCGACGCGAAGACCATCCAGGAACGGCTGTTCACCAATCAGCCCTACGACAAGAAAGCCGGTCGGTACAGCCTGCTGCCGCTGCGCAACGGCGCCGGCAAGAGGGAGATGGATGCCTGGCGCAAGCTGGTGCACCTCGCCTTCGACATCACTGCCCAGGATGAACGCACCCTGCCGGACACGCTGGCCACGATCATCGAGGGGCAGAAGAGCCGCAAGCAGGAAGAGCTGAACATCGACCTCAATGCCATCGTGGTGGAGGCAAACCAGCTGCGCGAGGAAGGCGACCGCATCACACGCATCCACAATGCCGCTGAGTACTGGGAAGCATTCAACAGCCACTTCCTTCACAAACAACAGCTGCGCGGCCAGGCCGCCAAGGCGTATGCCGATCTTGGCGACAGCGTGTCTATCGAGGAAGAACGCCTGTCAGGGGAGCAGGATGCCGCTGGCAAGGCCTTTGAGGAGGCGGAAAGCCGAGCCGAGGCGTTGGCCGAGACCAAGGGTGACGGAGAGAAGACAGTGGTGCGCCTTGAGGCCGCTGCTGCGGAGACTCGGAAGACCGCGGAGGAGCTGCGCAAGAAGATCAATGCCGCCAATGTCGTCATCAATGAGTTCCATGGCATGCCGCGCCAGGAGATCATTGCACACCTCGATGCTTATATTGATCAGAAGGACGACGACCTGGCCGGCTACGACGACAAGGCCGTGGCACAGCAGAACCTCTCGGAGGTGAGCAAGCGGCTTGAGGGGAACAAGCGCAAGGCCCGTTACCTAGACGAGAAGCTCTCGAGCCGCGCCCCGACCCTACTCGATGAGCTCACGGTACGCGACGCGAGTATCCTCTACTCACTGAACAGCGCCCTGGGCTCCACCCATGGGGAGCTGTCCTCCGAACAGAAGCAGGCGTTCACCCAGTTCAGCCAACAGTTCCATGATGAAGACGGGCACCTCGTCCTGGGCCAACCCCAGCAACGCCTTCCGCTGATGGGCATCCCCTACTACAGCTACGATGCCCAGAAAACGCGACAGAAGATGCGGGATGAGCTCGATGCACTGAATGCCGGCATTGGCCGCGATGAAAAGCGTCGGGCGACCCTCATGGAAGAGGCCACCCTGTCCGCCGTCGAGATCGCCAAGCGCCGCACCCAGGTTGAAATGGAAAAACACCAGGCAGAGCGGGACAAGAACGCCCTGAATGCCCTCGATGCCAACACCGAGACCCTCAAGGACAAGGAGGCACAGCTCAAAGAGGATGAAGCCACACTGGTTGAGCAAACGCACCAGCTCGAGACGGTGAGGGCCAACTACCAGAAGGCAGACGTTGCACGCCAGAATGCCCGCCAGCAGCTGAACCGGATTCTAGAGCGGGCTCAGGCGGTGAAGCTCATTCGCCAACGGCTCGACCGGATTGGCAAGGACGCCAACAACGTCCTGGAGGGGCGCCACCGACACCTCACGCCGACGCCATGCAACGTCAATGAGGAAACCATAGGGGCCCTCGAGGAGGACGTCGAAAAGCTGAGCGCGCTACGCAATGAGGTGCATGAGCACCTGCGCAAGATGCTCACCATGAACATCCTGACCAACCTCGACAGCCAGGCTTATATCAGCACCTTCACCGGTGAACAGGTGGAAAGCTTCCACGACCAGCTGAAGGCGATCTACGACAACCTCGACACCCAGGAAGCCAACCATCGGAACAAGGTCGAGCGACATAACAAGACCACGCATACTCAGGTCGAGATCCTGCGCACCGCCAAGGAGCAGGTGACTGCCTTCATGAATGGCATCAACGCCGAGATGGGCCAGTTCTCGATCTCAGATCTTGACGCGGTTCGAGTAGAATACCAGCTTCACCCACGCTTCCAGCAGCTGCTGGCCAACCTCGATAAAGCCGACCTCCTCAGCGACGAGCTGCAGGATGAGCGCGTCTACAAGCAGCTCAAGGAATTCCAGGCGGACTTCTTCAATAAGGATGCCCGCCGCACCGGCATCCTGATCAGCCTCGACAAGATCCTGGAGCGGGTTACCTACTCCTACCGCAAGCGCGGCGAGGACGGGTGGACGACCAACGCTCAGTCCAACGGCACCACCATGATGATCACTACCAACCTGCTCTCGGTGCTGATGTCGCGCCTCATGGACGGCGAGGCGCAGGTGACGATGCCGTTGGTGATGGACGAATTCGGCTCCCTGGCTACCCGCAACATGCGCACCGCTAGAAAGATGGCTGAGCAGCATGGCTACTGCCTATTCGTGGCCAACCCCAACCGGGACTCAAAGATCACCCAAGTGCTCGGCAACTACGTCCACCTGGGACTTTTCCACGCCAGCCGAGCCTACGCCGAGAACCGAACGGTAGTGCACCATGGCCTTTGCGAGTCGCTGACCCGCCAAGCGAAATTCACCTTGCGAGAGGCCGACGCCAATGAGGAGGCGATCTTCCAGCCCGAGGAGGAGCCCGGTCAGTGAACATCAAGTCGCCCTTCATACTGAAGCAGCTGATCGATCATCGGCAGCTATTCACACAGCTGGTGGCCTACATAGAGGAGAATGATGGGGACGTAGAGATTCCCACTCGGCTGTACCGCAATCTGGTCCGACAAGCAGTGACAGCCCAAGCCACCCAGGGCTCTGATCTCGAGTGCCAGCGCATTCGCTACACCCTGGCCGAGGACAACCTCCTACGTGAACGACTGATCTTGCGCATCGATCCGGCCCGCGGCAAGTTGGTGCTGGCACCGTTTGTCGTGGACATGCTGCGCCACTTCGATATCGGCCGTATGCGCGGCCTGAGCCAAGCCGAGCTGGAAGACTTGAGGAAGGGACTCAACCAGAGCCTTGCTGCGATACAGCGCTTGCCGATCGACATAGCAGATGAAAACTTCACCGATGAACTGCGTCTGCTCCGTCGCCGCATACAGGACACCCTCGGCAAGATGCAGGAAAGCATCGCTGCCCTGGAAGCCCAAGGGGACCACTTGGCGGATCTGGTGGAGCAACAGGACGTGGGCAGCATTGAAGGTGCGACCGAAACCCGCAAGGCCCTGGAGCACATCAATCGTATCTACCAGCGCTACATTCTGCCGGCCCTGGAGTTCCTAGACCCCAAGACACGATTCAAGCAAGGCATCCCGGCGGTGACGGCCATCCGCCGCATCGCCAAGCTCACCGAGGACAGTGCCTTCCCCTCACTGAATGAGGAACTGCAGCTGTCGGCCAACGCAATCCATAGCTACGTCAACGATATCGATGCCCTGCGCCTCTCTCTGGAGCGCTACGTCCGCCAGGATCGGCGCCAGCGGGAGCAGTATGACTGCATCGAGCGCGCCTTCAATGCCCTCAAGCTCGCCACTGACGAGCAGCATGACGACAACCTTAAGAACAAGTACATTCCGGTCCGCCATCCAGCCATCCAGTCACCCGGCACTTTCCTAGGTATCAAGCGCATGCGCTTCTACCGTCTGGACTGGCATGACATCGATCACCGAGCCGACATCGAGGAGTTCACTGACCGTCGCATTGAAGAGCTGCGGGCCGAACGTGACCGGGCCGGAGCTATCGCCATCGATCCGGCACGCGCAGGACTGTCGGAGGCCGAGCTGCGCGAACAGTTACGCCAGCACGAGATACAGACATTGCTTGAGCAGTGGACCATCCCGGAAGACTGCCAGGATCTGCATGCCGCGCTACACGGCTATCTGGAAAGCTGCCTCGAGGAATACACCTTAAACGACCTCCTCGAGGCTCTCGACTGGATCATGGCGCTGCCCGACTTCCGCTTTCATGCCCGTTTCCAGCACCACGAGATCGTCCATGCCGAGCTGGCACTGTCGTACCACCCACTCATTCCTCGCGAGGCCCCGGCCAAGGAGATCACCCCATGAGCGACTCCCCCTTCCCCCATGAGCCGAGCACCGGGCAGCCGGTCGTCAATCGCCGCCTGAGCCAGGAGGCCTTTCGCAAGCTGACCTCTGGCCAGGTGATCAACCAATATCTGTACGTGGACGGCAAGCTGGTACCCAACCCACTATTTGACGAACTCTTCAAGGAGCGTGACCGCTACTACATCGAGGCCTATGCCAACATGGGCATGGAACTGGTACAGCGGCCGGGGTTCTTCTACGTGCGCACGCTCAGCCAATCCCAGGCGGACGAAGACAACCGGGACCAGGAGAGCAGCGCATCGGTTCGCCAGATTCAGGGGGTGCTGCTAGTGCTCGGACGAGGCGTTCTCGAGAAAGGCTTCATGTTCGAGGCCATGACGCTCCCTGAGGCGGGCATCTCCCGCGAGATCCTCGAGAGCATCGGCAGCGACCCGGCCATGGCGCAGATATTGAAGGCCTGCAAAATGGACCAGCCACTGCCAGACGCTGCCAAAGTCGCACTGGTGGACCGTGACATCGCCTTCTTCAACGACAAGGGAAATCTCGTGCTGGCCGACGCCGGCAAGACGTTCTTCAATGACCTGTTCGAAAGCGAAAAAAAATAATAATTCAAGACTAGGCTGGCCCACATCGCATTACCAACTACCCAACTGACAGGCCAGCCTAAAACTCAGGTTGATTTACTACACCAAAGGTATTTTAGAATTTGTCAAATAGCGATTCTGCAGCAAAGGGGACTTGTAATAATCTTCGTCTAAAAATCTCAGCAGCGCTTTTAGCTCTTTTTTATCCTCTGGGATCTTGATTTTTTCTTTACCTTGGTCCATCTGTGCCTGCAAAGGTATATTAAATTCAGCGGCTACTGCTTTAATATCGCATACAGGGACCTTTTGGAGGATTTCACTCTGAGAAATAAGCCAAAATTTCCTACGAACCCAAGTGTCCGAGTTTGAAACCAACTGCTGCTTGCTCGAAACCAAAACACAATCCATGTCTGCAAATTGCTCAATATCAACATCTGTTGCTTCTTTATAATAATCAGAAACATCAAAAATCTGTCTCAACAAATGGAAGCTATTAAACTTTAGCTCTTTTCCATAAAGAATTGCTGAAAGCTTATTATCAATTTTAATTCCTGATCCCTCTATTTTTTTGTATACATTCGACGCATGGAAAATAGACAATCCATTATTTGATATAATCCTTTTTTTATCAAAGTTCTGCACAAGAATGACAGGCACACCTGCTGGATCGATATAGCCAGTAAACAACGCTTTTATCGTTCCAAAAACAGAAGGATCGGGAATTATTTCTTGAATGGAAAGAGGGTTATTAATTGCATAGCCCAAGTTATCGATATCATCATAATCATTTATCACCAAAACTTCGTCATGTTCAGGTTTATATTTACCATCAAATGGCACTTCATCCACTGCATTTTTATTGAAGCTAGCTTCTTGGTCTTTAATCAATGAAGTTAGATCATGTTGAACATCTTTAGACAGAGAGAACCTCAAGCAACGGTTTGCCGGATCGTTTGTCAATGCAAAAAGGTTGAAATTAGTCACGCTTAGTCTCCATCAACATAGCATCAGATATCATCTGAAAAGGACCTGCGGTGTGAGGATCCCTGATATTTCTCTTTGAAATCAATATATACCCAACCCCAGCGGACGATTCTACCTTATAGAACCTGAACCGCATTATCCTTAGCAAAGGATGTGCTGGAAGAGAACTTGATAGCCAAAGAAGAAGAAAAGCCGTTAAAACAACAAAGAAAATAGCCGTTACTGAAACTTCAGCAGCATTCATTATCAATGGAACAAAATAGCTAACAAAGAAAGCAAAATGCATAAAATCATTCGATTCTATCTTTGTAATTTTTAAATTAAAAATTTCTCCTTGCTGCCTGATGAGAATCAAAATCAGGAATGGAAGCATGCTTCCAATCAAGCCGACGATAAGTAGCTGTATGACATCGCTTCCTAAGCCATTGACATCATAACGGACATATGCCATTGTTATTAACGCAGGAGAAAATGCTGAGATAAACAACAATGCTCTCATCCACGTTTTCATCAGCTGCCCTCGCAACCAAAAGAAAGTTTCCAGGCTAACTTCAAACAAATTTCCCACGAATTTTTTCAACTTCTTTTAAATGCTGTTTAAGCTTAAAGCTATCTTCTTCTATCAATATTTCACCAACTTTCTTTACTGCTTCTTCCCCTTTGACTGTTACTTTATAGACAGTTGCATCCGCCTCCACCAAGGACATTCTTTCCAGGCAATCTAGAAAAGTAAACACCTCATTTTCATCGATTCCAATATATGCGCCAATCAAGCGCGGCTCATCTTGTCCTTTCGCATAAATGCGTGCTAATACTTGCATATGGACGGGGGATAACTCATCCAATCCTCTTATACCTTTCAACTCTGCTATCCCCATAATTTCTTGCATTGAAATCAAGCTATGTCTTTGATCTCCCAAAGAAATAGTAGACGCCACCTTTCTCCAAACATGTGTCGAATTCACTTTTCAGCACTCCAAAGCTAGTATTGATTGACATTTTCTTTCAGCCGCCTAGCCACATCATGGCTAGTTCGACTATCTTTCTTCATATCCCCAAGCTGCCTGAATATGACATCTCGAGATGCACTTAACAGCAGAGGATCCGCATCGACTGTTAGCCCATCTTTCTTTTGCAACACTGGCCACAGAAGCTTGTCCTTCAACACCAGCATTCCACTGCGATCCGGCGCATCAAACTTCAGATGCACTCGTTGTCCATGTCGATTGTTGACATCAGATCGGAACCGATCAATCTCAGCAATCTGGTTATTAGCTGTATCGGGGTTGGGTTTTAACTTCAGCTCGGCAAGGCTGACGGATACGGTATCCAGCATGACCTTCTGCTGACGCCCTATCCGGTCATCTTGTCGTTTCGCTAACGGGAGGGAGCGCTCTACCAGCTCAATCTCGGATTCTTCACCAATTTCAACGCCAAAGGCTTCCTCGAAGGTTTTCAGGTCATGGTCAGCTACGCGCACTGCTGCCAGTGGCTTGCGCGATTGCCATGCGGCTTGCACCGCTTCCAGCGGTTGCAGCATGTAATCCAGCAGCTTCTCAAAGACAGGGTCGCCAAAGGTCGCAAAGTGCAGTCTGCGATGATCAGATTCCCCAAGGCCATGCTCATAGAACCCTCGGGAGGTCGTCATCAATACCTCCTTAGGTAACCCGGGGACGTCGACCACCCGGTAAGCATCCCCATGCTTGAAGCTTTCGATGCCGCCTCCCAGAGCCCTGAGATACTGACTCTCGCTGATGGCCCGCCAGATATCCTCCAGAGTCGCCGGCATCGGCTCTGCACGACGCTGGGCCTCGAGATGCTCATAGGCCGCTTTCTGCTCTTCAGCCTTGAACTCAGTGAGCTGTTGTCGCTCCTTGATGCGCTCGGCATGCCGCTGGGCTCGGCGAATCAGCTCCTCTTCATCGATCTTGCCTTCCTCACCTTCTGCCTTGGCGTAATCCTCGAAATCCTCTGGCTGGATGGGCAGGAGCGAGAATTGCAGCTCGCCGGATACAGTAAGTGCCTCATGGAAACGCCTGACCAAACGCGAGTACACCACCTCTTCCACGCTATCCTGATATAGATAGTTAAGCACGTGGATGTGCTCGTGATGCTGGCCGATACGATCGATGCGGCCAATGCGCTGCTCCAGCATCATCGGGTTCCACGGTAAATCGAAGTTGATCAGTAGGTCGGCGCTCTGCAGGTTCAAACCTTCCGCTGCCGCATCTGTACATAGCAGGATGTCGATGTTTCCAGCAACGAAACGTTGCTTGATCGTCGTACGATCAAGCCTTTCAGGATGGTACTTACCAGCCCGGCGCAGGCTACCTCCCGCTCCAGAGAAGGTGCCGATTGGACACCCAGGGAGTAGCCGCCTCAACTCGTCATGAAGGTAGTTCATGGTGTCGGCGTAGCGGGTAAACAGTACCAACTGCCGTACACGGTCGGTGCCATTGGTTCGTCGCCTTTCGATGTCCTTCAGCAACTGCTGCATCTTCGACGGCGTCGTCGGGAGCCGGTCCATTGTGGAAATCAAACGGGCTACAGCGCCCTGCTCCCATGTCAGATCACTTTCGGTGCGATGCTTGAGGATCAACCCTTCGACCTCTTCATCACGAAGCTCTTCCAACTCTTCCCGATCGGCATAATTACTGGTGAGCTGCTGAGCCTTGTGATCCAGAGTTTGCTGAATTTTTACCAGGCGCCGCTCGAGAGAACATCGCAGTGCATGGAAGGAGGACGAATAACGGAGGCGCAGGAAGCTGAGGTAGAAACCGATAGCCGCTCTCTGTTGACCCTCTTCCATGTTGGCGGCCATATGGCTGGCCAGTTCGGCACAGTAAGCCTGCAGCTCGTCATAGACCTCACGCTCCACACCAGCAAGGGGGATGATGCCCGGGTGGACTTCCCTCCATGCCAAGTTGGCATTCAGTAGACCTTCGCGCTGATAAGCGCGTAGCAGCGAGCGGGTGTGGCGAAGCATGCTGCGGCCTAGCGGTGCCAGCAGGCTCAGCGCCGGTTGCACCTCATCCCAGCCGAAAATGGGCTCTTCCCAGCGCTCCACAAAGTCATCCAAACCGCTCTTACCAAAGGTAGAGAGCACATGCTCATGCACGAACTGCCACTGCTCGGGCGATGACGCACGGACATTATTCAGGTAGCGGCGTAGCCACTCGCTTTCGTAGTCCGCCATGGGATCGTTGTTCAGCAGCTTGTCCCGGACCCGATAGAAGATCTCGCATAGGTCTTCGGAGAACTGTACGGCGCCTGCAGAGGGCATCAACTTCAGCAGATCAAAGGCCTCGACCCGATTGAGCTGCATCGGTGTCGCCGTGGCCAGCAGCAGGGTCCGTGACTTGCTATACAGCGAGCTCTGCAGCTCCTGATAGAGCTTATTGAAGCGAGCCATGGTGGTCTGGTTATCGGGCGTCTGGCGCCTGGCCTTGTGGGCCTCATCCACCAGCACCAAATCCGTCTCTGGCAAGCTCGACAGCAATCGGCCTCCATGGCGGTTAATAACCAAACCAGTAGAGACGATCTCCAGCGGGGCATCGAACATCTGTCCATCGCCCTGGATGGGCTCGCCGCTGAGCATGTCAAGACGCTCCCAGCGCCCCTTGCGAGACGTGCGCCTCACGAAGGGCAGGAAGAACTTCTCGGCCATCTCAACCAGCCACTGCGAGGTGAGCGAGGCAGGTGCGAACACCCGAATCGATCTTGCTCGGCCACTGAGCCATAAGGCGCGGAAAGCCAGGCCCGCCTCGATGGTCTTGCCGAGACCTACCTCATCACAAAGCAAATGATTACGCGGGTAGGTGTCCAGCAAGCGGCTGGCCACAAAGCGCTGATGCGGCCAGGGCTCGATGGGCGTGGTCTCGATCCCAACTCGCTCGCCACCGGGGAGCAGTGGCGCAAGGCGGATCATGGCAAAACGAAGGCGCTCGGATGGGCTAGGCTTGAGCTCGTCTTTTTCACGGACTTCATGTGGATCCCGCGACATGGGCGTGCCATCGATCTCAAATAGCCCACTGGTGCTACTGGCAATTTTCACCAGCTCTGCCTTGACCGCTTCAGGCAGAGAGAACGTCTTGATAGCAGGATGCTTCCCCTCCCAAAGAGCGAGAAAGCTGCGATGCTTTCGTGCGAAGAGCTTGCGATTCCACTCTTCCCACGAAGGCTGGACTGTGATGTTCTCGGCATTGATGGCAAGCGCCGTTCGGGATTCGTTCAACGAGCCCGAAATGAACAACTCATCTTGATCATCACCGATGATCGCCCACTTCTCATGCAGGTAACCATCCTGGGCAAAGTCCATTGTCTGTGGGGTACCATCCTGAGCATGTACACGCAGACCCACCCGAATGGAGAGGTGTCCGTTGGCGACCATCCACGCCAGCAATTCGACGCCATGGCGTAATGCGGTGGGCCATTGCTGGGAGGACTCGAGCTGAGCCAGCATCACCTGACTGGCACGCTGCTCATCGCCTTGCAGAATCGCAGTGGCATCTTCCGGGTTGAGCTGCATGCCTACCACGAAACGCGCCACACCACCGTTCTCGACAAAACGCGAAAACCCTTGTGATGCCGCTGCAAGCGAAGAGGATGTGAAATAGCCGGCGACACGGTCATAGCGGGTCGCCCGCCTTAGCGCCGGAATATAGAAGTCATGCAGCACATCGACCAGCTTACCATCCTCGCGAATATCGGAGGTGGCGTAGCTCGGCTCCCAAGAATAGTCGCGTAGTGTCATGCCTGCCTCCTTGCCTAGCTGGTGACGAGATCCAGGCCTTTAAGCTTCCAGTTGCGTGAAAAGACTTTCAGCAAGTCGATCTGCCTTTCCTCAACCTCGTGTTCTGTCCAGAATTGGTGGTTCAAAACCTGAGTCGAGCAAGCATAAAGTGAGACGCCACTTCGTGTCTGGAAGTACTTTTGTTTCTTGAGGCTAAAATCGTAGTTTGATGCTTCCGAATTTTTCTGACGTGACAGCAGGACCAAGTTACCCAATTTATTCGTCCATTCCTCGCGCTGCTCCTCAGACCATTCATCCAGCCACTGGGAGCCTTCACTCGGGTTCTGAGGTAGCACATGCTCAATCGTCGTGGTCTTATGCTTATAGCTTACGGTAGTCGCTGCCAAAAAGGAGTCCATCCTAAGCATGATATACATGCGCAAGAGCGCCGGGTACTCATAGACGTTACCGTTTAGGCGCTCAAGAGTATATTTTTGCTCTTGGGTGGTGAGGTTCAGTGAAGAGCCTTCCTCAAGCAAATTATTGCCGGCCTCGAGCTCACTCAGCACCCGTCCATAGCGCTCCACTCGAGGTGTTACATAAACACCGCGAACAAACATACTGGCGGCCAAACGCTCCAGCAATGTCAAGTGCTTTTCTAGATCCTCAGTATCACTCTCATAGCGACGCACAAGCTCCATGGCAACTGGAACCCAGTCCATATTGTTGACTCGGTGAAGCCAACTGAACAGCTCATTGATGCTCTCTGCTCTCTCTGTGCTGACAAACGACTGGTTCCTGATCACCTCAAAGGCATCGGCATAGGGAAGGATGACTTCATCCATCAGAGTCTTGCTACCTGGTACTGCTTTTAGCACGTATTCGTTAAACTCATCCAGCACCGAACGCCGATACTTTTCCTTGCGAAAAATCATTCGGATATGAGCTATCAAATCATTGAAGCCCCGCCGGCTCAAGCGTATTTCTGCATCTTCCCAGCGTTCCGTGTACTGACTCCGCTCACGCTCTCCAATTCCACTGATAATATTGGCCTTCAGGATGTCAGATGGCTCAAGATCAAGGCCTCGGTCGTTCATCACTGAGAAGATACGATAGGCAGACTTGAAGCTCTCGGTCGATACCAGAACAAGAATGCAGTTACGTACAATAAACTGACCAAAGCGACCGACCTGCTCTTCATCAAGCTTGGAGAGCCGCTCCATGTAGTAGCTGCCGTTTTGAATAATATTCAGCTGGGAGTCTTGGTAGCGACTAGTGTCAAGATTTGCCAAGTCGGCCATTCCACCTGGGCTTTGAACATAGCGGTTGAAGAATTCGCTATCTCGTGTACGAAGGCAAAGCCGAGGTTTTTCTTCGAGGTCCAGAGTTATGTCGCCCGGCTCCATGATGTACTTATCGAAGGCAGCTCCCCATTTAGAATTGCCCTGAAGCCGGTCCCGAATAGCGGAGAGAAGGATCGTCAGTGTGGTCAAACGCTGCTGACCATCGACGACATCAGCGCGGTTAGTTCTATCATCCTTGACCAGCACGATGCTGCCCAAGAAATACTCTTCTGTCTTGTCCTCCTGCTCCATGAAGGTCCACAAGTCCTCGAACAGCTCCTCGGCCTGCTCGACCTCCCAAGCATAGGGACGCTGATACTCCGGGATGTGAAACTCATAGTCGCTGGACAAGACCTTATGCAATTTAAGGTCGCTTCCTTTGATAGTGCTCATCCCTGCGTTTCTCCTTCTTCAGATATCGTTATTGATGAGCCGCCAGCTCATTCCATTCCAACGCCCTTGACCGCCAGTGCTCCTCGATTTGTTGCACAAAATTAGGGTGAACCAGCTTGGCGCGGTGTTCACACCACTTTGGCCCATCCTGGCGGATCACGAGGCCTTCCAGCTTGCCATCCCGGTAGGCGCTGCGACCGCTATGCACCAGAGCTTCCAGCTCATTGACGGTGAAAAACCCTCGCTTGAGTAGCGGCACAACAGATAGGCCGAGCCGGCTTGCTAAGTCATTGCGTCTATCGTGGTTCCAGAATCGCTGGGCTTGACGGTCGTAAATATCGAAAATCAGGAACCAATCCGGCAAGGCGGCATAATCCAGCGAGTGGCGCGCTGCGCACCACTCGCCGAAGAGAATGACGTGATCGGGTAAGTGCTGTTGGAACACCGCAAGGTGCTGCATCAGCCACTGGTTCAGACGAGAGAACTGGCCGCGGTAAGGGGGCTCGAGGTAGGCGCCACGATTCTGTACACGCAGCTGGCCTTCATCTCCCCAGGAAATGCCCAAATTGGCACCGTCGAGCTTCTCCTCTACCAATACTTCGTCCGCTAGCAGCGCCTCGACCTCGGGGGGATCGAGCAGCTTATCGTCACGAGGCTCGCCCTCGCCAAGCCAGGCAAGATGCGGTGTATGGGGGAAGCGGAAGAACTCACTCATCCTCTGGAAACTCAGGTCTGGGTTGACCGGGAAACTTCTGAGAGTAGAACCGCCCAACATCATCGGGACAGACGAAGCGGAAGTGGACCCCAGCTATAGATAGCGGCTGCCACCAGTTGAGCCACTTGCAATCCGCTGCCTGAAGGATAGGCGGATTGCCGGCATCGGCCGCCGCCACGGCGATAAACTTGCGGTCTGGCGGGTCAAACTCGCGCTGTAGCGTGTGGTCAGGAAACTCCTCGAACCAATCATCAGCGCTTTCGGTAACGGTCACCTCGGCTACGTACCTAGAATCGACTCGTCGCTGAAATAGCCACTTGAGAAAGGCATCACCTGCGCCCGGCTGGCCACGGCGTGGATTCAGCTTATGGGTGTACTCACCCAGAATGCGCCATTCGTCATCGATCACGGTAACCCCGCCCCGGCGAAGGCTGTCGATCGCTTCAATGCAGGTGATCACACACTCCTCCGAGACATCCTCATGGTCACGATTCGCCACCAGCAGTACATTAGTATCGACCACAGCTCGCCTCATGCACTGGCCTCCTGTGCCTTCTTGGCCTTGCGCTTGCGCGCTGCCGCCAGTGCCCGCTGGGTGATGTCCTCCATGTCGTCGCCGAAGAAGTCATCGGGCCAGTTCTCAATATCTCCATATTCATTTAACTTTAATGGCTCTAAGTGAGCGCCTTTTCTATCACGATTGACGAAATATACCGCAATGTCTTTCGTGGTTATATCGCCTTCAGCCACTCGCCTTTGAAGTCGATTCAAGAAGTGCTCTGAGTGGCTTTCTATTATTAGTTGAACGTTTCTATCTTCGCCATTTTCTCGTGCTTTTATAGCACTAATAAAGGCATCGGCAAGGTTAGCCTGAACACGAGGGTGCAAATGGATTTCAGGCTGCTCCATCCATAAAACTGATTCCGGCGGTGTATAAAATGCTTGCACTAATGCTGGAAGGACTTGAGAAATCCCAAAGCCTACATCGGTCAATTTCACCCACGGCGTACCAACATGAGTTTGGATAAGAACCTCATACTCTTTTCGGCCTGGCGCAATAGGTTGCACGTCGAATTTATGGATAATTCCTAGCTCAGCTAACCAGCTAGCTATGAAAGCATCGAACCGCTGCTTTTTTTTCCCCGGCCCCCGGTTTAATTTTCGCCCCTGCTCACTGGCTGCGAGAATAGCGGGTATCATCAACTCACCCTGAGCACCTACATCTGACGGCGTATCTCCTGACCACGAATAGACACGCTTAGGATGGCTTCTCAATGGACCAAGGTGGTAAAATTTTTCCAACAGCTCCTCGGTCTGCAGCGCAAACAATGCAAGAAAATCAGCGTTCTGATATCGCGAAAGCGTTCTATCAGAAAAGCGATAAAATTTCTCAGGCGGCTCTACTGGCCACCCCCGCCCTTGTGCTCGCACCAATTTCAAAGGCTCACATTCTAACCAAGCCTTACTTCCATCTCGACCATGAGATACTCGAAGGGTCTCTTCTCGCCCCTTACAAAGGGAATAGTCAAATCGACGTGTCTCAGGCTGCATCTTATTGCTAGGTGCTATTTCAGCATGCAGAGCCAATTCCCTGCCTTGGTATGATTGCGAACCATTGAGGATATTTTTTACCGTCAAACTGCGGTTAAGCTTCCATCGAAGCCCAAACTCAATAGGTAAGGAAACGTCGCGCCCATAAACACAATCTTCATAAGTGCCTAGATCGATCAACGAATTGTTATCGCCTAGGTGCAACGATCGTTTGTGATCAGCCAGCATTGCCGTCTGCTTGAGGGCCAACAGGAGATGACCCAGGCTCGACTTGCCTGAGCTGTTGGTGCCGAAGATCACCGTCAGCGGGGCAAGGCGCATCGGCCCAGTGTCCCGCCAGGCCTTGAAGTTCTGCAGTCGCAACTCAGTGAGCATGGGCCTCTCTCCTTACAGCTCGTAGTCGATCATTTGGGCTTCGCGCTTGAGCTCGTCGTCTCGGCACTCCTTGGCCCAGACCTTGAGCAGGCCGCGCAGGGCGTCGCTGTCGCGCTTGCCATGCTGAGTCAGGAAGTTACGCGCTGCCACAATGCCGCCGTCGCGGTAGGTGACGATCAGACCACCCAGCACATCCCACAGGGTCTGCGGATTCTCCAGACGCGCAGCGGCACGCTCTTCCGGCTTGAGCAAGCGCAGCTTGTTACCCTTGATGGCCAGCGGGGCGGCGCGCTCGTCTTCGCCAACGTTGGCGTAGGCCACCATGTCATCGCTGACTCGGTAGTTGCCGTTGCGGTTCTGCAGGCGGAAGCTGAGGGAGCGACTCATCTGCAGAGCGTCATCGAAGGCGAAGTCGCCCAGGCCGTTGATGCCAAGCGCGATCACCGCAAGACGGGATTCGGCGTCCAAGTTGTCGACGGTGACCAAGCCACCGGAAAGGCGGCTGACCTCTTCCTCGGCCACCACACGGGACGCTTCCTGCATGGCGCGGGTAGGCGGTACGTCTTCGTCACCATCCTGCACAGGCCAGTGGGCGGAGTAGACGCGCAGCGCACGGCCCCAGGAAGCGATCATGCGGTCGACGGGGTTGAGCTTGAGGCGGTCGAACTCAACCAGGCCTTCGCGTACCGCAGCTTCCAGCTTGCCCTTGACCTCATAGGCCCAGCTAGAGGGCTCGCGATCACTGCGATCCGCTGGGCGGCAAGCGATAAAAATGGTGGATGCCGCTGATGCCATATCCATCTGGTGGGTTGAGAAGCCACCCTCAGATTCAACTGGCATACAGGCCGTGATATCCCAACCAGACTGAATCAGCGCATTGGTCAGGGTTTCCCAGGCATCGGAGCTCTTGTGGGTAAACATCAGCGTCATGATGCCATTAGGCTTCAGGACGCGCTTACTTTCGGCGAAGATGCCCTGCATCAGCTCCTCATACCTAGCTTTTGCGCCCTTAGCAGACCCATCGCGGGCCGGATTAGCAACAGCTTCTGCCGCCTTATCAGTTACCTCATGGTCAAACCAGCCAGGATAAAGGTCGGCCAAAGAACGTTTTTGCCAAACGTAATAATAATCAGAAAGCTCGCTATATTGAACATTGTCATAGTACGGAGGATCCATTACCACAGCATCGACACTATGGTCTGCAATTTCTGGCATGGAGGCGGCTGAGCCTTGAAGCGCCTTAATATCTCCTTCTTGAAAACCAAGCTTTCCACGCTCTCTAACTAACCCTTCGATACCCTTGTAGGCATCCAGCGCCTGAGATATTCCCCACCGTAGTGCCGATGAAGGGCCAGCATACACCATTTCCCCAAATGTCCACTTTAAAGAAAAATCATGGCGCCCAAAGGTACCCACCAAAACGGCATTGGACATATGCCATCGCGTTTGCTTGGAGTTGTAATCTACAACTTTGTCAATGGCAAATTGAAGGTAAGTGATAACGGCTCGGCCTTTTTCTTCACCCAACTCAGTGAGAATTTCGGACTTGGCATCCTGCAGTGCCTCCATTACTGAGAGGTGGCCAAGAAGCTGACGAGGAACGAACAACTCTTCCCAGCTGTTCATACCATAGCGGATCAGTTCACTTGTTTTACTGCCAGCCGGGATCGGTTCGTTAGGAACCAATCCCTTCATTTCGAAATCAAGGCGGAGCTCTTCCAGTTCCCGCTCGGCGGCCTGGATTGCTTCAAGATCTGTCTCGTTAGGTGCACGGAAGTAGCGAGCTTTCTGGGTCTTGATTTCGCCCTTTCGCTCTCCTGAGGAAAAGCGCTGCACCTGACCATGCTTGTCGACCTTGGGCTCCAGACGAATTCCGACCACGCAGAAGAGGATGTCCTTCCATTTGCCCAGCTCAGATTCACCACGGGCTTGGCGCTTGATCTCAGCACCGGAGATGGCCTGCTGGCAGTGAATGCACTGGCCGACACCACGGGTTACGGTACCAGCATCCAGGTCTTCGACACTGAGGCCGCTGTTATCGGCCGTCATCTCGAACGGTTCGAAACGTACCGTTTTATCTGGTTGCGGTTTGACTGCCACACCCCATTTTTCACCTTTTTTGGAAAGCCACAGGGAGTTGAGCAGTGGCGCATCGCCGGAGCAATGGGGGCAGGTCACCTGACGACAGTAGAGCAGCCCCATATGGTCATGCTCAGTGGCATATTCCTCGACCAGCTCTGGGTACCTGTGCAGGTGGGCTTCCAGTTTGGCATACTGATCAACGGGAATAGGGCTGAAAGGAGTAAAGGGCGCCATTCGGGCTTCGACCTTTTCCCTAAGCTTCTCCCCCCACTCTTCGATATCATCCAGCAAGCTCTCGCCGAAGCGCACAGGGTAGTCCAGCGTTGCCTTGAGGATAACGCTAGCGACGGGGTTGAGTTCGTTGGCGATCACCTTATGGCCGAGGCGCAGCGCCTCGAAGGGAATTGATCCACCACCAGCAGTTGGATCGAGCACAACCTTTCGCTCTTGCTCAGCAAATGGCTCAATTGAATTAGAAAAAGCGCGGGCATACCCATAAGAGTCCTCTGGATCCCAGCGGATAGCATTACCTAAGGCATGCTTGACATCGGCACGCTTGGCGAACTCAATTTTCTCAGAGACACCGGCAGGGTCAGCGGTTGCCTGCTCCACCTCCAGTTTCGCTCCAATATAGACACCCATCGCAGGAAGCTCCTGGACATCAGCCTTCCAGCTATGCACCACTGGCTCTTCCTGAAACTCGGAGCTTGCCTGCTCCAACTGGTCGATCATCTCTCGGCAGGATTCGCGGCGCTGTTGCTCCTTTTCCACCGCCTTAAGTACCGTCTTATCGACGGGTAATATCCAGCTACCATCATCCTCCTGACGGAGCCGTGAGGTTATGGTTCCATTCGTCAGAGTCCAGCGCTGCTCGCCCAGCTTGGCCTGCCAGCGGACGATACCCAGATCGCGAACGAACTGCTCCGGATCAGCATCTGCTGGCAACAACGACGCCAAAACTGCTGCGCGGCTGGGGGTTAGCGGACGGCGTGCCCACCATACATGAAGCCTGGCCGTGGGCGGCTGTTTGCCAGTATCACGCTCACGCTGGGTCTCAGAGCCCACCTGATGGCAAGGAAACCCGGCTTCGATCAGGCGCTGATCGTCTATCAATGGCTGGGCGGCGCTGGTAGTCGGCACGCTGGTAGCAGTCAGGCCTGATTCGTTGACGTCCATACTGTTGCTTCCTCTAACATGGCGACAGCCAGGCGAGCGGCCTGGCTGATCATTCGTTCTTGGCGCTACCGTTCTTGGCACGGCTAAGCTGCCATTTCCGGCCCGCTCTGCGAGCCACGTCGATTCCTATCCCTCAGCCACGGGCACGCACTTTCTCCAGGATGCGTGGCACCCGCTTGTCACCGGCCTCGCCGCAAAGCAGCATGCGTAATCCACTGGTGGCCCAGCTGCGCAGCGCCGGGTCAGCGGTGGTCACGTTGGCCAGCCAGTAAACAGCCTCTTCCCGGGAGAACATCGCGACCCGGCGGCCGATCAGCTCGATGCGGTCGACGTCCTTCACCTTGGTCTGCAGGCGGAAGAACAGAGCCAATCGTGCACCGGCGGCTTCATCCAGGGGGAAGTTGATATCGGTCTGCTTGAGCCCCTGGGCGGACATGAAGCGCTCCAGGCCCAGCGGGATGCCCTGTTCGTCCTTGACCTCCTCGAGGATGCGCTTGAGGACCGGCAGGCAGGCACGCACGCTCTCGCCATGCAGGGTGCCGCGCTCCACGTGCTTGGCGCGGGGGTTGGTCAGCCCTTCGGTATCGTCACGATCTTCCGGGGCGATGCGCTCCTTGACGACCAGCACCGGGGGCGGCAGATCCTTGTGGCGCGTCAGGCGCAGCACATAGGGCGAGCGCCTGGCCAGCTTGGCCAGCTGCGCTTCATCGGCCTGTGAGCTCTTGCGGCGCCCACGGGGCGCCGTCTTGGTGGCGGTGGTGGCCATCGGTCTTGTTTATCCTTCCAGTTGCTCGAGCATCTTGGTGAACTTGCAGTTCTGATCCAGCTCACCCAGGGTCAGGCGGACCTGATGCTGTTCAGTAGTAAAGCGTAAACGGCTGTTCAGGGCTGCGAACAGGGAGCGACTTTCTACCAGGCCACCTACCGTGGTAGGGCCCATGGCCAGTTGGAAACGCCCTTTGTCAGGGGTTTCCGCCTGGATCTGCAGCATCTGCACTTCGGTCTTGGACTGGGCCAGCCCGGTGCCGGAGAGCAGGTTAAAGAGCTGCTTGACCTTGTCGGGTGCGCGCAGCAGGAAGGCGCGGTTCTCGACCTTGGGCTTGCTGATCCAGCCCCGCGCTTGTGCCGTCTGGTAGGGCACCACGATGCCGCCCGTCACGCCGCCAACGGGTACAGTATCCCCTGTCATCGCCTGCTCGGGGTCGGCGTCACCTTCCTCGTTGAACGCTTCCTGCGGATAGGCCGCCAGTTGTCGCTGAGCGAAGAGGTTCTCCAGCTGCTGCTGGTAGACGTGTGGGTCGACCTTGTCGTGCTCCTGCTCGATGATCTGAGGCAGTTGGCTGAGGTCGACCTGATCGCGGCTCTGGATGGTCTGCTCGATCCAGGAGGCGACGGTGTTGGGGTCGCGTACGATGCTTTCCAGCCAGCCCAGCTGCTTGGCGTGCTCCTTGGTGCAGAGAATCCAGCCTTCGCCGTCCTTCTCCAGGGGCTCCACCGTCAGCGGCGGCGGGTTGTCCTTGTGATAGAGCGCATCGGGCTTGTGGGCCTTCTTGTCGGGCATGTGGCCCAGACACCAGCTGCTACGTTTGGCGCCTTCTACCAGCACGGTGGCCAGCAGCGCTGGACGTTGCAGGATCGGCCAGTTACGGCGCGTGGCGAAGCGCTCCACGAGGTCACTGACATTGACCTGCTTTTGGTTCTCGAAGAACAGCTTGCCGAGCAGCGTCGCCGCTTCTGCGGTGGAGGCACGTTCCTCGGTGATCAGTTCGCCTTCCTCGGCTAGCTGCTTGAGGATGGCATCTTCCAGGTGCAGGCCGCTGGAGCCACCTGCGGTGGGGCCGGCGCCCCGCTTACCCAGATCGCGCACCACCACGCGGCCACCATCGCGCCCCGGGTAGATCAGAAAACGATAGGCTTCATCGATGGCCGTGCGCAGCTCGGCCGGGCTCTTGGCGGCCCGCTCCCTGAACTCCCCTTTTTGAAGCTGGTCATGGCTGACGCCCCAGTTCTCGGGGTTTTCCTTGAGGCGCTCCACGGCGATGGCCTTGCGCGCCAGGGTAAGGATGTTCTGCCGGGTGCGGTGCTCCTGGTGCGTACGCGCTTCCGTCCAGGTCGAGCCGGCAATATGGGTGGTGCTGGGAGCCAGCAGGAACACCTGGTTCTGGTACTCGCGAACTGCCTCGCCGCGGCGCTCGATAAAGCGCGCCGGGTCCAGTTCTTCCACCTCGAAGGCGATGACGCCCAGCTGCGGCTTGCGCGTCTTGTCGGGAATCCCTTCACCATCATCGATATTGGGATGAATATCGAACACGGACGACTGCTTGATAAGGCCCCGAACGACCTGCTCGACACGCGTCATGGCCTCCGGGTAGGCCACGTTGCCCTCTATACGACGCAGGATGTTGTTGAGCGTCGGTACAGTATCGGCATACAGCCGACCGTTACGCTCGCGGAGGTAGTTCGCCTCACGCTCGATGGTTTCCAGGGCGGAACGCACGGTGGCCGGCTTGATGGCGGGTGAGGCCATCTCATAGACCGCCGAGGTCATGTCGATGCCGAACTTCTCGTCCTGCAGACCACCTCCACGACCGATCAGGCTGTGCAGGAAGACCACGCGCCAAGCCCACTCGTGCACCGGGTAGCCATCGGGATGGGGGTTGGCGGCATCCAGTTCGCCGGCCACGGTGCGGCTAGTGGTCTGGGTGCCTGAGGCCTTGCTGATATCGGAGTCAAGCACGGAGACGAAATCGGTGTTGTCCGTCTTGCCCAGAAGCTCACCGCGGATGGTGCCATCCGAGAGATCGATATGGCCGGTCTGGATCAGCGGGATAGTGAGCTTGGCCTCCCAGATCCTCCGCACGGCCCTTGCCAGGGTGCGTAGAAGGCCGCGCGTGCCCTGAAAGCTCTCCACCTGAGCCAGCTCCTCGGAGAGAAACTCGATCAGCGTGGGGTGGAAGGGATAGTGAGCCACCAGTCGATCATGGAGCTGTGGGTCGTTAGCGCCAGCCGGCAGGTCAGTACCTGCCTGGCGGTAGGTCTCGATGAACGCCGAGGCCACTTCATGAGCCGCTTCGAGGTCGACTGAAACGAACAGGCGCTTGGCCATGATGCGCGACAGGTCGCCCTCCTGCACCGGCGTCGTAGCCTCGGAGGTGCGGTTGACGACATCCAGCACACTCTTCTGGGCATCGGCCACGATAGCTTCAGCCTGTGCATCGGTGAAACCGTGCGTGCTTTTCAGACTTCCGATTAGCTTGTTGAAGCTCCCGAAGGCATTGGTTGCCGAGGCCAGGCTCAGCACGACCGCCACATTGGGTTTACCGGCAGCATAGGTGGAAAGCGACATCAGGAAGGCGGCTGACTGCTCGGCACCGATGCCGGGGAAAGCTGCCTCCATGCGCGACAGGTACTGAGCGATCTCATCGATGATGATCAGCGTCGGCCGGTCGCCGAACAGCGTCTCGAAGAACTCATCCGAGGCCGGCGCCGAGGCATCATCAAGGCGCGCCTGAATGGGTGCCTGCTGGTCGGATGACAGGGTTTGCTGGGCGACTTGCCACCATAGGGTGTTGGGCTTGGGAGACGCCCCGCCGGCGGTTTCCCGCAGCGTGTCCACGGTGTCACCGATAATTCCCACCACTTGCACCTGGCCAGGCTCCGGCAGCCGCTCAGGCTCCACGATCCCTGCCATGTGCTCGGCCAGCGGCTTGCCCTGCATGGCCGCATGCGCCAAGGCGATCAACGTGTGGGTCTTGCCGCCTCCGAAGGCGGTATCCAGCCGCTGCATCGCCGGCCGGGACAGGTCACCGTTGGCCAACCTGGCGAGTGCGTTGTCCAGAATCGTGCAGAGGCCTTGGGTCGGGTGCGTCGCATCTCGGAAGAAGGCCACTGGGTCGGAATACAGTGAGTTGGCCCCTTCGCGGGCCTCCCCCTTGCGGTAGTCCCCCAGCACGCGGCTGAGGCTGGCAGTGAAGATCTCTGGGTTGAAGGTGCCCGCCAGGATCTCGCGACGTGGCTGACAAGTGGAAAGAACGTGTCGCATCGGTTGCTCCCTGCAGCGCAGCAGGCCGGTGTAGTATCCCAACAGGCTGCGTGGTTCAAGGCCATCATGAAGGCATGCGTAAAGCGACACAGGCCTTATGACAGTTCAGTTATGGGTATTAGCATGCCATGTTACGCTAGCTGACAAAGATGGGTAAGGGGAATGAGGCTGGTCTTGACCCACCTATTTTTATACGGCAAGCCCTTCCTCCCCCCTTGCCCCGGCTACCACAGCTGAACGTTCTCGATGCGGCACGTCACCGAATCAAGTTGAACCCGATAGATTTCATCAAAGCTATTGAAACTGAAGGAAAAGTTCATCGCATTCCAGTCTGAGCCGTGAGAATACAGCGAATGGCTGAACCAGTCTGACTCTGTACTACTCCGCCGCCTGCCGTTGACGGTGTGGTGGGTAATCTCGGCGTCGCAGGAGACATCCACACCTAGGGACGACTGCCCACGGTAGTCGGTCGCCAGTTCGTACTCGGCAGTGACGTCGCAGCTTCGGTAGGTGTCGCTGGATAAGTCTTCATGACAATCGAGATTGGTATTGATGAGATTCAAGCAGACCTCTGCCCCAGAACGATATTCCATTTCGCAGCTCGAGCCACCTACGCCGGACGCGGAGGTCAAGCGGAAGTACTGGCCGTGAATCCAGCCTTCGCGAGAACGGCTGGTATCCCCTCCCTCGAAGTACATGACCTTCAGCCAGTCCCCCTGCATATCCAGCACCCCAGCAACCGTGCCCATTGGCAGAGAGGCCACCACCTCACCCGATGGTGCTGACCGGACATTCAACGACTGCGCCGTCGTCATCCCGATCGGCATGGCCACCGCTGTAACCACCGGCATCAGCCACAACAACACAAAAAATAAAATTCTCATTATCATCCCTAAGTTCCCTTGTGATCTATCCGAATACCCCGCCACCTACGGCAGCGTGGGGGCGTGTGCAGTCAGCCCCGCTCCTCCTTATCGGTATCATGACAGCTCAGCCAGCGAAGCTGAATTAGACTTGACGACCTGCCCCAGTAGCCTGGGAATGGGGTAGGTTAGAGAGGCATCATCCTGTGCGGGGAGCACGCTGACGTGGCAGGTCACTCAATGGCAGAGAAAGTCATCATCGATACGCCCGACACCCTATTCCCTTTCATGCCACCGGTATGGGAGCTTGTCGGTTGGTTCGACGACAAATGCACCGGCATGCACACTCTCCTCCATCGCATGCAGGAAGATGAAAATCTAAAACTGGAACCAGTCCACAGACAGACTCTCAAGACGGCCTGCCAGGATGGTGTTTCTCCTCGCAGCGCCAAGAAGATCGAGAAAAACCTCCATAAAGTGGCGGAACAAAAAAATATGGCTGAGCTGCTCAGTCATATTACTCCGAAAGAGCCTATAGTTAGAGATACGAATGGAACCAAGTGGCTGGTGTTCAGCCAAGGACTTCTCGAGGGAATCAACCAGCATCAGCCGATACAGAAGCTCGAACTCCCCCTGACGTTCTCTTTCCTGGAGAAGCGCGCCAAAGCGGAGAGGCAACTGATTCTGACATGCCATCAGGCCAGGAAGATGGAGACCTCGCCTGAAGAGAAACTTACTCGAATGTGCAAGGCCATTTGCGAAGCGTTCCGACACCATACTTTGCTCAACTCA
Organism: Halomonas sp. MCCC 1A11062; assembly: GCF_021404355.1. Taxonomy (NCBI): domain Bacteria; kingdom Pseudomonadati; phylum Pseudomonadota; class Gammaproteobacteria; order Oceanospirillales; family Halomonadaceae; genus Halomonas; species Halomonas sp. MCCC 1A11062. Next base: position 181,158 of record NZ_JABFTW010000003.1, read on the forward strand.
CAGGAGATCCGCAGCTATAGCACTGCCATGATCGATGCCAGTCGGCCTGGTCAGCAGAGAACGACAGAGCTGATAGCAGAAGCATTAAAAGTTTTGTTTAGCCTTCGGGTGGATTTTTATCATCAGCTCCTTGCCAGCTTCATGACTGACATGCTGAAAATAAAAGAATCACTCAGGATTCCAGACACACTGACAGATGCTCTGGTCAACCACGGTGGCATGGAGCAATTGATGCCATTTCTTGAAGGAGAAAAACTCGTCACGCCGACATATCGGCTGTACGAACTCTGGCTTGGCGCATTCTCGCTAAATAGCGAGAAACCGATGTCGTACCGCACCATGTCATTGCACCTACCGAGCCCTTCGATCACACGGACTCGTGTCGGTGATCAGGCAACCTTAGAGGACATTCATAACGCTGCTAATGAGACACGCCGCAGCAGGCTCAAAGAATGGAGAACTGGCACAGCTCCCAAAATAGATCAGTTGATCGCTTTTATCGAATCCTTAACCGGCGAGAGCTATGGTGCCTTCTTGCCACTAATAATGACTCATACTGCGACCGCTTGGACGAATTGGATCGAACAGGAGCTAGCTAACCTTGAAAAGCAGTTGCAGGAAGACCCATCCCTTACCGTGCACCTGAATCGAGATTGGCTGTTAGCCAGATTCTCGAGTTATCCGAACTATTGGGCACACGTCAAAGCCCAGGCTCACCGCTGATGAGCCTGGGACCATAGCACTGAAACACTACTTCTTACCGCGATTACCACCAGTATTGTGAGCAGCCGCCCTGGCAGCTCGAGCAGCAAAGCTACCCGTTGACACTTTGCCGCCACTCGATTTTGCCGTGCTGCTCTGGATACGTGAGGCAGCTGCCTGAGTCATGGGTGACTTAACTTTTGCCATTGTGATCATCTCCTGTGATGGGTGAACCAGCAACAGAGTGAGCTCACTGCGCTACTGGTCCTGAGATGATCGCCGTAGTAACGCACTCCTGGGAGGGGAGTCGAAGTGGGAAATTCTACTTGGACAGGTCTTATCAGACTAACTTGAAACAAATTGATGACGATTGATCTTCGGATGAAAGAGAAACACTTTCCTCCAGTTACAAAAAACCCGGCTCGCTGAGCCGGGTTTTCGAAATCTGTGGCGGAGAGGGAGGGATTCGAACCCTCGAAGCCTTTCGACTTACACACTTTCCAGGCGTGCTCCTTCGACCACTCGGACACCTCTCCACATTGTGGTTCTTCCACGGGGGCAGCGCCCTTGTGCGTCAGAACGGCGCAAAGTCTAACGGCTTAAGTGCGCGTTTGCAAGCCGGTTTTTCGGCTCGGTGGCATTCAGCCGACAGGCAGCACGGCATAGTCACCGCGGGCTTCCAAGCACAGCACATCGCCGCACCAGAGCTGCTGGGTCAGACCGATGCGGCCGCGCCCACGGCTGGTCAGGCGCTCTGCCAGGTTCGCCGGCCCCTGTTCGCTGTGGGGAGCGCAGACGATGCGGTAATCGCCGGTAACGGGTGCCAGGAAGCGCTGGCTGGCTTCGGCCACGACGACGTCGCGGGCGTAGCCGCGCTGGCGCAGCCAAAGGGTGGTCCAACACCAGCCCAGCAGGGTGGTCTGGGCGGTGAGCGCCCCGCCGAAGCCGGTGCCCTTGTCGTTGAGGTTGAGCTCGAGCGCGAGCTCCCACACCAGGCTCTCCCCTTCCCAGCGCATCTCGCGAATGCCCAGGTGCGCGACCATGGGAATGGCCTCGGCCAGCCAGGCGAGAAACGCCTGCGGCACGTCGCTCTGGCCGGGCTCGGGCAGCGCCAGCCGTGGGTGGGGTATACCGATTTCCCGCATGGGTCAGGTCCAGCGTTCGACGAAGTCGCCGACGTTATGCTCGGCAATGGGCTTGTGGCGTCCGCCGAGCTGGCCCAGATAAAGGAAGGCGATCAGCTCGTCGTCTTCCTCCAGCCCGAGCCCCTTGCGTACGGTGGGGTCGAAGGCGTACTTGCCGCTGCGCCACATGGCGCCAAGGCCAAGGGCATGGGTCGCCAACAGGATGCCGTGGGCGGCACAGCCGGCGGAGATCACCTGCTCGATCTTGGGCACCTTGGGCATATCGGGGGTGACCTTGGCGATCACCGCGATGACCATGGGGGCGCGCAGCGGCTTCTTGCGCGCCGCATCCAGGGCGGCATCTTCGATGTCCGGGTCCTCACGGTACTCGGCCTCGGCGAACAGCTCGCCCAGCCGCTCTAGTCCCTCACCGGTGAACTCGATGAAACGCCAGGGGCGCAGTTCCTTGTGGTCCGGCGCGCGCAGCGCAGCGCGATAGATCGCTTCCATCTGCTCGGGGCCAGGGGCCGGCCCCATCAGCTTGCCCATGGAGCTGCGTTCGTGCAGCAGGGTCATCGCATCCATGTTGCTCTCCTCTCGAGTCTTTCTCGGCACTCTACCCAAGGCGCTACTGCCGCGCCAGGCGCAGGGGCTCGGGCGGGCGTTCGCCGGGGGTGGCGCGCCAGGGGCTGATGTCGAGCCCGCCGCGGCGCACGTAGCGCGCCAGCACCAGCAGGCGCTCCGGTTTCGCCCTGGCCATCAGGTCGGTGAAGATGTGCTCCACGCAGTGCTCGTGGAAATCCTGATGTTGACGATAGCCGATCAGGTAGCGCAGCAGGCTCTCGCGGTCGAGCCTGGGGCCGCGATAGCGAATCAGTACGCTGCCCCAGTCGGGCTGGCCGGTGACCGGGCAGTTGGACTTGAGCAGGTGCGAATAGAGCGTCTCCTCGACGATCTCCTCTCCCACCTTCAAGTGCTCGGCGCTGGGAGTGTAGGCGTCGATCTCAATGTCGAGTTCGTCCAGGCACTCGCCGGGCAGCCGACACACCGCCAGCGCCGCGTCGTCGACATCGAACAGCTCCACCGAGACCGGTGCCCCGGCGGCCTGGGCCAGATCGCGCTCGAGGATTTCGATCACCTGTTCGCGGCTGTCGAAGCGGGTCTGGTTGAAGCCGTTGAGGTAGAGCTTCCACGACTTCGACTCGATCAGGTTGGGCGACTCCGCCGGCAGACGAAAACGTGCCACGGCCACCAGCGGCTTACCGCGGGCGTTGAGCCAGCTAACCTCGAAGGCGTGCCACTCATCCTCGCCGACGAAGGGCAGTTTGCCCTCTTCGATGCCCAGCGGCGTGCGATTGGCCGCGCGGGGGATGGGATAGAGCAACCCGGCATCGTAGTGCTCGGGATAGGCGGACTCGCGCCCCAGCGGGGCATGCTCGAGGGTGTCGGGACGTTGACTCATGATCTGATACCTTTACCCCTCTCCAGCATCCACAGGGCGATGGCGAAGAGCACGATGATGAAAGCGAAGATGGCCGTCAGCGCCCAGCCTACCGGAATGTCGGAGATACCGAGGAAGCCGTGGCGGAACACGTTGACCATATAGAGTATCGGGTTGAGCAGCGAGACGTTCTGCCAGAAGGTCGGCAGCAGCGAGATCGAGTAGAACACCCCGCCCAGATAGGTCAGCGGCGTGAGCACGAAGGTCGGCACGATGGAGACGTCGTCGAACTTGTCGGCCAGCAGTGCATTGATGAAGCCGCCAATGGAGAACAGCGCCGCGGTGAGCACCACCACCCCGAGGGTCAACAGCGGGTGAGCCACGCTGATGCGTGTGAAGAACAGCGATACCAGGGTGACGATGGCGCCCACCCCCAGGCCGCGGGCCATGCCGCCCAGCACGAAGCCGGCCAGGATCACCCAATTGGGCATGGGAGAGACCATCATCTCCTCCACGCTGCGCTGGAACTTGTTGGAGAAGAAACTGGAGGCCACGTTGGAGTAGCTGTTGGTGATCACCGCCATCATGATCAGCCCCGGGACGATGAAGTCCATGTAGCTGAAGCCGTCCATCTCGCCGATGCGCGGGCCGATCAGGCTGCCGAAGATGATGAAGTACATGGCCATGGTGATGGAGGGCGGCAGCAGGGTCTGCGGCCAGATCCGCGTGAAGCGCTTGATCTCCTTGAGTACCAGGGTCCACAGGGCGATGGCGATCTGAGCGGCGCTCACTTGCTCACCTCCGCTCCGTCGAGTTCGCGCTGCATCTCATTACCCTGCTCCACCATCGACACGAACATCTCCTCAAGCCGGTTGGCGCGGTTGCGCATGGAGACTACCTCGATGCCCTGCTCGCCCAGGGCGGCGAAAACGTCGTTGAGCCGCTGGCCGCGGTGCACCACCACGGCGAGCTGGGCACCCTCCACCTTGTTCACCTCGAAGCCCTCGACGTGCGGGGCCTGCTCCACCGGGCGGGCCAGGTCGAGCAGGAAGGTTTCGGTATCGAGTTCGGCGAGCAGCTCGCGCACGCCGGTGTTCCGCACGATCTCGCCGTGGTTGATGATCGCCACGTTGCGGCAGAGGCTCTCGGCCTCCTCGAGATAGTGGGTGGTGAGGATGATGGTGGTGCCCTCCTCACGATTGATGCGGCGCATGTACTCCCACATGCTGCGACGCAGCTCGATGTCGACGCCGGCGGTGGGCTCATCGAGAATCAGCAGTTTGGGGCGGTGCATCAGGGCGCGGGCGATCATCAGGCGGCGCTTCATGCCGCCGGAGAGCATGCGCGCGCTGCCGTTGCGCTTGTCCCACAGACCGAGGTCCTTGAGCAGTTGCTCGGCACGGGGCAACGCCTCGCTGCGCGGCATGCCGTAGTAGCCTGCCTGGGCCAGCACGATGTCGATGACCTTCTCGAACTGGTTGAAGTTGAACTCCTGGGGCACCACGCCCAGGTGGTACTTGGCCCGGGCGAAGTCGCGGTCGATGTCGATACCGAAGATCGAGACCCGGCCGGCGGTTTTCTGCACCAGTGAGCACACCACGCCCAGAGTGGTGGACTTGCCGGCCCCGTTGGGGCCCAGCAGGGCGAAGAAATCTCCCTGCTCGACGTCGAGATCGATACCCTTGAGGGCATGAAAGCCGTTGCCGTAGACCTTCGTCAGGCCACGGATCGACAGCGCCGGTTCGGCCATGGGACATCCTTGCGTTGGGATGAAGTGCGAGTCCAAGAGATTAGGGCGCGAAGGAATTTTTCAAGTCGCCGCCTGGAAAAACGCAAAAACCCTCGCCTGGAGCAAGGTCATCAAAAATTATGAGAGGGGCGAGCCTTGGCATTGCTAAGGCTGAAGATGTTGGAGCGGGAAAGGAGATTCGACGGTCCGGCGCCCCGGCTTCCGGCCCGAGCCTTGGCACATTCGAGATGGAGAAGAAAATTGGAGCGGGAAAGGAGATTCGACGGTCCGGCGTTCCGGCTTCCGGCCCGAGCCTTGGCATATTCGAGATGGAGAAGAAAATTGGAGCGGGAAAGGAGATTCGAACTCCCGACCCTCGCCTTGGCAAGGCGATGCTCTACCACTGAGCTATTCCCGCTTATTGCCTCTGGAGTGTCGACCATGGACATCACAGAGTATCGAAGTGGCGTCCCATAGGGGGTTCGAACCCCTGTTCCCGCCGTGAAAGGGCGGTGTCCTAGGCCACTAGACGAATGGGACGCAAAAGCCAGACCGTGCTGGAGCGGGAAAGGAGATTCGAACTCCCGACCCTCGCCTTGGCAAGGCGATGCTCTACCACTGAGCTATTCCCGCATACACGCACATCTATGCTATCGATAAAGCTACTTCTACCGCAACCGGAAGGTGGCGTCCCATAGGGGGTTCGAACCCCTGTTCCCGCCGTGAAAGGGCGGTGTCCTGGACCACTAGACGAATGGGACGCATTGGAGCACCTACTCATTCTGCCGAAGCAGAATTTGGAGCGGGAAAGGAGATTCGAACTCCCGACCCTCGCCTTGGCAAGGCGATGCTCTACCACTGAGCTATTCCCGCACTCTGCTCTTGCACTTCGGTCCTACACTCCGGTACCCGTTGAAACCAGCGTAAAACGAGTGGCGTCCCATAGGGGGTTCGAACCCCTGTTCCCGCCGTGAAAGGGCGGTGTCCTGGACCACTAGACGAATGGGACGCTGCCGTCTCGCTTTCGCCTCAACGAGGTGGCGCGAATGTTACTCAAGCCCCCCGAGGCTGTCAACTGTCGGCCTCGGGCTGGCCGAAAAGAGGGAAAACGGCCAAGCTTTCAGTGTCAGATGAAGTCGACGTCGCCCAGCAGGAGAGAGGCCATGCGCAAGAAGATCGTGAAGAGCGATGCCGAGTGGCAAGCCCAGCTTACCCCTGAGCAGTATCGCGTGACGCGCCAGCAGGGCACCGAGCGCCCTTTCAGCGGCGACTACCAGGTGACCGGCGAGCACGGCATCTACCACTGTGTCTGCTGCAATGCTCCACTGTTCGAAAATGAGCACAAGTTCGAAGCCGGCTGCGGCTGGCCCAGCTTCGACCGCCCGCTGGGCAAGGCCGCCGTCGAGGAACGCCCCGACGACTCCCACGCCATGCAGCGCACCGAGGTCGTGTGCGCTCACTGCGACGCTCACCTGGGCCATGTGTTCCCCGATGGCCCGCCCCACACCACCGGGCTACGCTACTGCATCAATTCGGTGTCCATCTCCTTCCACCCCGGCGAGTAGTCCTCCTCCACCCTGCCGAGGCCGCCCTTCTGCTATGATGGGCGGCCTCGTACGGTTTGCAGGAGTGGCACATGCTCGGCTGGTATCCGGGACACATGAACAAGGCGCGACGCCAGATCCAGGAGGCGCTGCCGGAAATCGACGTGGCGATCGAGGTGCTCGACGCCCGCCTGCCCTACTCCAGTGCCAACCCCATGCTGGCCGGCCTGACCCGCCACAAGCCGGTACTCAAGATCCTCTCGCGGGCCGACCTGGCCGACCCGGAGCGTACCCGGGAGTGGGTGGAGCACTTCGATTCGCTGCCCGACACCCGCGCGCTGGCGGTCACCACCACCAACGCCCGCGAGCTCAAGCGCATCCCCAAGCTGTGCCATGAGCTGGCCGGGCAGGTACGCGCCGACCGCGATGTGCGGGTGATGATCATGGGCATTCCCAACGTCGGCAAGTCGACCCTGATCAACGGCCTGGCCGGCAAGGCCATCGCCAAGACCGGCAACGAGCCGGCGGTGACCAAACGCCAGCAGAAGGTGCGCATTGCCGGCCGCGTGGCGCTGATCGACACCCCCGGCGTGCTGTGGCCGAAGATCGAGGATCAGGCCAGCGCCTATCGCCTGGCCGCCAGCGGTGCCATACGCGATACCGCCATCGATTACGTCGACGTGGCGGTGGTCACCGCCGCCGAGCTGGCCCGCCGCTATCCCGAGGCGTTGAAGGCTCGTTACAAGCTGACCGCCCTGCCGCCCTACGTGCCCAACCTTCAGGCTGAACAAGTAGAGGCGGATGGACCGAAGCGCATCGACCTGCTCGCCGTGGCCGGCTTCGACGGCCATGCGATACTGGCCGAGATCGCCAGCCGTCGTGGCGGGCTGCGCCCCGGCGGCGAGATCGACCTGCATCGCGGCGCCGAGGTCCTGCTGCATGAGCTGCGCGACGGCAAGCTGGGCCGTTTGACGCTGGAAACCCCCGCCGACATCCCGCCGCCGGAAGCCGACGAAGAGCCAATGCCACAAGCGGCGATCAGCGATAGCGGCGACGCCGACAACCCCGCATAATCACTGAGTTCCGGCAGCAGGGCTGACCGGAGCCACCGGACACCACTGGAATCTCGGACACCTCATGGATACGCCCTCCACGTTCAGGAAATCGTACAAGCTCGACAACGTCTGCTATGACATCCGCGGCCCCGTGCTCGAACACGCCAAGCGGCTGGAAGACGAAGGCCACCGCATCCTCAAGCTGAACATCGGCAATCCCGCGCCGTTCGGCTTCGAGGCCCCGGAGGAGATCCTCCAGGACGTAATGCGCAACCTGCCCACTGCGCAGGGCTACTGCGATTCCAAAGGGTTGTATTCGGCACGCAAGGCGATCATGCAGGAGTGCCAGCGCAAGGAGATTCCCGGCGTAGGCATCGAGGACATCTTCATCGGCAACGGGGTGTCCGAGCTGATCGTGATGGCGCTGCAGGCACTGCTCAACGATGGCGACGAGGTGCTGATTCCCGCCCCCGACTACCCGCTGTGGACCGCCGCCGCCCATCTTTCCGGCGGTCATGCGGTGCACTATCGCTGCGACGAGCAGGCCGACTGGGCGCCGGACATCTCCGACGTGCGCGCCAAGGTCACCAGCCACACCCGCGCCATCGTCATCATCAACCCCAACAACCCCACCGGCGCGGTCTATCCGCCCGAAGTGGTGCGCGAGCTGCTGGCCATCGCCCGCGAGCACGATCTCGTGGTGTTCTCCGACGAGATCTACGACAAGATCCTCTACGACGATACCGAGCACGTCTCCACCGGCGCGCTGGCCGACGAGGACCAGTTGGTGGTGACTCTCAACGGCCTGTCCAAGAGCTACCGCTGCGCCGGCTTCCGCTCCGGCTGGATGATTCTTTCCGGCAGCGTGGCCATGCAACGCGCGCAGGATTACATCCAGGGCCTCAACATGCTCGCCTCGATGCGCCTGTGCGCCAACGTGCCGGCCCAGCACGCCATCCAGACGGCACTGGGCGGCTATCAGTCGATCAACGACCTGATCCTGCCCGGCGGCAGGCTGCTGGCCCAGCGCGACATCACCTACGAGAAACTCAACGCCATTCCCGGGGTGAGCTGCACCAAGGCCAAGGGCGCGCTCTACGCCTTCCCGCGGCTCGATCCCAAGGTCTACCCCATCCAGGACGACCAGAAGCTGGTGCTCGATCTGCTGCTGCAGGAAAGAATCCTGCTGGTACAGGGCACCGCCTTCAACTGGCCCGAGCCGGACCACGTGCGTATCGTCACCCTGCCCTGGGCCGATCAGCTTGGCGACGCTCTGGATCGCTTCGCCCGCTTCCTGTCACGCTATCGCCAGTAAGCGTCGGCCTAGACCCGATTTTTCGGCTCGGACTTGAAACCTCCGTTAACCAGCCGTATCTAATCAACAGATTTTCTGGGCCGCCCGGTGCGGCCCTCGCTTCCTTGAGATGACCGGAGATTCCGAACGATGATGAGAATACTGCTCTTCCTGGGCACCAACCTGGCGGTGATCCTCGTCGCCAGCATCACGCTGCGACTGCTGGGGGTGGAGGGTTACCTGCGCGGCGAGGGCTTCAACTTCAATGCCCTGCTGATCTTCTGCTTCATCGTCGGCATGGCCGGCTCGCTGATCTCGCTGTTCCTGTCGAAGTGGATGGCCAAGCGCGGCACCGGCACGGTGGTGATCACCCAGCCGAGCAACGCTACCGAGAAGTGGCTGCTCGATACCGTTGAGGAGCTGTCCCGTGAGGCCGGCATCAAGACGCCCGAGGTCGGCATCTTCCCTGCGCAGCAGTCCAACGCCTTCGCCACCGGCTGGAACAAGAACGACGCCCTGGTGGCGGTTTCCGCCGGTCTGCTCAACCGTATGCGCCCGGAAGAGGTGCGCGCGGTACTGGCTCACGAGATCGGCCACGTGGCCAACGGCGACATGGTCACCCTGGCGCTGATCCAGGGCGTGGTGAACACCTTCGTGATGTTCTTCGCCCGCGCCGTGGCCCACCTGGTCGACAACTTCCTGCGCGCCCGCAGCGGCGGTGAAGGCGGCCTGGGCTTCATGGGTTACTTCGCGGTGGTGATCGTCGCCGAGATCGTGTTCGGCCTGATCGCCTCGGCCATCGTTGCCTGGTTCTCGCGCTACCGCGAGTACCGTGCCGACGCGGCGGGCGCCCAGCTGGCCGGTTCCGGCGCCATGATCAATGCCCTGGCCCGGCTCAAGGCGGAGACCGAGCTGCCCGATCAGATGCCCGACACCCTGCGCGCCATGGCCATCACCAAGGGCCAGACCCGCTCGCTGATGGAGCGTCTGTTCGCCAGTCACCCGCCGCTGGACGATCGTATTCGTGCGCTCAAGGAAGCCGCTTACCGCTGAGCCCTGCACGAGAAACCGGTACATGAGCCCGATACATAACTCGGTCCCAAAGACCGGTACGCAGCAGTAGAACCAGAAGAGCCCGTCGCTACGACGGGCTCTTCTGCGTTCAGGCCTGTTGCAAAATGGAACCTCACGCCAGACGCAGTCCCGCACCCTGCAGCCAGGCTGCGTGAGCCGAGGCCGCTTCGCCCAGCTCGAGGTTGAGCGTCGAGAGCTCCCGGCGCAGCGGATAGTTGGCGCGGCAGGCGTCGAAGCCGGCTGCCATGCCCAGCTGGCGGCTCTCCCGCAACAGGCTGTCATGGTCGCGACGCACGTCGTAAACCGCACGCAGGCAGAGCCGCAGCGTCTCCTCGGCATCGAGCCCACCTTCAAGGACCAGACGCGAGACGGGGGGCCGGGGCAGTAGATCGTCCAGCCCAAGCCGTGCCGGCAAGCCCAGATGCCGGCACAGCGCGGTATAGATCTGGTGCGTGCCGCGCAGCTTGCCATCCAGGCTGTGACCGGCGATGTGGGGGGTGGCAATGGCGGCCAGATCGCGCAGCGCTGGGTGGATGGCCGGCTCGTCCTCCCACACATCGAGTACCGCCGTGATGTCGCCCGGGCCGGACAGCCGCTGACGCAGCGCCGCGCCGTCCACGCAGTCGCCCCGCCCGGCATTGAGCAGCAGCGTGCCGGGGGCCAGCTCGGCGATGCGCTGCGCATCGAGCAGATGATGAGTGGCGTGTGGCCCTTCGCGAACCAGCGGCGTGTGCAGGCAGAGCACGTCGCACTCGTCGATGAGGGTATCGAGAGCCGCGAAGCCCTCACTGCCCTCACGTTCAGCCCGGGGCGGGTCGCAGGCCAGGCAGGCGATGCCCATGGCGCTCAGTCGGGCCAGCAGCCTGCCGCCCACGTTGCCCACGCCGACGATGCCTACCCGGCGCTCGGCGAGTCGCCAACCCTGACGCTCGGCCAGCGTGAGCAGACTGCCCAGCACGTAGTCGACCACCGCTTCGGCATTGCAGCCCGGTGCGCTGGCGAAAGCGATGCCGTGGCGCGCCAGCGCCGCCTGGTCGACATGGTCGGTGCCGATGGTACAGGTACCGACGAAACGCAGCCGGGAGCCCCGAGCCACGGCGGTGTCGAGCGTCGCCGCGTCGAGCCGCGTGATGGAGCGAACCACCAGCACGTCGATGTCCTGCAGGGCCGCCGCATCGATCTCGCGCCCCGGCCGCCTCACCAGTTCGCCCAGTTGGCCGAAGCAGGCCTCGGTGCCCGGCACGTTGGCATCGACGAGAATACGCATGTTCACTCCCAGTAAAGCTCTTCCAGCACCACGGCAGGAATGGGCGCATCGCTCCATACACCCTGCAGATTCGACTTGCGTATGGCCTGCTGCGGCTTGAGAAACAGAAAGACGTGAACCGCCTCTTCGGCCAGATGACGCTGCGCCTCAGCCAGCAGGCGGTGACGCTCGGCCGGGTCCTGCTGCGCCTCGATGCGTGACCAGAGTTCGCGAAACGTCTCGCTGTGATAGTTGAAGTAGTAATCATCGCGAGCGTAGATGTCGATGTCCATCGGTTCCACGTGGGCGATCACGGTCACGTCGTAGTCACGCTCGGTGAACACCTGACGCAGCCACTCCCCCCAGGAGACCCGCTGCAGCTCGACCTCGAAGCCAACCGCTTCCAGGTCCGAGGCGATGTAGAGGCTGCTCTGCTCGGCATACTGGGTCGGCGGTACCGTCAGCGTCATGGAAGTTCCAGCGCTGACGCCAGCCTCGGCGAGCAGGTCTCGAGCCCGCTCGGGGTCGTAAGGGTAGCGCTGGCTCAGGTCCACGTAGGCCGGATGGCGCGGCGAAAAGTGACTGCCGATCAGGGGCGGGTCGATGGAAGGATAGATCGCCAGCAGCGCCTCGCGGTTGACGGCATGGGAAAGTGCACGGCGCACACGTATGTCCTGGAAGAGTGCACGGCCATGATTCATGGCCAGCAGCACTTCGCCCTCGCTGAGACCGTCCTGGATCTCGTAGTCGGCTCGCTGCATGAGCGGCATATGAGCGGTCAGGCTGCTGGCATCGGGGTAGAGATCGATGGCACCCTCCGAGAGCAGATTCTCCAGTTCTACCCGGTTGGGGGTGAAGGTGAACAGCGCCTCGCGAATGGCTGGCAGCTCGCCCCAATACGCTTCGAAGACACGCAGCCGAACGCCCTCCTTGCGCTCCCAGCCGACGAATCTGTAGGGGCCGGTGCCCACCGGATGCGTACGGTTGGTGTGTACCGTATCGGGATGGACGATCACGGCGGCGGAGAGCGCCAGGCGGAATGGCAATAGCGCATCGGGCTGCTCCAGCTCGATGCGCAATTCATGCGTCCCCACTTCCTCTACGTGGCGAATCGCCCGGAACAGATGGCGCTGTGGATTGGCATTCTCGGCCTCCAGCAGGCGCCGCAGGCTATACGCCGCCACTCCAGAGTCGAATGCCTTGCCGTGATGAAAGAAGACGTCGCTACGCAAGACGAAGCGATAGACGAGGCCATCCTCGCTGACCTCCCAGCGGCTGGCCAGCGCCGGCTGCACCTCGCCATGCCGGCCGATGCGAGTGAGGCCCTGAAAGACATTCAGATGCAACGCCTCGGCCACGGTGCTGGATGCCGTCAGCGTGGGGTCGAGGTGCGGTGGTTCCAATTGCAGCTCGACCCGCAGGAGGGCCTGGGAAGCGTCTCCTGGCACCGCCAGGAACGAAAGGCTTGCGAGCAGAACCACCGCCAGCCGCCGGCTGAACGCATCACCCATAGGCCGCCTCTTCGGAATCGTCATTCGAAAGCCACTGATACATGACGCGATTGCGCCCGCTGCGCTTGGCCCGATAGAGCGCTTCGTCGGCCGCCTTGAGTGCTTCGTCGAACTCGCCGCCCGCCAACTGTTGTGCCAGGCCGAAGCTTGCCGTGACACGCAGCGCCGTTTCGCCAAGCTCGATGGCATGACTTTCGAATTCCTGGCGTATCTGCTCCAGCATGGGCGCCACTGCGTCGATGTCGAGTCCGGGCAGCAGCGCCACGAACTCCTCGCCGCCGTAGCGGGCCAGCAGAGCCGACTCGGGCAGCCCCCGCCGCAGCCGGTCGGCAACCCGACGAATCACCCGGTCGCCTGCCTCGTGGCCATGGGTGTCGTTGATCGCCTTGAAGTGGTCGATATCGATCATTGCCACGCAATAATGCTCGGCCACCAGGACGCTGCGGCGCTCATTGCACTCGCGTTCGAAGTAGTGTCGGTTGCGCAGTTGGGTCAAGGCGTCATGCGTGGCCAGGAAGTCGAGCTCCCGGTTCATCGCCATGATCCGCCGTTCGTTGTCGTTGATGCGATAGACATAGCGTTGAATGGAGCGCGCCATCTGGGCGATTTCGTCGCTACCGTCCACTCGAAGCTCATTCGGGGCGGGACGCTCACGGCTGATGACCCGCTGCAGCTTGACCACCCTGCGCACCACCGAGCGGTTGATGTGAAACGCCGTGGCCAGCAGCAACAGGACGGCAATCAGGGCAAAGCCCTTCAAGGCGCCCTCCCGCTGGCGCAGTTGCTGCTCCATCTGCTCGGCCGAATCGCGAATGGCGAGGCGAATACCGCTGACGTGATAGCCGATGGCCACGTTCAGATCCTGGGAGAGAGAACGATTGGTGCGCATCTGCCGGGCCAGCAGCCTTTCGGTCTCGCGCAGCTGGGCATCGCTGGTCTCGTCCGGCGCTTGCTGAAGCTGCCCAACGAGATCGATACGCCGCTGAACCAGAGCGTCCAGTGCGTCGAAGCTCTCCATCAGTTGATCGCGCACTCGCTCGATATCATCGAAGCTGCCTGCCTCGCCGCGTATGGCGGCAAGCTCATCCACCAGCCGTTCCATCCATTCACGCCGGTCGGCGATCTCGAACAGAGCCTGGCGCCGGCTGAAGTGATCGTCGGCCAGCAGCAGCATCGCGCCGCTGCCCAGCATGCTCTCGCTCTGCTGCATCAAACGGCTGGCCGTCATCAAGGCATGGGTATGCCGCTCGGAGAACTGCGAGACGGTCACGCGATACTCACCGAAGGAGTGTAACGCCAGCAGAATGGTGGCCAGTATGACCAGTGTCGGCACCATCGTGAGAGCGGCCAGCCTGGCTGTCAGTCCAAAAACTCTTCTCATGTCATACCAGCCACCCTCTTCCCTCGCTTGCTCGAGGACACCGAGGCTATACAATGCCGTATCTGCTACTCAACTTATCGGCAGAGCCAATGTTTTCTTTATTCCGTCACGGGGAGCGAATGTGATCGTCCGCTGGGAAAGTGACCACGATTACGTGCTGGTGCACATCCACCAGGACATGTTCGGCGACTGGATCTTCAGCCGCGCCTGGGGCCAGATCGGCACTCAGTTCGGCGGCCTCAAGCACATGCTCGCCGACGATCACGATCAGGCCAGGATGTGGCTCGCCGACGAAGCCACTATCCAATCCTCACGCGGCTTACGCAAGGTGCTGGAGGTCGAGGCAGAGAGCGCCGAAGGGCAAGCGGCAGTGCGGCAGCTCTCGCTGCTGGATGTGCTATAGCTCCTCTCTGCCGAGCTTCTTTTCGTCTATCCAGTGCTGCAACAAGCCTTGCAGTTCCTCGCTGACCTCGGCCACCCGTCGGGTCAGCGGCACCAAGCCTTGATTCCTCCCCCCCTGCCGGACCTCCAGCGCCTCCTGCACCAGTCGGTCATAGGTGGCATGCAACCTGGCGATTCGCCCCAAGGGGGTGGCCGTCGCGACCGGCCCGGCTTCCTGCTCAGACAGCCACTGCTGCAGACGACATTGGCCGCAGCCCGTCTCGGGAAGGTCGTGACGTTCACCTTTCAGGTAATCCAAAACACCAGCTGCGCAGGAGCGATGATCGACCATGGCGTAAATGGCCCGCAGCTCCGCCTGCCGGGCCGGCTGTCGCTGCCGCCATGATGGATCGGGACGCCAGGTTTCGAGCCACGTGGGGATCGATTCAGCCGGCATGGGGCGGGCAATGGCGTAGCCCTGCCCGACTTGATACCCCATCGCCAGCAGCAGACGTCCGTGCTGCAGGGTTTCCACCCCCTCGGCAATGATCTCGCGGCGAAATGCGACGGCAAGCCCCAGCACGCCTTCGAGAATCGTCAGATCCTCCGGGTCGTCGAGCATGTCGCGCACGAAGCTGCGGTCGACCTTGATTGCACTGGCAGGCAGATGGCGAAGATAGCTGAGCGAGGAGTATCCGGTACCGAAGTCATCGAGCGCGAAGTCGACGCCAAGGGCATGGCACGCCTTCATCACGTTGGCAACATGAGCGACATCGCTCAGCGCGCTGGTCTCCAGCACCTCCAGTACCAGGTCGCCCGGCGTCACGCTGGGATGACGCTCGATCTCGGCGCGCAGGTGCTCGACGAAGCTGGGCTGCTGAAGATGCAGGGCGTCGATGTTGACGCTGACCGGCAGCCGGATACCCGCCGCGGCCCAGGTCTCGAACTGGTCCAGAGCGTGGGCCAGCACCCATTCGCCCAGATCGACGGCCAGCGGATGCTGCTGGATCACCGGCAGGAAGGAAGCAGGGGCCAACAGCCCGCGCTGAGGATGCTGCCAGCGGATGAGTGCCTCTACCCCGAGCACCTCGCCCGTCGCCATGTTGACCTTGGGCTGATAATGAAGCACGAACTCCTCGCTGGTCAGGGCTTCGCGAATACGCTCGAGACTCTCGAGATGTCCGCGCACCGCCCTGTCGTGCTCGGCATCGAAGACATGAAAGCGATTCTTGCCCGCCTGCTTGGCCTGGTACATGGCCTGATCGGCCTGCCGGATGAGCTGCTCGGGCTCGATATCGTCGTCGGGGGCGCAATGCACCAGCCCGATGCTGCCCGAGACGTAAAGGCGATTCCCCTCGATGTCGATCGGCTCCGCGATGTGGTCGAGCAGGCGCACCATCAGACCGTTCACGTTCGCCGTATCGCTTTGCTCGGGCAGCACGAGAATGAACTCGTCGCCGCCGAAACGAGCCACCGTGTCGGCTTCGCGCAGGGTCGACGTCAACCGCTCGGCAATGGTCACCAGGACCCGGTCGCCGAAAACGTGGCCATACTGATCGTTGATCTCCTTGAAGCCGTCCAGGTCGATGTAGGCCAGGGAGACCTGGCAGCCGCTGCGCCGCGCCGTCAACATGGCCTGACGCAGCCGGTCGGACAACAGGATACGGTTTGGCAGCCCGGTCAGGCTGTCATAGAAGGCCAGGTTCTGTAGCTGCTGCTCATGCTGCTTCTGGCGGCTGATGTCGGTGAAAATTCCCACATAGTGGGACACTTGGCCCTGCCTACCACCCACCTTGGAAATGGTCAGAAGTTCCGGAAAGACTTCACCGTTCTTGCGCCGGTTCCATATCTCCCCTTCCCAGGAGCCGCGCTCGAGCAGCGCTTTCCAGAGTTCACGGTAAAAGGCATCGCTCTGCCGCCCCGACTGTAGCAGGCGTGGATTCTTGCCCAGCACCTCGTCGCGATGATAGCCCGTGATGCGCGAGAAGGCGTCGTTGATGTCGAGGATGTCGCCCCGGGCATCGGTGATGACGATCCCCTCCCGGGCATGCCGGAACACACTGGCGGCCAGTTCGATCTCCGCCGTCTTGCGTGCCACCAACTGGCGCAACCGGACGTTCCACGTGACGATCAAGGCCAGCAACAGCGCGAGACCCGCAGCGTAGAGCCAGTAATCGCGCCAGTCGAACTCGACTCTCCCGGGCAGCGCGGCCCCCACCCACTTCTCCTGGAGGCGATCGAGCGTGCCGCTGGCGCGAGCGTGTTCGATCCCTTTGTTCAGGATCGATTGAAGCAGGTGGTTGTCGTCCGCTACGGCCATGGCGTTCAGACCAACGTACAGCGGCTCACCCACCCGTTTCATCCGCTCATGCAGACCGCTGCTGTAGAGGTGATAGAGCACGATCTGCTCGTCGCCGACCATGGCGTCGGCACGCCCCTCGATCACGGCCATCGCAGCACTGGCGAAATCGTCGGTCTGTACCAGTTCGAACTCGAGCCCCAGCCCGGCCAGATACTCCTTGGCATAGTCGCCGCGCTGGGTGGCCACCCGCTTGCCATCGAGATCCGAGACCAGCGCGATGTCGGGGCGTCCGGCAGAGACGAAGATCGAGGCAGGCACTTCGAAGACCGTTTGCGTGAAGTCGAACTGCCGGTCTCTCACCTCGCTGTAGAAAAAGCTGGTGAGGACATGCGCCTCGCCGCTCAATACACGCTGCTGCGCTTCCTGAAAGACGGTATCGGTGAACTCGGCGTGAAACCCGGCCTCGGTGGCAATCCACTGGGCCAGCTCCACCATCATGCCTCGAGGCTGCTGGTGGGCATCGATGAATTCGAAGGGGGGATAGCGCGTCTGGCTGACGAAAACGATGGGTTCGTTCTCATGAAGGAAATGCCGCTCCTCCTCGGTCAGCGCGATACCGACGTGATCGGCACCTGACACCGAGCTGACCAGGGCCAGCAGCATGCCGGCCACAGCAGTGCGCTGCCACCGCCTGCGTTGCGGTGCATTCATCCCCACCCCCGTGCCAACGAGCCCATGCCCTTTTGATTGTCACCAATGCGCTACCGTCACACCACAGAGAAACAGGAGCCTGGTATACGCTGGGTCAACGTAGCTTATTAGCGTCAGTCAGCCCAGATAGCGTCTTCCGCTGGAACGGGCAGTAGTCTTGCCAGTAGTTTTGACAGTATCGTGCCCGCCGCTCCCTGACTCGCCTACACCGGCCTGCAGCCTCCGCCAGACGGCTTCATCGAGACGGCCGCGCTCGGCCAACCAGTTGGCCAGCCGCGGCGGCTCGAAGCCCAGGTCGAGCTCCTCGCCCGCTTCGTCCACCAGCACCGGGATGCGCACGCCGTAGCGTTGCATCAATGCCTCGTCTTCGCTGATCTCGACCTTGTTCAGCCGGTATTCACCCTCATGCAGCACGTCCAGCAAGGCTTCGAGACGCTCGCACAGATGACAGCCCAGCGTGGTGTAGAGCGTCAGGTGGGTCATGCTCCCTCCCGGTGACGAATTAAAAATACATGATGAATGTCGGGGCGGCGAGTGAAGTCCGGATCGAAAGTGCGCGCCGAGATTTCCGCCACGGTGAAGCGCTCAGCCAGGCCCGGGTCGAGCTGGAAACGGCGCTGGTTGTTGGAGAACACCAGGGTTCCGCCCGCGGCCAGCCGCGCCATGGCCAGCGAGACCAGACGCACGTGGTCGCGCTGCACGTCGAGCGTGCCCTCCATCTTCTTGGAATTGGAGAACGTCGGCGGATCGAGGAAGATCAGGTCGAACTCGGCCCTGGCGGTTTCCAACCAGCGCAGGCAGTCGTCGCGCACCACACGATGGCGCGCCGGATCGAGGCCGTTGAGGGCGAAGTTGTCCCGCGCCCACTCCAGATAGGTGTTGGAGAGATCGACGCTGACACTGTCGGTGGCACCGCCCGCCTCTTGCGTACCCAACGCAGCCTGCACCGTGGCCGCGGCGGTGTAGCAGAACAGGTTGAGGAAGCGCTTGCCCGCCGCCATCTCGCCCAGCATGCGACGTACCGGGCGATGGTCGAGGAACAGCCCGGTGTCGAGATAGTCACGCAGGTTGACCCATAGCCTGGCACGCCCTTCGTGCACCTGGAAACGCTCACCGGTGCTGGCCTGCTTGCGGTACTGGTCCTTGCCGCTCTGCTTCTCGCGACGCTTGATCACCACTTGCTCCGGGTCGACGCCCAGCACCTCGGGAATCACCTGCAGAGCGTCGAACAGGCGCTTCTGCGCCTGGGCGGCATTCACCGAGCGCGGCGCTGCGTACTCCTGAACGTGCACCCGCCCATCGTAGACATCCACCGCCAGGGCGTACTCCGGCATGTCGGCATCGTAGAGCCGGTAGCAGCTCTCACCCGACTGCTTGAGCCACTTCTTCAATCGCTTGCGGTTCTTCTCCAGGCGGTTGGCGAACATTTTCGCCCCCTCGCTGCGTCGGGGCGTCGCCGCGCCGGAAGCGCTACCCGCCCCAGCGTCCTGGGCGACGTCCGCCGCGTCGGGAACGTCCATCAACAGCAGCTTGGCCTCGAGCGGGCCGTTCTTCAGCGAATACTGCTTGTCGGCGCGCAGGCCAATTCGATGGCCGAGATCGGGATTGGCGGTGAACACCGCCAGGCGCCAGCCGGGAAATGCCTGCCGTATGCCCTCACCCAGCTCACGATAGAGCGTCACCAGCTCGGGCAGCTCGCCCAGCCGCTCGCCGTATGGCGGGTTGGTGATGACCAGGCCTCGCACCTCATCGCCCAACTCGGAAGGCCGCTGCAGTTGGCCAAGCGAGGCGCCCTGGAAGTCGATCAGTGCCGGAATGCCGGCTCGCATGGCGTTGGCCTTTGCTGCCGCTAGCGCCGGTGGGCTCTGGTCGAAGCCGCAGAGCCGGCTGCGGCAGCGCTTGCGGCCGATGCTGGCACGGGCCTCGGCCTCGCGCCTGAGCTCGGCCCAAAGCGCTTCGTCGTGCTGCGCCCAGCCGTGAAAACCGAAGCGCACCCGGTTCAGATTGGGTGCCATGTCGGCAGCCATCAGCGCCGCCTCGATCAGCAGCGTGCCGGCACCGCACAGCGGGTCGACCAGCGCCTGACCGTCGCGCAGGCGCTGCGGCCAGCCGGCACGGATGAGCAGCGCCGCCGCCAAGTTCTCCTTGAGCGGGGCATGCCCCACGTCGCGACGGTAACCGCGACGATGCAGGCTCTCGCCGGAGAGATCCACGCCCAGGGTGAGACGCCCCCGGTGCAGATGGGCATAAAGCCGCAGATCGGGACGCTGCAGGTCGACGTCGGGGCGCGGCCGCCCCTGTGCCTGCAGCGCATCGACCACGCCGTCCTTGACCGTCTGGGCACCGAAGCGGGTATGACGAATCTGCTCGCTGCGGCCATGGAAATCCACCGCCAGGGTGGCGCCAGGACGCAGATGAGCCGACCAGTCCACTCCGGCCACGGCCCGATGCAGCGCCTCGGGGTGCTCGATGCCCTCTTCGCGCAGCAGGCACAGCACGATACGATTGGCCAGCCGCGACCACAGGCAGGCGCGATAGGCCGTGGCCAGATCGGCGCGAAAATGCACGCCGGCCACCGTACTCCTGTCGACTTCCGCTCCCAGCGCGCGCAGCTCGTCGGCCAGCAGTTCTTCCAGTCCCTTGGGACAGGTGGCAAGCAGGGCCGATGTTTCCCTTTGCAATGAATCACTCATGCGACGTTCCCGCCCCCTTCGGCCGGGCATATTCCTTTCGTTACAATTTTGTCTCGGTCTTATGACGAAACATAGGTCGACAATGCCCCCCATGATGGGCTAAGAGTAGTCATGGTAGCTACTGTAAAAGACGCATGCGTTCACCCAGCGGGCCTCTGGTCCCGCATGACCTCGCTCTGCCGTCGTTAAGGGACTGAATAACGGCTAGGCGAACGGTGGAACGTCGGGGCGTGCATGTCGTGCGTCCCAAATTGGTACCTTTACAAGAGGTCATCCGATGAAAAGACAGAAACGTGATCGCTACCAACGCGCCTACCTTCATGGCTACAAGGCTGGCATTTCCGGGCGCTCCCGCGACGACTGTCCCAGTCAGGATGTCAACATACGTGAATACTGGATGAGCGGTTGGCGTGAAGGCCGAGGAGACCAATGGGCCGGCATGACCGGTGTCTCCGGCATTCACAAGAACCCCATGGTTCTATAAACCATGATGCTGTAAGTCTCTTTCTCGACCAACCCGATATCCCTTCACCGTCGTCGAACGGTGGAGAACGAGCTAAGCCCGTGCCTTGCACGGGCTTTCTTGTGCCGACAGTGCCTCTACCCCCTCGTTTTGCCGGAGTGAACACCGGCCGCTTTCAACGCCTCGGCGCACTCGGCGATCAGCTCCGGTCCGCGGTAGATGAAGCCCGAATAGAGCTGCACCAGATCGGCACCCGCCTCGGCCTTGGCCACCGCCGCGTCTCCACTGTCGATCCCGCCCACACCGATGATCGGCAACGCGGGCAGGTGACGACGCAGCTCGCGAATCACCAGATTGGAGGGCTCGAATACCGGCCGCCCGGAAAGTCCGCCCTGCTCGTCGGCATGGGGCAGCCCGGCCACCGCTTCTCGCGACACCGTGGTATTGGTGGCGATCACTGCATCGATACCGCTGCGGGCGATGCTCGCCGCCACCAGCCCCACCTCCTCGGCGCTCATGTCCGGCGCGATCTTGACCGCCAGCGGCACCTTCCGCCCCGCGCTCTGGTCCAGCCGATCACCCGCCTCGCGCAGGGTGCCCAGCAGCGTATCGAGGTGCTCGCCGAACTGCAGATTGCGCAGTCCCGGGGTATTGGGCGAGGAGATGTTGACCGTCACGTAATGCGCATGGGCGTGCACCTTCTCCAGGCAGATCAGGTAGTCGTCCACCGCGCGCTCCACCGGCGTGGTGAGGTTCTTGCCGATGTTGATACCGATCACGCCGTCGTAGCGTGCTGCCTTGACCCGCGCCACCAGGTGGTCCACCCCGGCGTTATTGAAGCCCATGCGATTGATGATCGCGCCACCCTCGGGCAGACGAAACAGGCGCGGCTTGGGGTTGCCGTCCTGGGGCTTGGGCGTGACGGTGCCCACCTCGACGAAGCCGAAGCCGAGCGCACCCAGCGCATCGAGGTGATCGGCATTCTTGTCCAGCCCCGCCGCCAGCCCCACCCGATTGGGAAAGCGCAGCCCCATCAGCTCCACCGGGTCGTCGATTCGCTTGCCGCCCAGCACGCCCAAAAGCTTCAGGCGGTGGGCCAGATCCAGGGCACGCAGCGCATGGCCGTGGGCGGTTTCTGCGTCGAGGCGAAACAGGATCGAGCGGGCAAGCGCGTACATGGGATCTCCTGGCGGTTGGCGATAGGTGGTTGGCAATGGGCGGTTGGCGATAGGCCCGGTTGAAAGGCGGGCGGATTATAGCAGCGCTACCAAGCCAAGACGACGAACCCCGCCATGGGCGGGGTTCGCAGTACCGCAGAGTTGCCGTCTCGGTCAGGCTTCGCCGTTGCTCTCGGCCAGATCGACCAGTTCGCGTACGGCCACGGCAAACAGCGGGAAGCTCGACTGGCTGCCGCCGCCACGTACCTCGGCGATCAAGCGGCACCAGCGCTCATGCAGCGAGGCATGCGTGGCCAGCCAGTTGTCGACGCGCTCGTCGGGCTCACGCCCGTCATCGGTCTTGAGCACGCTCACCGTCAGTGCCAGCTGCTGGCGGTCGATGTCGTCGCGGAAGGTCTCGCGAGCCTGGGCCTGCCAGCTGTCGCGCACGTTGAGATTGCTTACCTGCTGAATCATCCAGGGCAGCTCGAGACGATTGCCGATCTCGAAGAAGACCTCGGCCACGCGCTGCGGCTTCTCGTCGGCCTGACGGGCCGCTTGAATGATGCCGAGTGCACCGTACAGGCTTCCCGAGGCCGCCACCGTGGCCGCCAGCTCTTCGGGCACGCCGGCCTCGAGCAGCTCACCGCGCTTGTGCTCCCAGCGTTCGCGCTCCTCGCCGCGCAGCAGCTCGCCGATGCTCTCCTGCAGCTGAGCCACACGCGGGGCGAAGTACTCGATGGCATCGCGGGTGGAGAGACCCAGACGCTGACGCAGGAACCAGCGGGTGGTACGCCGGATCAGGCGGATGAGATCCGTCATCATGGTGTACTGCACCTGGCTCGGCACCTGGTTGTCCAGCGCCTCGATACGCTCCCACAGGTTGGAGAGCTGGAAGCTGTCGCGGGCAATGATGTAGGCACGGGCAATATCGGCCGGGCTGGCGCCGGTGGAATCGATCAGCAGCCGCACGAAGACGATGCCCATGTGATCGACCAGATCGTTGGCCACCTGGGTGGAGACGATCTCGCGCTTGAGGCGATGATCGTACATCTCATCGGGGAAGCGCTCGACCAGCACCCGCGGGAAGATACGCTCCACATACTGCTGGATGTAGGGGTCGTCGGGCACGTCGGAGGCCAACACCTCGCCCTTGAGCACGCTCTTGGAGTAGGAGATCAGTACCGACAGCTCCGGATGGGTCATGCCCTGGTCTTCGTTGGCGCGCTCCAGCAGCTCCTCGTCGGTGGGCAGGAATTCCAGCTCCCGGTCGATCTGCCCGGCGGCCTCCAGCTCGCTGATGAAGCGACGGTACGGGTCGATGCCCTGACGCGAGAAGATGGCCGAGATATCCAGCGCCTGGGTCTGGCGGTAGTTATCGAGGATGACCAGATCGGCCACCTCCTCGGTCATGTCGGCGAGCAGTTGGTTACGCTGCTTGTCGGTCATGTCGCCGCGCTTGACCACCTCGTCGATGAGGATCTTGATGTTTACCTCATGGTCGGAGCAGTTGACCCCGCCGGCATTGTCGATGAAGTCGGTATTGACCAGCACGCCCTTGGCGGCGGCCTCCATGCGGCCACGCTGGGTCAGGCCCAGGTTGCCGCCCTCGCCCACCACCCGGCAGTTGAGTTCGCCGCCGTTGATGCGCAGCGCATCGTTGGCCTTGTCGCCGACCATGGCGTCGGTCTCGGCGCTGCCCTTGACGTAGGTGCCGATCCCGCCGTTCCACAGCAGGTCGACCTGCGACTTGAGCATGGCGCGGATGAAGTCATTGGGCGAGAGACGGTCCTCGGCAATGCCGAAGGCCTCCTTCATCTGCGGCGTCATGGCGATCGACTTGGCGCTGCGCTTGAACACGCCGCCGCCCTCCGAGATCAGCGAGGCGTCGAAATCCTCCCAGCTGGAGCGCGGCAGCTCGAACAGGCGCTTGCGCTCGGCGAAGGTGGCCGCCGCATCGGGATTCGGGTCGACGAAGATGTGCAGATGGTTGAAGGCGCCTACCAGGCGGATCTTGTCGGAGAGCAGCATGCCGTTGCCGAACACGTCGCCGCCCATGTCGCCGATGCCGACCACGCTGAACTCCTCTTCCTGGGTGTTCAGCCCCAGGCTGCGGAAGTGGCGCTTCACCGACTCCCAGGCACCGCGAGCGGTGATGCCCATCTTCTTGTGGTCGTAACCGTTGGCCCCGCCCGAGGCGAAGGCGTCGCCCAGCCAGTGGCCGTACTCGACGGAAATCTCGTTGGCGATGTCGGAGAAGGTCGCCGTGCCCTTGTCGGCCGCCACCACCAGGTAGGCGTCGTCATCGTCGTGACGCACTACGTCTTTGGGCGGTACCACCTCGCCGCCGACCAGATTGTCGGTCACGTCGAGCAGGGCCCGGATGAAGGTCTTGTAGCAGGCGATGCCCTCCTGCTGGAGGGCGTCACGATCGCCACCCTCGGGCAGGCGCTTGCAAACGAAGCCGCCCTTGGCCCCCACCGGCACGATGACGGCGTTCTTCACCTGCTGCGCCTTGACCAGCCCCAGCACCTCGGTGCGGAAGTCCTCGTGACGATCCGACCAGCGCAACCCGCCGCGGGCAACCTTGCCGCCGCGCAGGTGGACGCCCTCGACCCGCGGTGAACAGACGAAGATCTCGAAGACCGGGCGCGGCTTGGGCATGCCGGTGATGTGCTTGGGATCCAGCTTGTAGGCGATGTAGTCCTTGAAGCCACCGTCGGCGGTGCGCTGATAGTAGTTGGTGCGCAGGGTGGCCTGGATCATCTCCATGAAGCGGCGCAGCAACTGGTCGTCATTGAGACTGGCCACGCCATCGAGGTGGCGGTTGAGTCGCTCGATGCAGGCCTCTACCTCATCCTCGCCGGGACGCTCCGCGGGGTCGAAGCGCAGCTTGAACAGCGCGACCAGCTCACGAGTGATCTCGGGATAGTTGGTCAGCGCGGAGGCGATGTAGTCCTGCGACATGCCGAAGCGGATCTGCTTCAGATAACGGGCATACGCCCGCAGCATGGCCACTTCCCGCCAGTCCAGGTTGGCGGCGATCACCAGGCGGTTGAAAGCGTCGTTCTCGGCCTCGCCGACCCAGATGCGCTTGAATGCCTCGATGAAGGGCTCACGCATCTTCTGCAGGCTGACCTCGGTGCTGGTGTGATGTTCGAGGTCGAAGTCGTGCAGCCAGTAGCGCACTTCGGGAGTGACGATCTCGTAGGGCCGCTCGCCGATCACGCGCAGCCCCAGGTTCTCCATCACCGGCAGCACGTCGGAGAGCGGAATGGTGCGATCGCGCTGAAACAGCTTGAGATTGACGCCGCTGCCCTCCTCCTCCACCAGACGATAGAGGGTCAGCGCCAGCGGCTCGCCGGCATCGAGATCGGCCAGGTGCTGCAGGTCGAACACCGCCGTGCGCGAACCGAAGTCGTCGCGATAGCTGGCCGGGAAAGCGTCGCGGAAGCGATCCATCAGCCGGTTGGCCTGCTCCTCACCGAAGCCTTCGACCAGCGCCTCGTGCAGCTCGTCGCGCCAGCTGCGCGCCAGCTGTGCCACCTTGGCCTCGAGCCGCTTGAGGTTGACCTCACGGGGGGCATCGCCACGGAAGCGCAGGATGAACTGGATACGCGCCAGGATCGATTCCGAGAGATAGGTGTTGAAGTCACCGAAGGTGGCGTCGAGTTCTTCGCACAGCAGGTTCTGGATACGCACCCGCAGATCGGTGGAGAACACGTCACGCGGCACGAACACCAGGCAGGAGTGGAAGCGCCCGGAGTGGTCGGTGCGGATGAACAGGCGCACGCGACGTCGTTCGCGAATGTCGAGAATGCCCAGCGCAGTGTGAGCCAGTTCCTGGGTATCGATCTGGAACAGGTCGTCGCGGGGGTAGACCTCGAGGATCTGCAGCAGCTGCTTGCCGTTGTGCCCCTTGGGGTTGAATCCGGCGATCTCCATCACCGCCTTGAGCTTGCGCCTCAGCAGCGGAATGTTGCGCGGCGACTCGTTGTAGACGCTGGCGGTGAACAGGCCAAGGAAGCGATGCTCGCCGATCACACGGCCCTGCTCATCATAGCGATCGATGGAGACGTAATCGGGATAGGTGGGGCGATGCACCCGGGCGTGGTGCGAACTCTTGGCAAAGGAGAGCAGTTGCGGCACGAGCACGAAACGGTTGCCCTCGATCCCCAGCTCGGTGCGGATACGCTCCTGATAGCGCGGCAGGTCCAGACGGAACACGCCGAGTTCGCTGCCCTGCTCCTTGACCAGGCGGTCACCGTCGGCGTCCGACTCGATGGTAAAGGCGTCGTAGCCCAGAAAGGTGAAGTTGTCGCGCACCAGCCACTCGAGAAAAGCAATTGCCTCTTCGTGGTCGCCCGGCTCGATCTGCTCGGGACGGCCGGCCTTGAGCTCGGCGACTGCCTTCAGGGCGCGCTCGTGCATGGTGTCGTAGTCGCCCACGGCAATCCGCACGTCGCGCAGCACCTCGCGCAGCGACTCCTCGATGTCGGCCAGCACCTCGGGGTTGGAGTGGCGGTCGATCTCGATGGCGATCAGCGATTCGCGCTGCTCGGGGGCATCGGCATCCCGCGGTGAACCGACCCGCACCAGGTTGTGGCTCGAGTTGCGCTCCACCGCCAGCACGGCGTTGTGGATCGCATGTACGGTGAGCGCCCGCCGGTTGAGCTCGATGCGCACCGAGTCGACCAGAAACGGCATATCCTCGTGCAGCACGGCAACGAAGGTGTGGGAGGACTGCCAGCCGTGCTCCTCGAAATCGGGGTTGAAGACGCGCACCTTGGGCGAGGCGTGATCGAAGTGCTGAATGTAGTGCCAAACCGACAGCGTGGCGCCGTAGAGGTCGTCCAGGCGGCGGTCGGCCAGATCCTCGAGCGGCACGGTGGCGTAAAAATGACGGGCGAACGCTTCCACCTCTTCGGCCCGCGCCTTCTCGAGTCGGCTATCCAGGCGCTCGCGCAGCTGCTTGAGAATCTCCTGCCGGCCCACTTCGATCGTCTCGTATTGCATCCCTCACCTCGGCTGCCTGGGGCCGCATGTCGGCCCTGGGAAAGAATCGGCGTGGCTCACGGCCACGTGTCGGGAAGCTTACTTCAGCCCTGCGCCACACCCTATCGACTTGCCAGCCTTCTCATGGTGCATGTCGCTTGTGCATCGAGACCTAACGTTTTGCTACTTGACAACCCGAGACTCTTCAGGACCAAGGGCTCAAGCGACGTTTCTTTCCAGCAGCACACCGCATTCACAGTGATGGGTCCAGGGGAACTGATCGAACAGTGCGAAACGGGCAATCCGATGCGTGCGGCTCAGCGACTCCAGGTTCTGCTCCAACGTATCCGGGTTGCATGAAATATAGACGACTCGCGAATATTCGCTCAGTTGCCGGCAGCTTGCCTTGTCGAGGCCGGCACGCGGAGGATCCACCAGCACGGTGGAAAAGTCATACGCTTCCAGCGCCATTTCGGTCACACGTCGGCCGCCCTTCTCGCCCTTCAGCGCAGCAGCGAACTCTTCCGCCGACATGCGCCCCACCGCAGCGTTGTCGATGCCATTGGCCGCCAGGTTCTGCTGCGCGCTGGCAACGGAGGTGCGCGAAATCTCGGTGGCCAGCACACGGCGGAAGTTCTCGGCCAGGGCCACGGTGAAGTTACCGTTGCCGCAGTAGAGCTCGACCAGATCGCTCGACTGGCTGCCCCGGGTCACGTCCCGGGCCCAGGTCAGCATGGCCCGGCTGACCTCGGCGTTAGGCTGGGTGAAGCTGTTCTCCACCTGCTGATAGTGGAAGGTGCGCCCTTCCACCTCCAGTCGCTCCCAGACATGGTCGCGCTCGAGCACCAGGCGCTGCTTGCGCGAGCGACCGATGATAAGGATGTCGAGCGCCTGCTGCAGTTGTCGTGCCTCACTCTCCCAAGCCTCGTCCAGCGGGCGATGGTAGATGAGGGTCACCAGCGCCTCGCCGGAAAGCGTGGTCAGGAACTCGACCTGGAACAGTCGCCTGCGCAGCACGTCGCTAGCCAGCAGCGCCTCGCGCAGGCGAGGCATCAGCTCGTTGATGCGTCCGCTGGCGACGGGATAGTCGTCCAGGCGAATCACCCGCTTGTGCTTGGGATCGTCCGGGTCGACCTCGAACATGGCAAAGAAGAGATCGTCACCCTCGTGCCACAGACGGAATTCGCAGCGCTGCCGATAGTGGCTCGGCGGCGAGGCAAAGACCTCCAGCGGGGGCGGCGAAAAGCGCTCGAACTGCCGGCTGATGCGCTCACGCTTGGTCGCCAGCTGCTGGTCGTAGCGTTCGGGGTCGACAACGGGAATGGACACGGCATCTCCTGACGTGTGCAGGGTGGAAAGAAAATATTGGGTCAGCCGACGATGAGCAGGCGCGGCTCGTCGAAACCGAAAGTGGCCACGGCACGGGCCAGACGGGCATCCGGCGCCGTCGCCAGGCTCTCGTCGCGTCCGCTCGCGATCTCGAGCTCCTGCACCACCTGGGCGGTACGCCGGGCGATGGCCTCACCGGAGTCGACCAGTTGGACCGGCCTGGGGGCGGCGGCCACGATGCGCTCGGCGAGCAGCGGAAAGTGAGTGCAGCCGAGCACGACGGTATCGAGATCGGGCGCTTCCCACAGGGGGGCGGTCACGGCATCGATGACCGCCTGGTCCGGCTCATCGCCGGCCAGGAATCGCTCCACCTCACGTACCATCGGGTCGGCGGCGACCCGAGTGACACGACAGTCGGCGGCAAAGGTCTCGATCAACCGGTCGGTATAGGGACGCGCCACGGTAGCGCTGGTGGCCAGCAAGCCGATGTGCCGGCTGCGACTCTGGGCAGCGGCGGGTTTGATCGCCGGCACGGTCCCCACCACCGGAACCGACAGATGTTCGCGCAGCGCATCCAGCGCCAGGGTGCTGGCCGTGTTGCAGGCAACGACCAGGACGGAGCATTCGCTCGCAGCCACGGCGGCCTTGCACACGGCCAGGATGCGCTCCACCAGCCACGCATCGGGGCGGATGCCGTAGGGCAACATGGCGTTGTCGCAGGCATAGACCAAGGCGGCACCAGGCAGGTGGTGCCGCAATGACGGTACGACCGACAGGCCGCCGACGCCGGAATCGAAGATCAGTATCGGGCCAGACATGGCGAAACGAGGCGCATTGAAATCGCTCGGCTGCTGCAAAGGGCTCTATTCTAGCAGCATGCCGAACGAGCTGAAGCCCCCGTTTCGCCGCCTGACGTCAGGCTGCCGGTTCCGCGGTCTCGCGCAGCTCGGCGTATAGCTCCGGATAGGCTTCCTGCAGCCGCCCCAACTTGGCCGCCGCGCCTTCCGGCAGCGCCTGGGCCAGTAGCTCCAGGTCGCGATCGTTGAAGTATTCGCGAATCAGCGGGAACAGCAGTTCGCGCTCATCGCGCAGATAGGCACGGTGCGCGTCGAGGTAGGCCTTGAGATCGTCGGCAAATCGGTCCATGGGGATGACCGCATCCATCAGGATCATGTCGATGTCGCCGGATAGCTGATTCAGGCGCTTGCGCAAGGCCTGATAGTCGCTGGACAACCGCTCGGTCAATTCCTGGGTTTCGGGCGCCAGGGCCTGAAGCCTCTCCGAGCAGACGCGTTCGAGGGGAACGGTGAACTCTTCCATGTAGTCGAGAATGTAATCGACGACTTCGCGGACCAGCTTGAAGTTGGGCCGTTCTCCGTCAGCGAGGGACTTCTGTTTGAGCTGAAGGACGTGCAACATGCGCGCCATATTGGCATGATCCTGACGCAGTTGGGTCAGCATGGGCATGTCGAGGCCTCCTCTAACGATGAGCGTATAGTGTTGGAGTCGCGGGACAGGAGCAGGTTCAGTCTCGTCGCCGT
Organism: Halomonas sp. MCCC 1A11062; assembly: GCF_021404355.1. NCBI lineage: Bacteria > Pseudomonadati > Pseudomonadota > Gammaproteobacteria > Oceanospirillales > Halomonadaceae > Halomonas > Halomonas sp. MCCC 1A11062. Next base: position 210,831 of record NZ_JABFTW010000003.1, read on the forward strand.
CGAGATACGGTCTTGTCGCCAACGAGACACGGGGCAAAAGCGGGATGCTGTATCACCCTAGACCCTTTATGCCGATCCCGCACATCGCCCAAGGTCGAATTTGCAAGCACCAAGGAGTATGCCATGGACCTTTTCGGTAAGGCGTCTGACGATTCCGCCCCCCTGGCCTATCGCATGCGCCCGCGCCGCCTCGACGATTACGTGGGCCAGCAGGCCTTGGTGGGTCCAGGCAAGCCGCTGCGACGCATGGCCGAGGCGGGCATCGTGCGCTCGATGATCTTGTGGGGGCCGCCCGGCACCGGCAAGACCACCCTGGCCGAGATCCTTGCCGAACACTCCGGCGCCCACCTGGAGCGACTCTCCGCGGTGATGGCGGGCGTGAAGGAGATTCGCGCCGCCGTTGATCGCGCGCGCGCCATGCAAGGCCAGGGCCGCCCCACGCTGCTCTTCCTCGACGAGATCCATCGGCTCAACAAGAGCCAGCAGGACGCCCTGCTGCCCCATGTGGAGGCGGGTCTGCTCACGTTGATCGGCGCCACCACCGAGAACCCCTCGTTCGAGGTCAACTCTGCCCTGCTCTCCCGGGCCCGCGTGCATGTGCTCACTGCGCTCGACGAAGAAGAGCTCATGGAAGTGATGCGACGCGCCCTGAACGACGACGAGCGCGGCCTGGGCCAGCGCCGCATCGCCGTGGATGACGAAGTGCTCGGCATGCTGGCCCGCGCCGCGGCCGGCGACGCCCGTCGCGCCCTGGGCATGCTGGAGACCGCCTGCGACTTCACTGTCGTCGAGGGCGATGGCGAGCGCCTGCCCCGCGAGGCCCTGAATGCCGCGCTCGGTCACCAGGCCAGCGCCTTCGACAAGCAGGGCGACCACTACTACGACCTGCTCTCGGCGATCCACAAGTCAGTGCGCTCATCGCGCCAGGACGCCGCCCTGCTTTACATCGCCCGCTTCATCCAGGGCGGCGGCGACCCGCTCGACGTGGTTCGCCGCCTGGCGGCGATTGCCTCGGAGGACGTTGGCAATGCCGACCCTCGCGCGCTGCCGCTGGTCATGGCAGCCTGGGACGCCTACCTGCGCCTGGGCGACTACGAGGGCCAGCGCGCCATCGCCCATGCCGCCATTCACCTCTCCATCGCGCCCAAGAGCAACGCCATCGACCAGGCCTGGAAGCGTGCCAAGGCCTTCACGGCGGCTCAGCCGCGGCTGGAGGTGCCCACCTACCTGCGCAACGCCCCGACCAAGCTGATGGAGTCGCTGGGCCATGGCCACGGCTACCGCTACGCCCACAACGAGCCGGAAGGCTACCCGGCGGGCAGCCAGCATGACTGTTGGCCCGAGGAAGTACCGCGAGAGGCCTTCTATCAGCCCAGCGAACACGGCCAGGAGAAGCGCTACGCCCAGCTGATGGCCTGGCGCGCCGAGCTGGATGCCCGGGCCGACGGAAACGCAGGCGAGTAGCAAGGCGAGCCGGAAAGACGCCAGCTAAGGAAACGCTGAATAAATCGGCGAGCGAGATGAAGCGCTAGGCGCACGGAGCACAGGAACCGGAGCATATGGGGTATATGTGAGGATTCCGCGCACCGCGCAACGCAGCGATTCGCTCGCGCAGCCATTTGTGCAGTGTTTCCCTAACGAAAGCGCCGCCTCAAGGGCGGCGCTTTGCGTTCTGCTTGAACTATCCGTGGATAACGAGGATCAGTGAGTGTCGCGGATCACGTCGGCCCCTTCGGGGATCTGGAACGCGAAGCGACGCTCGTCGATGGCGTGGTTGGTGCGCACGTCGCTGAACTCAATGACGGTCTCCTGGCCGGTGCTGTCGATCATCTGCAGGGCCGCCAGCTGCTCGCCGCGGAAGGTCATCTGCAGCTCTTCGAACAGGGTGTCCGGCGATCTCGGCACCAGCCGGAAGCTCTCGCCACCGCCCTCCTGATGGCGTGTGACCTCGTAGCTATCGGTCAGCTCGCGGGCGCTACCCGACAGCAGCAGCGCCGGGGTGTGGGTGACCCGCTGGTCGAGCGCCTGTACGGTGACCTGCTCCAGATCGGGATCGTAGAGATAGACCTCGCTGCCGTCGGAGATCACCTCCTGCTGATAGGGCGCCGCGACCTCCCAGCGGAACTTGCCGGGACGCGACAGCCACATCTGGCCGTTGGCCTGCTGCAGACGCTCCCCACTGCCGTCGAGGATCAACTGCTCGAAGCGCGCCTCGAGGGTTTCCAGTGGCTCCAACAGACTGGTCAGCCGGTCGGCACCTTCGCTGGCCAAGGCGGCTGCCGGCATGACGAGGGTAAGGGCCAGTGCAGTTAGGGTCTTCTTCACACTCATCGTCTCTCTCCCTGGGCGGGTCCTGAATGGATCCTGTCACTCGGACCCGCTACGTGCCGGCGGGTTGCATTGCCCGCCGGCACTTTCATGATTGATGCATGGTTGTCGCCTGTCGCCGACGGCGATCAATTGCCCACTGGCGGCGGCGCCAGCACTTCACGACCGCCGTTGGTGCCCATCGAGGAGACCACGCCGGCCGCCTCCATGGCTTCCACCAGGCGCGCCGCGCGGTTGTAGCCGATCTTGAAGCGCCGCTGCACCGCCGAGATGGAGGCGCGGCGACTCTCGGTGACGAACTGTACCGCTTCGTCGTAGAGGGCATCCTGCTCGGCATCGCCGCCACCCTCGCCCATATCGGCCTCGAGCCCGGTCAGGGCGTCGGCCGAGACGCCGCCGGAGAGGATCTCGTCGACGTATTCCGGCTCGCCGCGACGTTTCCAGTCCTCCACCACCCGATGCACCTCGTCGTCATCGACGAAGGCCCCGTGCACCCGGGTCGGCAGCCCCGAACCCGCCGGCAGGTAGAGCATGTCGCCATGGCCCAGCAGATTCTCGGCGCCCCCCTGATCGAGAATGGTGCGCGAATCGACCTTGGACGACACCTGGAAGGCCATGCGGGTGGGGATGTTGGCCTTGATCAGACCGGTCACCACGTCAACCGAGGGGCGCTGGGTGGCCAGTATCAGGTGGATACCGGCGGCCCGCGCCTTCTGCGCCAGACGCGCGATCAGCTCTTCGACCTTCTTGCCGACGATCATGAACATGTCGGCGAATTCGTCGATCACCACCACGATGTAGGGCAGTTTCTCCAGTACCGGTGGGGCTTCGTGCATCTCCCACGGCTGCGGCTCCCACAGCGGGTCGGCCACCTGGGCGCCGGCACGCCCGGCCTCGTCGAGCTTGCCGTTGAAGCCGGCGATGTTGCGCACGCCCATGGCCGCCATCAGCTTGTAGCGCCGCTCCATCTCGGCCACGCACCAGCGCAGCGCGTTGGCGGCCTCCTTCATGTCGGTGACCACTGGGGCCAGCAGATGCGGGATGCCGTCGTAGACGGAAAGCTCCAGCATCTTGGGGTCGACCATGATCAGGCGCAGCTCGTCCGGTGTGGCCTTGAGCAGCATCGAGATGAGCATGGCGTTGACGCCCACCGACTTGCCCGAGCCGGTGGTACCGGCCACCAGCAGGTGAGGCATCTTGCCCAGGTTGGCCACCACCGGGCCACCACCGATGTCCTGGCCCAGCGCCAGGGTCAGTGCCGAAGCCTCCTGCTGGTAGCGGTCGGAGTCGATCACTTCGCGCAGACGGATCATCGCCCGGTGCGGATTGGGAATCTCGATGCCCACCGTGGGTCGCCCGGGGATGACCTCCACCACGCGCACGCTCTTGACCATCAGCGAGCGCGCCAGATCCTTGGCCAGGTTGCTGATCTTCGACACCTTCACCCCGGCGGCGGGCTTGATCTCGAAGCGGGTGATCACCGGCCCCGGCCAGGTGTGCACCACCTCGGCCTTGACGCCGTATTCGCGCAGGCGGGTCTCGAGCAGTTCGGCCATGTCGGCCAGTTGCTGCTCGGTGTAGTTCTGCTGATGCGGCTCCGGCGGCGTGAGCAGGCGCAGGCTGGGCAGCTCGCCGTCCGGCTCCGGCATGTCGTCGAGGGTGGGCCGCTGGCTCTGCAGATGCTCCACCGTCCAGAGCGTGGGGCCATCGGGCTCCGCTGCCGCGGCACGTGCCTGTTCGGCGGTGGCGACTCTGCCGCCACTTTCGCTCTCGTCTTCGCTCTCGTTTTCTTCCTCGTCATCGATGAACGTCAATGAGGGCTCATCGGTGGCAGCCGACCGGCCGGCCGACTCACGCCAGGCCCGCAGACCCTCGGCCTGATCGGTATAGGCAGTGGGGCGTTGCGCAGCGCTGGCCGTCTGAGGCGGCATGGCCTCGTCCGCATTCGCCTCGTCGAGATCGCCATCGTCTTCGAAGTCGTCGCCACCGACGTCGTTCCAGTTCAGCCGCGGCTCGTAAGCATCGGTCGACTCTTCGGGCTGCAGATCGCCGAGCCCTGGCTCGCGCCGTGCTTCCTCACGCCGCACTTCCCCACGCGGTGCAGCAGGCTCGGGGGCTGCGGGCTCCGCCGTGGACGACACCGTCTCGGGATCGGGTGGCTGGAAGCCGGGAGAGGTAGCCTTGGCTGCCGGCGTCTGAACGTCATCGGTGGCGCGTAGCGGCATGGCGGCGGTAGGCAGCGGTTCGTCGTCGCGGCTGGCCTTGAGCGCAGCGGCGGCAAGCGGCCCGGCGACAGCCGCACCCGGTGCCGCCGCCATCGTAGCGCCGGCGGCAGCCACAGAGGCAGCAGCAGGCCGCGCCCCGGCGGCCACGTCGTCACGACGGGCCGTATAGGCGGCATCCGGCCGCTTCGCCGAAGGCGTACGCTCGGGCACTTCCCAGGGAATATCGGTATCGCCGTCGTCACCGAAGGTGGGCTCGAGCCCCGGTTCACGCAGCGAAGGCACCTCGGCATCGGCTCCGCCGCGACGCCGCTGCCAAAACCGCCAACGCCGCGGCGCCGGCTCGGCTGCTGCCTCAGCGTCGTGTTCCGTCTCGTTCTGCTCCTGGTCATCGCCCTCGCGCCAGTGCGGTTCATGCCGCTCGCGCACCAAACCGAACGGAGAAGCCGCCCAGCGCCACAGGCGCAGGAAGCGATAGCCGAGCTCATCCATGACGGCCAGCCAGGAGAGCCCGGTGAAGAGCGGGAAGCCACACAGCATGGCCGCCACCGCCAGCAGGCCGGTGCCACCCGAGTCGACCAACGGCACCAGAGCGCCTACCAGCCCCTCGCCCAGGATGCCGCCCGAGGCATAGGGCAGCACGCTGTTCGGGCTGTAGAAATGCAGCGCCCCCAGCGTGGTGGTGCCCAGCAGCAGCAGCACCAGGCCGCCCAGGCGAACGGCAACGGCCGTGGCGTCCCATTCGATCTGCACGCGGCGATGGCGAATCAGCCACCAGCCGGCAAAGCCCAGCATGCCGGGCCACCACAGCGCACTGGCGCCGAACAAGGAATACAGCACGTCGGCCAGCCAGGCACCGAAAGGCCCCATCCAGTTACCAACCTCGGTTTCCGGGCCGCGACGCGACCAGCCGGGGTCGGTGCCCTGATAGCTGAACAGCGCCAGCAGCAGAAACACGCAGGCAGCCAGCAGAAGAATGATTGCCCCTTCCCGGGCCACGCCCTGCAGGTGAATTGCCAGGCGTGTGGTCGGCTGCTGGGGGCTCTCCTCCGTTGCGCGCCGCGGCACGCCTCTTTCCTTTGCACTCAACTCGCCAACCCCCTCGCACCGTTACGGCAACGGTGCCTTTCTCGACTTGCACGAAGCAGATTGAATTCAGCCGCCATCATACCGGGAGTACAGGCCTCGGCACAGTGGTCACGCAGGTCGCTTGAGCCAAATCGGCTGCGGCGTCAGACTAGAGGTATTCCTGCTGACGAGGAGCGCCATTCGATGCTGTCCTGGCTTCCCGCGCGTCCCGTGCGTTTTCCTCCCGTTTCGCACGCGTTGCGTGACCCGGAAGGCTTGCTGGCAGCGGGCGGCGAACTCACGCCCGAGTGGCTGTTGGCGGCCTACCGGCACGGCATCTTTCCCTGGTACAGCGATGACCAACCCATCCTGTGGTGGTGCCCGAACCCGCGCATGGTGCTGTTCCTCGACGAACTGCGCATCGCTCGCAGCCTGGACAAGCGGCTACGCAACGGCGGCCTTCGGGTCACCTTCGATCGCGCCTTCGCGGCCATCGTCAGAGCCTGCGCCGAGCCCCGCCAAGGTCAGCCGGGCACCTGGATCACCGAGGAAATGCATGCCGCCTACGTGACGCTGCATCGCCTCGGCTATGCCCGCTCGGTAGAGGTGTGGCGCGGAGCCGAGCTGGTCGGCGGTCTCTACGGCGTGGCCATGGGACCGGTATTCTTCGGCGAGTCGATGTTCTCGCGGGCCAACGATGCCTCCAAGATCGCCCTCGTGCATCTGGTACGCGCCATGCGCGCGGGCGGCGGGCGCCTGATCGACTGCCAGATGCATACCCGCCACCTCGCCAGCCTGGGCGCACGCGACATCGCTCGCACCGAGTTCATCAACTATCTTGAATCATGTCTGGCGACGTCGGAACATAAGGATAGCCAATATCCCCTGCCCTGCTGGGGGCTACCCGATGACTCATCCCGCGTCGAACCCCTGACGGCACTCACTTAAGGAGGCGACCCCCGTGAGCAGCAATGCGCCTCGTCATCCGATAAGGGATCTGCGCTTCTTCCTGACCGTACCGCACGCCTGCAGCTATCTGGAAGGACACGAAGCCACGACCCTGTTCCTCGATCCCCAGGAGTCGCATGGGCAGGGCATCTACGACTCGCTGGCCCTGCTCGGCTTTCGTCGCAGCGGACGGCACCTCTACCGCCCTCACTGCGAGGGCTGCAGCGCCTGCGTCTCGGTGCGCATACCGGTCGACGACTTCCAGCCCAGCCGCAGCCAGCGGCGGGTCGCCAGGCGCAACGGGGACTTGTCGCTGGTCGAGCGACCGGCGCTGTTCGACGTAGAGCACTACGCGCTCTACGAGCGCTACATCCAGGTACGCCACTGGGATGGCGACATGTTCCCCCCCAGTCGCGAGCAGTACCGCACCTTCCTGACCCTCGACGAGCCCTACTCGCGGCTGCTCGAGTTCCGCCAGGATGGACGCTTGATCGCCGTGTCGGCCTTCGACCGCCTGGAGCACGGCCTCTCCGCCATCTACACCTTCTTCGACCCGGACCCGGACTACGACCGGCGTTCGCTCGGGACCTTCGCCGTACTGAGCCTGTTGAATCTGGCCTACCGCGAGGGGCTGCCCCACGTCTATCTGGGCTACTGGATTCGCCAATGCCGCAAGATGGCCTACAAAGAGGCCTACCGCCCGCTGGAAGCACTGGAAGGGCGGCACTGGCGGCGCCTGTTACCCACTTCGTCCTCACCCTGACACGGCCCGCTTTGCCTTGACGCCCGGCTTGCGGCACAATATCGCGCTATCCTAGGGACGGGCGCGCCGTTCATCGGTGCGCTCGGCGCCCTGTCGTACGGTAGCCATGGCGCCTGGGGCTCATGGCATACGAAGTCATGCATACATCGTCATCAGCGAGGAACCGCCTATATGGCACGTGAAGACCATATCGAAATGGAAGGCGTCGTCGTCGATACCCTTCCCAACACCACCTTTCGCGTCGAGCTGGAAAACGGCCACGTCGTGACCGCCCACATCTCGGGCAAGATGCGCAAGAACTACATCCGCATTCTCACCGGCGACAAGGTCAAGGTCGAACTGACCCCCTACGACCTGACCAAGGGCCGCATCGTCTATCGCTCACGCTGAGCGAACGCGGGCGCCTGGCAGCGACGCCGCCCTCGACACGACAACGCCCCGTCCGGAGACAGGGCGCTGTGCGAGGTCGAAACCACCCTGGGCTCAGGGCGCGTCGGCCATTTCCGACTCCGTGGAGAGATGCAACTCACCATCCTCCACCGTGACGTGAACCACTCCCCCGTGCTCGGATAGCTCCCCGAACAGGATCAGCTCCGCCAACGGCTTCTTGAGTTTCTCCTGGATCAGCCTCGCCATGGGCCTTGCGCCCATGCTGGGGTCGTAGCCCTTCTCGGCCAGCCAGTCTCGGGCGGCGATGTCCACATCCAGCTGTACCCGCTTCTCGTCGAGCTGCGCCTGCAGCTCCACCAGGAACTTGTCCACCACGCTGCGCACCACCGAGGTGGGCAGAGAGTGGAACTGGATGATGCCGTCCAGGCGGTTACGGAACTCCGGCGAGAAGGTCTTGCGAATCACCTCCATGGCATCGGTGGAGTGATCCTGGCTCTGGAAGCCGATGGAGCGGCGAGCCTGCTGCTCGGCACCGGCATTCGAGGTCATGATCACGATCACATGGCGGAAGTCCGCCTCGCGCCCGTTGTTGTCGGTGAGCCGGCCGTGGTCCATTACCTGCAGCAGCAGGTTGAAGACCTCCGGGTGCGCCTTCTCGATCTCGTCGAGCAACAGCACGCAGTGCGGCTGCTTGGTGATCGCCTCGGTAAGCAACCCGCCCTGGTCGTAGCCGACGTAGCCCGGGGGGGCACCGATCAGCCGCGACACGGTGTGGCGCTCCATGTACTCCGACATGTCGAAACGCACCAGCTCGATGCCCATGATGCGTGACAATTGACGCGCCACTTCGGTCTTGCCCACCCCGGTGGGGCCGGCGAAGAGGAAGCTGCCCACCGGCTTGTCGGGGGACTTGAGACCGGCCCGCGACAGTTTGATGGCGGCAGAGAGGCTGTCGATGGCCTCGTCCTGACCGAACACCAGCATCTTCAGGTCGCGGTCCAGGTTCTCGAGCAGCTTGCGGTCGGAGCTGGACACACTCTTGGGCGGAATCCGCGCGATCGACGCCACTACGGCCTCGACCTGGTCCACGTCGATGGTATCGACCCGCACCTCCGGCGGCAGCAGGCGCTGATGCGCACCGGCCTCGTCGATCACGTCGATGGCCTTGTCGGGCAGATGGCGATCGTTGATGTAGCGATCCGCCAAGCGCGCCGCGCTCTCCAGTGCCGCGTCGGTGTACTTGAGGCGATGGTGCTCCTCGAAGCGCGAGCGCAGCCCCTTGAGGATGCGGATGGTGTCGTCCACCGAGGGGGCCATGACGTCGACCTTCTGGAAACGACGTGCCAGCGCCCGATCCTTCTCGAAGATGCCGCGGAACTCCTGGAAGGTGGTGGAGCCGATACAGCGCAGCTCACCCGAGGAGAGCAGAGGCTTGAGCAGGTTCGAGGCATCCATCACGCCGCCGGAAGCCGCTCCGGCACCGATCACGGTGTGGATCTCGTCGATGAAGAGGATCGAGTTGGGCTGCTTCTTGAGCTCCGCCAACAGGCTCTTCAGACGCTTCTCGAAATCGCCGCGATACTTGGTGCCGGCCAGCAAAGCACCCATGTCGAGGGCGTAGACCACGGCATCGCCGATGACCTCGGGCACGTCCTCTTCGACGATGCGCTTGGCCAGACCCTCGGCGATGGCGGTCTTGCCCACGCCGGCCTCGCCCACCAGCAGCGGGTTGTTCTTGCGCCGGCGGGCAAGGATCTGGATCACCCGCTCGAGCTCGTGCTCACGCCCGATGAGCGGATCGATCTTGCCCATCCGCGCCTGCTCGTTGAGGTTGGTGGCGTAGCCGGTCAGCGGGTTGGCGCTGGTCTCGCCGCCGCCCTCTTCGGCCTCTTCGCTATCGCTGGGCGACGACGAAGGATTCTGGCCGTGTCCCGCCACCTTGGAAATTCCGTGGGCGATGTAATTCACCGCATCGACCCGGGCCACGTTTTGCTGCTTGAGGAAGTAGACCGCCTGGCTCTCCTGCTCGGAGAAGATGGCCACCAGTACGTTGGCCCCGGTCACTTCGCTCTTGCCGGAGGACTGCACGTGGAACACGGCACGCTGCAGCACGCGTTGAAAACCCAGGGTCGGCTGGGTCTCGCGGTCGCTCTGATCCTCGGGAATCAGCGGAGTGGTGGAATTGATGAAATCCTGCAGGTCGGACCGCAACTTGTCGAGGTTGGCCCCACAGGCTCGCAGCACGTCTGCCGCTGAGGCATTGTCGAGCAGCGCCAGCAGCAGGTGCTCCACGGTCATGAACTCGTGCCGCTTGGAGCGGGCCACGGTAAATGCCGTGTTCAGGGTCAGTTCAAGTTCTTTGCTCAGCATGGCAGTCCCCTTCTCGCCGCTTAGGGCTTGCATCGGATCTTTCGTGGTCCGGCACCTTCAACATCGGGCACAAACGCTGCCGTTGCAAGTCTCTTCACTCAACGACTGCCATTCCTGTCCCGTCTCGAGCAGGCCGGGAGTCGTCAGTCCGTCGCCTCGATGTCGCTGAGCAACGGATGCTGACACTCTCTTGCATATTGATTGACCTGATGACTTTTGGTTTCCGCGATGTCGCGGGTAAATATGCCGCAGGTCGCCTTGCCTTGGGTATGCACCGTGAGCATCACCTGCACGGCGGTCTCGCTGTCCATGTGGAAGAAGCTCTGCAGCACCTCCACCACGAACTCCATGGGGGTGTAGTCGTCGTTGTGCAGCACCACCTTATACATCGGCGGGCGCGCCACCTCGGGGTCGGCAGGCTGCACGGCGAGATCGCCGTCATCCTGTTCTTCGGGACGCGGCGGTCGCGTCATGCCTGCCACGACACCGACCGACTCCCATGCGCTCGGGTCTTCAATCTCGAACATAAAAGCCACACACCATCTCGACAAGCCGGTCATCTGGCATCTCAGGTTAGACGAGAACAGACCGGCAGGGTTCAGCTTGATACGTAAAAGGCCCCCGTCCGCCAGGCGGACGGGGGCCCGGTGGGTCGACGAGCCGCTTACATGTTGTCCGCAACCGCCTGACCGAACTCGGAGCACTTGAGCAGCTTGGCATTGTCCATCAGGCGATGGAAGTCATAGGTGACCTCGCCCTTGGCAATGGCCTTCTCCATGCCCTTGAGCACCAGGTCGGCAGCCTCGACCCAGCCCATGTGGCGCAGCATCATCTCGGCAGAGAGAATCACCGAACCGGGGTTGACCTTGTCCTGACCGGCGTACTTCGGCGCGGTGCCGTGCGTGGCCTCGAACATGGCCACGGCGTCGGCCAGATTGGCACCCGGCGCAATGCCGATACCGCCCACTTCCGCCGCCAGGGCGTCGGAGAGGTAGTCACCGTTGAGGTTCAGGGTGGCGATGACGTCGTACTCGGCCGGACGCAGCAGGATCTGCTGCAGCATGGCGTCGGCGATGACGTCCTTGACCACGATGTTCTTGCCGGTCTTGGGGTTCTTGAACTGCATCCACGGACCGCCGTCGAGCAGCTCGGCACCGAACTCCTGCTTGGCGACCTCGTAGCCCCAGTCCTTGAAGGAGCCCTCGGTGAACTTCATGATGTTGCCCTTGTGCACCAGGGTCAGCGACTCACGGTCGTTGTCCACGGTGTACTGCAGAGCCTGACGCACCAGACGCTTGGTACCTTCCTCGGAGACCGGCTTGACGCCGATGCCGCAGTTCTCGGGGAAACGAATGTTGGTGACACCCATCTCCTCGCGCAAGAACTTGATCACCTTGTCGGCTTCCGGGGTGCCGGCCTTCCACTCGATGCCGGCGTAGATGTCCTCGGAGTTCTCGCGGAAGATCACCATGTCGACGTCGGCAGGCTTCTTCACCGGGCTCGGCACGCCTTCGAACCAGCGCACCGGACGCAGGCAGACGTAGAGATCGAGCTTCTGACGCAGGGCCACGTTCAGCGAGCGGATGCCACCGCCCACGGGCGTGGTCAGCGGACCCTTGATGGAGACGACGTACTCCTGGACGGCCTCCAGGGTCTCTTCCGGCAGCCAGGTATCGGCGTCGTAGACCTGGGTGGCCTTCTCGCCGGCGTAGACTTCCATCCAGTGGATCTTACGCTCGCCGTTGTAGGCCTTCTGCACGGCAGCGTCGATGGCAATCTTCATCGCCGGTGTGACGTCGACGCCAATGCCATCACCCTCGATGAACGGGATGATCGGATTGTTCGGTACGTTCAGGGTGTTGTCGGCGTTGACGGTAATCTTCTCGCCGCCTTCAGGGACGACAATTTTCTGATACCCCATGAGAACTCCCCTGTCTGGTATGTTCAGTGGAGCGCGGAGTATAGCATCGTCCACCCTGACCGGCCCATATGACCTAAGGACCCCCACCCGCCGGTGGGCGGATGGGGGTCGATGGTCAGCGCCTGAAGGTGCTAGCGCGACATCAGCCCTTGGCCACCAGCGCCAGGGCCTCGTTCAAGGTCTTGCTCGGACGCATGGCCGCGCGAGCCAGCTCAGCGTCGGCATGGTAGTAGCCGCCGATATCGACCGGCTGGCCCTGCACGCCATTCAGCTCGTCGAGAATGGTCGCTTCGTTGGCTTGCAGGGTCTCGGCCAGGCGGCCGAACAGCGCCTTGAGGTTGGCGTCCTGGTCCTGGGCGGCCAGGGCCTGGGCCCAGTACAGGGCCAGGTAGAAATGGCTACCCCGGTTGTCCAGCTCACCAACCTTGCGCGAGGGCGACTTGTCGTTCTCGAGGAACTGACCGGTGGCCTTGTCCAGCGCATCCGCCAGCAGCGCGGCGCGATCGTTGCCGAAGCGCTTGGCGAGATGCTCCAGGGAGGCGGTCAGCGCGAGGAACTCGCCGAGGCTGTCCCAGCGCAGGTGGTTTTCCTCGAGCAGCTGCTGCACGTGCTTGGGTGCCGAGCCGCCGGCGCCGGTCTCGAACATGCCGCCACCGGCCATCAGCGGCACGATGGAGAGCATCTTGGCGCTGGTGCCCAGCTCCATGATCGGGAACAGGTCGGTGAGATAGTCACGCAGGATGTTGCCGGTCACCGAGATGGTGTCGAGGCCACGGATAACGCGTTCCAGGGTATAGCGCATGGCCCGAACCTGGGACATGATCTGGATGTCGAGACCGCTGGTGTCGTGATCCTCGAGGTAGGTCTTCACCTTCTTGATCAGCTCGTTCTCGTGCGGGCGGTAGGGGTCGAGCCAGAACACCGCCGGCATGCCGGAATCGCGGCAGCGCTCCACGGCCAGCTTGACCCAGTCGCGGATCGGCTCGTCCTTGACCTGACACATCCGCCAGATATCGCCCTTTTCAACGTTCTGGGACAGCAGCACCTCGCCGGTCTCCAGGTCGGTGATGTTGGCGACGCCGTCCGCCGGCACCTCGAAGGTCTTGTCGTGGGAGCCGTATTCCTCCGCCTTCTGCGCCATCAGGCCGACGTTGGGCACGGTGCCCATGGTGGCCGGGTCGAAGGCGCCATGCCATTTGCAGAAGTTGATCATCTCCTGATAAATGCGGGCGAAGGTGGACTCCGGGATCACCGCCTTGACGTCCTTCATGCGGCCATCGGCGCCGTACATCTGGCCGCCGGCGCGGATCATGGCGGGCATCGAAGCGTCGACGATCACGTCGCTGGGCGAGTGGAAGTTGGTGATGCCACGGGCCGAGTCCACCATGGCCAGCTCAGGACGCTGGTCGTGGCAGGCGTGCAGGTCGCGGATGACCTCCTCACGCTGGGATTCGGGCAGGGTGTCGAGCTTGTCGTAGAGGTTCACCATGCCGTTGTTGACGTCGACACCCAGCTCATCGAACAGCGCGCCGTGCTTCTCGAAGGCATCCTTGTAGAAGATCTTGACGCAGTGGCCGAAGACGATCGGGTGCGAGACCTTCATCATCGTGGCCTTGACGTGCAGGGAGAACATCACACCGGTCTTGCGCGCGTCCTCGATCTCACGCTCGTAGAATTCGCACAGCGCCTTCTTGCTCATGAACATGCTGTCGATGATCTCGCCTTCGAGCAGCGCGACCTTGGGCTTGAGCACCAGCGACTCGCCGCTCTTGGTGATCAGCTCCATCTTCACGTTGCGGGCGCGATCCAACGTCATCGACTTCTCGCCGTGGTAGAAGTCGCCGCCGTGCATGTGCGATACGTGAGTGCGCGAAGCCTGGCTCCACTCACCCATGGAGTGCGGATACTTGCGGGCGTACTCCTTGACCGCCTTGGGTGCGCGGCGGTCGGAGTTACCCTCGCGCAGCACCGGGTTGACGGCACTGCCCTTGACCTTGTCGTAACGCGCCTTGATCTCTTTCTCTTCGTCGTTCTTCGGCTCGTCCGGATATTCCGGCAGCTTGTAACCCTGCCCCTGTAGCTCCTTGATCGCTGCCCTGAGCTGCGGCATGGAGGCACTGATGTTGGGCAGCTTGATGATGTTGGCTTCCGGCGTCTTGGCCAGAGCGCCCAGTTCGGCGAGGTGGTCCTCGACGCGCTGCTCGGCGGTCAGGTAATCGGGGAACTGGGAGAGAATCCGAGCCGCCAGGGAGATGTCCCGGGTTTCCACCTCGATACCCGCGGCGTCGGTGTAAGCGTCGATGATCGGCAACAGCGAATGGGTCGCCAGCGCAGGCGCTTCGTCGGTGAACGTATAGATAATCTTCGGCGTTTTTGACATGGTGGCTTTGATCTCTCTGGTCGCTGCGGTGGCAAATAACTGGAACGGTTGCGCGCACTCACGATGCCTGAAACGGGGTCCCTGGGTGCTCCACCTACGGTTCTCATCTGGCGGGGGATGCGCTTGGCATCGACCCGGTGGCGGAGTCACGGCAGGCCCGTAACGACGAGGGCGCTCCCGGCGAGCGTGCGCATTATATCAGCCCGTTCGCCTCGGCGTATGGTCAATAAGGCTGACGCGTTTCCCCCTCCCATCCCGTCCCGCTTGCCGGTAAGCTTTGCCCCATGAGCGCCATCTATCTCCTGCACAAGCCCTACCGCATGCTCTCCCAGTTCACCGATCGCCGCGGTAAGGGGGAAGCACCGCGTGCGACACTGGCGGACATCATCAAGGTGCCGGGCGTCTACGCTGCAGGACGGCTGGACTATGATTCAGAAGGATTGCTGCTGTTGACCGACGATGGTGCGCTGATCCAGCGCATCAGCGACCCGAGCCACAAGCAGCCCAAGACCTATCGCGTGCAGGTGGAAGGCAGCCCCGACGAGTCGGCACTGGACGCGCTGCGTCAAGGTGTCGCGCTCAGCGACGGCATGACCCGTCCAGCCAAGGTCCGGCGACTGGCCCACAGCGGCCTGGCGGAGCGCACGCCGCCGCTGGATCCGAAGCGGCATCCGTTGACGACCTGGCTGGAGCTGACCATCAGCGAAGGCCGCAACCGCCAGGTCAGGCGCATGACCGCCCATGTCGGCCACCCCACCCTGCGCCTGGTGCGCGTGGCCATCGGCCCCTGGCGCCTGGACGGACTGGCACCGGGTGAGTGGCGCCGCGAGACCCTGCACGCCCCGCGCAACACGACCCGAAGACCGCCGCACCGCAAAGGCAGAGGAGAACAACGATGAGCCGCTGGCAACCAAACGTCACCGTGGCTACCGTCGTGGAGCGCGCCGGTCGTTTTCTGATGGTGGAAGAGGCCCCCCGAGGCAGCAAGGTCACCCTGTTCAATCAGCCCGCCGGCCATCTGGAGCCCGGAGAGAGACTGAAAGAAGCCGCCCTGCGCGAACTGCGCGAGGAGACCGCCTGGCAGGTGGGCATCACCGACTATCTCGGTCTCTACGTCTACCAGACGCCGAACGGCGAAACCTTCCACAGTCACGGCTTTTTTGGCATGGCCCTGGCCCACCTGGGTAACCCGCTCGACCCCGCCATCGTCGCCGTGCACTGGCTGACCCTCGACGAGGTCGAGGAGCTCGAACGCCTGGGGCGCATGCGCAGCCCCCTGGTGCTGCGCCGCATTCGCGATGCCTTGGCCGCACGCTTCTATCCCATGGATGTGGTACACGAGATCTAATCCCTCATCAGCAGCCGATACAGCGCCGGGATCACCAGCAGCGTCAGCAGCGTCGAGGCCACCAGCCCGGAGATGATCGCCCAGGCCATCGGCGGCCACAGCGTCGATTGCGTCAGGGTCAGCGGCACCAGGCCGGCCACGGTGGTGGCGGTGGTGAGCAGCACCGGTCGCGTACGCCGGGCGACGGCCGCGATCACGGCCTCGCTCACCGACTCGCCCTGGCGCCGGTTGGCGTTCATCAGGTCGATCAGCACGATGGCGTTGTTGACCACGATGCCGACCAGCGCCACCACGCCGAGAATGGCGGTGAAGCCGAACGGCTGGCCGGTCAGCCACAGCCCCGGCACCACGCCGATGATCGCCAGCGGCAGCGTGGTCAGCACGATGAACAGCTGGCGGAAGGAGTTGAACTGGGCGAGCAGGAAGACCACCAGCAACAGGCCGCCGAACGGCAGCGTCTGGAACAGCGCGGTATTGGCATCGCCGGCGGACTCCGCTGCACCGCCGACGCTGTAGCTGACTCCGGGCGGTAGCTCGAGCGCCTCCAGGCGCGGCAGGATGTCGCCCAATACGCCATCGTAGGTCCAGCCATCCGCCACCTCCGCCAGTACCGACGTCATGCGCTGCAGGCCGCGATGCTGGATCACCGCCGGGCGCCAGGCGGGCGTCAGGTTGGCGATCTCCCCCAGCGGCAGCGAACGCCCGTCGGCCGCGGTCAGACGCAGCCCCTCGAGCCCCTCGAGGGAGAAACGCTCACCCTCCGGCGCACGCACCAGCAGCGGGGCCGGGTCGCGTCCGGCACGCCAGGCGCTGACCTCGATGCCGCGACTGGCACCGGCCAGGGCCATGGCCACGTCGTGTCGCGAGAGGCCGTACTCGGCGGCGCGGGCATCGTCGGTCTCGACCCGCAGAGTGGCCAGCCCCTCACCCAGGCGATGCCGCGCATCCCGGGCGCCCTCTGCCGCCCGCACCACACTGAGAATCGCACCAGCGGCGTCGGCCAGGGCGGCGCGGTCCTCAGCGAATACACGAATCTCCACCGGCGCTTCCAGCGGCGGTCCCTGCCCCAGCCGGCGTGCCACCACCTCGGCCTCGGGCAGCCACTCCGGCGCCACGGCTCGCACCCAGGTCATCAACGCGGGCAGGTCGTCGGCACTGTCGGCCTCCACCACCAGCCGCGCCAGGTGCGACTGGCGCGGCTGCTCGACCAGGTTGTAGTAGAAGCGCGGACCGCTGAAGCCGGCGAAACGGTGCACTGCCTGCATCGCCGGACGCGCGGCCAGCTCGGCGGCCAGCACCTCGGCCTGATAGGCGGTGTAGTCGAGGTGGGTGCCCTCGGGGAAATTGAGGTCGACGATGAGCTGGTTGCGGTCGGTGTCGGGGAAGAAGTCGTGGTCGAGCAGCGGCAGCATGGCGATGGCAGCCACCAGCAGAACGCCCGCCCCTGCCAGCACCGCCAGCGGCCAGCGCACGGCGACCCGACCGACACGCTGGCCGATGGCCTGCAGCCGCTCACGGCGTGCCGCCAGCCGGGGCTTGAGGATACCGGCGGCGAACACCGGGGTGACGAACACGGCATAGACGTAGCTCACCGCCAGGGTCAGCATCACCATGATGGGTATGGCACGGGTGAAGTCGGCGGTGTTGCCGCCGGAAAGCAGCAGCGGCACGAAAGCGGCCAGGGTGGTGCCGGTCGCCGCCAGCAAGGGCGTGGCCAGCTCCCGCACCGAGCGGGTCACGGCCTGCATGGCCGAACGCCCCTGGTCGCGGTGGTACTGGATGTTCTCGACCATCACGATGGCGTTGTCCACCAGCATGCCCAGCGCGATCACCATGCCGGCCACGGCGATCTGATGCAGCACGCCGCCGCCCATGGCGTACAGGGCCAGGGCGGAGAAGGTCACCAGCGGCACGATCACCATCACCGCGAGTCCCAGCCGCAGCCCCATGACCAGGAACAGCAGCACGCCGAGAATGGCGACCCCCAGCAGCAGCGAGAAGCCCAGCTCCGCCAGGCGTCGCTCGACCCAGTGCGGCTGGTAGAAGGTCTCCTCGATGGCGAGCGGAGCGTAGGCGGGACGCAGCTCATCCACCAGCGCGCGCAGCTGTTTGCCGAAGCGAACGGCGTTGCCGCGGTCGTTGGCGAGCACCACCCCCAGCGCCACCGCCGGGCGCCCGTCGTGCCACATGCGAGCGGTGGCGGGCTCCTGGGGTGCCAGGCTGACGTCGGTGAGTTCGCCGAGCGGCACCAGGTCGCCCTGCCGGGTGCGAATCGGGGTGGCGGCCAGCTCCTCCAGCGAACCGAACTCGGTGAGCGGATCGAGCACCAGGGAGCGCCCCGCCATCTCCAGCGTGCCACCGGGAGAGGTCAGGTTGCGCGCGGCGAGCTGGTCGCCGAGCGCCCGGGCGTCCAGTCCGGTCATCTCGGCCAGCGTATCGTCCCAGCCCACCACCACCTGCTGACCCGGGTCGGCGAGCAGGTCGATGCGAGAAACCTCCTTGAGCCGGAACAGGTCGCGGCGCAGTCGCTTGGCCGCCTCGCGTAGCTCGAGCAGATCGTCCGAGCCGGTCACCGCCAGCACGATGCCGTGAGTATCGGAATCGCGGTCGCTGATCTCCGCCTCGCCCACGCCATCGGGGAACTGCCGCCTGGCCCGATTCACGGCGATACGCACCTGCTCCCAGGCGGCATCGGTGTCGTAAACGTGCTCGTGCATCTCGATGGTGACGTGGGCCACGCCGAGACGCGCGGTACCGATGATGTCGTTGACCTCCTCGACCTGGGCCAGCTCCTCTTCGAGAGGGTTGAGCACCAGCCGCTCCACCTGTTCCGGCTCCGCGCCGGGATAGGGCACCAGCACCTGGCCGAAGCGATAGGGAAAGAAGGGGTCCTCCTGACGGTCCATCGCCACCCAGGCTGCCAGGCCCAGTAGCGCTAACAGCAGCGTGACGGTCAGGATCAAGCGTTTGTAGCGCAGCGAGGCGAGCATCCAGCTCATGGCAACACCCTCACCCGCATGCCCTCTTCCAGGCGCCCTTGCCCCGCCGTCACCACCCGGTCTCCCGGCGCCAACCCCTCGCCGTTCACCGACACCCAACCGCCGGCCAGACGCCCCGGCGTTACGGAAGCGCGTCGAATCGTGTCGTCGTCGTTCAACGCCAGCACGTAAGGCGCGCTGCCGGCGGGATCGACCACCGCCGCCAGCGGCACCCGCGTAGCCGCACGGGCGGCGATCTCGAGCTGGACCCGCACCGGCTCGCCCAGCGCCGGGGCATTCTGGACGGGAATCGCAACGATGACCGGCGCCATGCTCTCTCCCGCCCTCCCGACATGGACGACCTCCCCGGCGATACGCTGGGCGCCGAACGTCGGTACGACGCTTGCCATCTGTCCGGGTTCGAGACGAGTGGCAAGGTTCGCCGGCACGCGGATCTCAACCTCACGCTCGGCTATCCCGGCCAGACGCATGATCGGCTGGCCAGCCGTAACGAAGTCACCGGGCTCGGCGTCAAGGTCGGTCACCTCGGCGGCGAAAGGTGCGCGCAGCGTCAGCTCCTCGAGCTGCGCCTGGGCCTCGTCGCGCTGTGCCAGCGCCTGCTCGCGGGCCTGGGCCAGGGCCTCGTGCTCCGAGCGCAGCCGGTCCAGCTCCTCTTCGGCGCTGAGATTGCGCTCACGCAGGGTGCGGGCACGCTCCACGTCGCGCCCCAGCCGGCTCAGGCTGGCGTCCAGCTCACGCACCCGCGCCTCGGCCGCGGCGAACGCCGGTGCCATGGCCGGGTTGTGCAGCGTGGCCAGCGGCTCCCCCTGCTCGACCCGCTGCCCCCGTACCACGTGGCGCTCGCGCAGCACACCGCCATGCAGAAAGGCCGGGGCCGCACGTTCGCTGGCTCGCACCACGCCGGGAAAGCGATACCTCACCTCGTCCGGCACCAACTGCACCGCTTCACTGCGCACGCTGGGCAGCGGCGCCTCGACACGCTCGACCTGCGCCGGTGCCGCGTCGCAGCCCGCCAGCAGAGCTGCCGTTAGCATCAGCGAAGCCGCAAGGCTTGCACGCATCACCCTCCCCATCGCTCTTCCCTCCATCGAACGGTATTGCCTTCAAACCGGGTTGCCATCGAACCGTGTTGATTGGCCCACCCATGAACTGGCCGACCGGTCAGTTATTTGCGTAAAAAAACACTCACTCTCGCGGCGTTACGCCTTCCATGAATATCTTCAGGAAATCTTCCAGGAACGCCTCGTCGGAGCCCATGCCCGGCCAGTGCTGATGATGGCACTTGGCCTCGAACCACTGGGTACAGGTCATCACGAAGACGGCGATGACATGCGTGGGGTTGATGTCGGCCCGCAGCAGGCCGCGCAGTTGGGTCTGCCGCACCCACTCGGCCCCTGCCCCGACGAGTTGGTTGTCCAGCTCACCGCAATGGCTATCCCCCTCCAGGTGGGTCCAGGCGAATAGCCTCACCACGCCGGGGTTGTCGCGCAGAAAATGGAAATAGGCTTCCACCGAGCGGCGCAGCAGCGCGGCATCCGGCTCGCCGGCTTCCTCCAGCATGGCCATCTGGGCGGTGAAGTAGCGCTCGAAGGCGCGGTTCTTGACCGCCTCCCACAGCTGCTCCTTGCTGCCGAAGTGGTGGTGGATCAAGCTCTTGGTCACCTCGGCCGCACGTGCCAGCTCACTGAGCTTGACGGCGGAAAAGCCCTTCTCGACGAACAGCGCTTCCGCCGCCTCGAGGATGCGGGCGCGGGTCAGTTCGGGATCGCGGGTCTGGGTTTTTCGATTCATGTGCCGAAGATAGCGCTAACTGGCCGGCCGGTCAATTAGCTGGAAATGCACCGACACGTAAAAGCGTCATCCGTGCGCCAGGATGAAGACACTACAATATGTAGGGTATAATCCCCGCCCATTTGCGACCCACTCAACCCGAGAGCGCCCATGACCGCCACCTCAGGCAAGGTGATCGTCGGCATGTCCGGCGGCGTCGACTCCTCCGTTTCCGCCCTGCTGCTGCTGGAGCAGGGTTATCAGGTCGAAGGCCTGTTTATGAAGAACTGGGACGAGGACGACGGCACCGAGTACTGTACCGCCAAGGCCGACCTGGCGGACGCCCAGGCCGTGTGCGAAAAGCTCGGCATCAAGCTGCATACGGCCAACTTTGCCGCCGAGTACTGGGACAACGTCTTCGAGCACTTCCTGGCCGAATACAAGGCCGGACGCACGCCGAACCCGGACATCCTGTGCAACCGCGAGATCAAGTTCAAGGTGTTCCTCGAGTACGCCGAGATGCTCGGCGCCGAGAAGATCGCCACCGGCCACTATGTTCGTGGCGGTGTGCGCCGCGGTCGGCCGCGGCTGCTCAAGGGCATCGACCCCAACAAGGACCAAAGCTACTTCCTGCACGCCGTGCCGGAGGCCGCCATCGCCCGCACGCTGTTCCCGGTGGGCGAACTGGAGAAGCCCGAGGTACGCGCCATTGCCGAGCGCCACGGCCTGGCCACCGCACGCAAGAAGGATTCCACCGGTATCTGCTTCATCGGCGAGCGGCGTTTCCGCGACTTCCTGCAGCAGTACCTGCCGGCCCAGCCGGGCGTGATCGAGACGCCCGAGGGCGAAGTCATCGGCGAGCACATGGGACTGATGTACTACACCCTGGGCCAGCGCCAGGGGCTCGGCATCGGCGGGCTGGCCAACCACCCCGAGGCGCCCTGGTACGTGGCAGGCAAGGATCTCGAACGCAACGTGCTGGTCGCGGTGCAGGGCAAGCACCATCCGCTGCTGTATACCGATTCGCTGGCCACCGAGGCGATGGACTGGGTAGCCGGCGAGCCCCCCGCCGCCGAGGGCCGCCTTACCGCCAAGACCCGCTACCGCCAGAGCGACGTGCCGTGCCACATGCGCACGCTCCCGGATGGCGGCGTCGAGGTGCGCTTCATCGATCCCCAGCGTGCCGTCACGCCCGGTCAGTCGCTGGTGCTCTACGACGGCGAGATCTGTCTGGGCGGCGGCGTGATTCGCGACATCTGGAATGCCGAGGAGACCGGCGCATGAACACCACTCCCATTCATCGCGCTCCCGACACCCCCGCCGCGCGCCAGGCGCTGGCACTGGCCGGCGTGTTCCAGGCCGCCAGTCTGGTCGACGAGCTGGCCCGCACCGGACAGGTCGAGCCGCGCCCCTGGGAAACCCTGATTCGCGCTACGCTGGACACCGACCCGGAAAGCTTCGAGGCGATCTACGGCGGTCACCCCAACAACCTGCGCCGCGGGCTCGAGGTGCTCGAAGCCGTGGTCGGGCGCCGTCAGGCCAATCCGGTGGTGCTGCGCTACGGCTTCTCGCTACTGCTGCTGATGAGCAAGCTGCGCAGCGACAACGCCATGATGAGCACCCTCGGCCAGCACCTCAGCCGTATCCAGGGCCAGGCCGAGCACTTCGGCGCCACCCACGAGAACGTCGTCGCCAGCCTCGGTGAGGCCTATCAGGAGACGCTCTCGACCCTGAAGACCCGCATCGTGGTACAGGGCGACCCCTCGATGCTGCAAAGCCGCATGATGCCCGAACGGGTACGCGCCATTTTGCTCGCCGGCATCCGCTTCGCCCTGCTCTGGCACCAGCAGGGCGGCCGCCGCTGGAGGCTCGTACTCCAGCGCGGCGCCCTCAAGAACGCCCTGGACCAGCTGAGCTGACCCCTTTTCCTACACGTACCGGACCATGACCATGCAAGCCGCTTCCCTGCCCCTCACCGCTCTTACCGCCCTCTCTCCCGTCGACGGCCGCTACGGCAACAAGGCCGAGAGCCTGCGTGAACACTTCAGCGAGTTCGGCCTGATCCGCGCCCGCGTGATCGTCGAGATTCGTTGGCTGCAGCGCCTCGCCGAGCAGGGCGGTATCGTCGAGGTACCGCCGCTCTCAGCCGAGGCCACCGCCTTTCTCGAAGCCATGATTCGCGACTTCTCGCTGGCCGACGCCGAGCGCATCAAGGAGATCGAGCGCACCACCAACCACGACGTCAAGGCGGTGGAGTACTTCATCAAGGAGAAGATCGTCGAGCAGCCGGAGCTGCACGCCATCACCGAGTTCGTGCACTTCGCCTGCACCAGCGAGGACATCAACAATCTCTCCTACGGCGTGATGCTTGCCGACGGCCTGAAGACACTGCTGCCGGTGATGCAACGGGTCGCCGACGAGATCGCCAAGCTGGCCCATGCGCACGCCGCCCTGCCGATGCTCTCGCGCACCCATGGCCAGACAGCCAGCCCCACCACCCTGGGCAAGGAGATGGCCAACGTCGCCTATCGCCTGCGTCGCCAGCTCGCCCAGATCGAGAACGTCGAGATCCTCGGCAAGATCAACGGTGCGGTGGGCAACTACAACGCTCACCTGGCCACCTATCCGGACGTGGACTGGGAGGCCAACGCGCGCACTTTCGTCGAGGGCCTGGGGCTGACCTTCAACCCCTACACCACCCAGATCGAACCCCACGACTACATCGCCGAGCTGTTCGACGCCGTGTGCCGCTTCAACACCGTGCTGATCGACTTCGACCGCGACGTGTGGGGCTACATTTCATTGGGCTACTTCAAGCAGAAGACCGTCGAGGGCGAGATCGGCTCCTCGACCATGCCGCACAAGGTCAACCCCATCGACTTCGAGAACTCCGAGGGCAACCTGGGCCTGGCCAATGCGGTGCTCGGCCATCTGGCGCAGAAGCTGCCCATCTCCCGCTGGCAGCGCGACCTCACCGACTCCACCGTGCTGCGTAACCTGGGCGTCGGCCTGGCTTACGGCCTGATCGCCTATGAAGCGGCGCTCAAGGGCATCGGCAAGCTCGAGGCCAACCCGGCGCGCCTGGCCGAGGATCTCGACGCCAGTTGGGAGGTGCTCGCCGAGCCGATCCAGACGGTGATGCGTCGCTACGGCATCGAGAAGCCCTACGAAAAGCTCAAGGAGCTGACCCGCGGCAAGCGCATCGACCAGGCCGGCTTTGCCGCCTTCATCGACACGCTGGAACTGCCGGCCGAGGTGAAGACCGAGCTCAAGGCGCTGACGCCAGCCAACTACATCGGCAACGCCGAGGCCCAGGCCCGCCGGCTGTGAGCCGGCCGGCAACGCACAGGAGGCGCCATGGTCAAGCTGACCAAGATCTACACCCGTACCGGCGACAAGGGCGACACCGGCCTCGGCGACGGCACCCGCGTGGCCAAGCACGACCTGCGCGTGGAAGCCTTCGGCACGGTGGATGAGACCAACGCCACCCTCGGCCTGGCCCAGCTCCACGCCGAAGGCGAGCTCGCCGAGGTGCTGAGCCGGGTGCAGAACGACCTGTTCGACGTCGGCGCCGATCTGTGCACGCCGGAGCAGGAGAATCCGCCGTGCCCGCCGTTGCGGGTCACGGCTGGCCAGGTCGAGTATCTGGAAGCGCGCATCGACGCCTACAACGCCGAGCTCGCCACCCTGCGCTCGTTCATCCTGCCGGGCGGTACGCCGCTTGCCGCCCACCTGCACCTGGCCCGCACCGTGACCCGCCGCGCCGAGCGTGCGGTCACGGCGCTGATGACGGAGCAGCCGGTCAATCCCGAGGTGCTGCGCTACCTCAACCGCCTCTCCGATCTGCTGTTCATCCTCGCGCGGCGGGCCAACGGCAACGGCGAGCGCGATGTGCTGTGGGTGCCCGGCGCCAACCGCTGAGCCTCACACAACGCAATACGCTACCATGACGCTTTACCGCAGGGTCGCCCATGGCGCCCTGCGGCTCTTCGTGCCATCTGCCGGATAGCGAGACACCATGCCAAGCGACGCCCCTCTCAGCCTGCTGGGCGGCCTCACCGCCGCCGAGTTCCTGCGCGATTACTGGCAGCGCAAGCCGCTGCTGATCCGCGGTGCCTTTGTCGACTTCGAAAGCCCCCTGGACCCCGACGAACTGGCCGGGCTCGCCTGCGAAGAGGGCGTCGAGGCCCGGCTGGTGGAAGAGGACGGCCCCGACGGCCCCTGGCAGGTCAGCCACGGCCCCTTCGAGGAGGCCGTGTTCGGCGAGCTGCCCGAGCGCGACTGGACTCTGCTGGTACAAGCGGTGGATCACTACGTGCCCGAAGTGGCCGAACTGCTCGAGCACTTCGACTTCCTGCCGCGCTGGCGGCTCGACGACATCATGATCAGCTATGCTCCGCCGGGCGGCAGCGTCGGCCCCCATGTCGACCAGTACGATGTATTTCTGCTCCAGGGCCTGGGTCGGCGACGCTGGCAGCTGGGCGGCAGGGTGCCCGACGACGCGCCGATCATCTCTGGCATCGACCTGCGCATTCTCGAGAGCTTCACGGTGGAACCGGGCGACGACTGGGTGCTGGAGCCCGGCGACATGCTCTATCTGCCGCCGGGCTGGGCGCACCACGGCGTCAGCCAGTCCGACGACTGCATGACCTACTCGGTAGGCTTTCGCGCGCCCTCGGCGGACGAGGCGGTCACCTCCTTCGCCGACTTCATCGGCGAAGGGCTGCCGCCCTCGCTGCGCTACGCCGATGCCGGCATGCCCCCACCCTCCGACCCGGCGGAGCTCGACGATGCCGCACTCGAGCGCATGCGCCGGCTGATCCTCGCCACCCTGGACGATCCGCGCCAGCTAGCCCAATGGTTCGGCCGGGTAATGACCCAGCCCAAGTACGTCGACCAACTGGTACCCAGCGACACCCCGACGGACGTCGATGAGCTTGTCGCTCTACTACAGGAAGGCGAGGAGCTGCTACGAAGTCCCGGCTCACGCTTCGCCTGGCGCGCCCTGGATGACGACACCGCCACCCTGTTCGCCGACGGCGACGGCATCGCCTGTGCGCTGCCGCTGGCACGCGCCGTGGCCAGCGACGAGCCCCTGAATGCGGAACTGCTGGCCCATGAGGGCGCCGCCGAGCTACTCGCCGCCCTGTACGATGCCGGCAGCCTGACCTGGGCCGAGGAAGAGTGAAAGCAAGCGGAAAGTGAAAGCAAGCGGAAAGTGAAAGCAAGCGGAAAAGGAGTGCTAACGTGAAGGAGCGGATCGAGATTCGCGAAGGCAGTTGGGCCGAGCTTGGCGATGTCGCCGGCGAAATCCGTCGTATCGTATTCATCGAGGAGCAGCAGGTGCCCCGCGAAGAGGAGTGGGACGGGCGCGACGACGAGTGCCGCCACTTCCTCGCGCTGCACGACGCCTCGCCGTTGGGCACCGCCCGGCTGCTGCCCGACGGCCACATCGGCCGGGTCGCCGTGCTACGCGAGGCGCGCGGCCTGGGTATCGGCGCGGCGCTGATGCAGGCCGCCATCGCCTCGGCCCGCCGCCTGGGCCACCCCCAGGTCGAACTGGCCGCCCAGACTCACGCCCTCGCCTTCTATGAAAACCTCGGCTTCACAGCCTATGGCGAAGTTTTCCTCGACGCCGGCATACCGCACCGCAACATGCGCCTTTCCCTGATCGACTAAACCCCCTCCTCCACATTGGAAAAGGCGAAATTCGACTACAGGATTCAGGCGTAAAGCCATGCTCTTGTAGTCGAACTACAACCCTCCCTGCCCCCAAGTGATGATTGTGAAGCTCAGTCTTCATGCGGCATAGTGATACCAAGGCGAAGTTAAAACGATCGTTCGATAACGTTTGCAATGTGTCGAAAACAGTAAGCGTCTTAACGTTCAGCTGAGTTCGACCAACGCCGTAGAGACAAGCAGGACGTTCTGGTTGACTCTGACATGACTTCGCAGGTGCAGCATAGGCCGGACAGCCCGGTCGAATGCCGCCAACTGACGAGGCAGCGAGCGCCGCCGCATGGCAATCGACGCCGAAGACCCCACCTCAGATCGGAAGGATGGCAACATGTCATACAAAGACGACATCAAGGCACTGGCTCAACTGCGTGAAGCCCAGCAAGGCAAGTGGGCCAGCATCAGCCCCGAGAATGCCGCCCGCATGCGTGCCCAGAACCGCTTCAAGACCGGTCTGGACATTGCCAAGTACACTGCCAAGATCATGCGCGAAGACATGGCCGCCTACGATGCCGACAGCTCCCAGTACACCCAGTCGCTGGGCTGCTGGCACGGTTTCATCGGCCAGCAGAAGCTGATTTCGATCAAGAAGCACTTCGGCACCACCAAGCGTCGCTACCTCTACCTCTCCGGCTGGATGGTCGCCGCCCTGCGCTCCGAGTTCGGCCCGCTGCCCGACCAGTCCATGCACGAGAAGACCTCCGTTTCGAGCCTGATCGAAGAACTCTATACCTTCCTGCGTCAAGCCGATGCCTGGGAACTGAACCACCTGTTCCGCGACCTGGAAGAAGCCCAGAAGGCAGGCGACAAGGCGAAAGCCGAAGAATTGATCGCCAAGATCGACAATCACGAGACCCACGTGGTGCCGATCATTGCCGACATCGATGCCGGTTTTGGTAACGCCGAGGCCACTTACCTGCTGGCCAAGCAGATGATCGAAGCGGGCGCCTGCTGTATTCAGCTCGAGAACCAGGTCTCCGACGAGAAGCAGTGCGGCCACCAGGACGGCAAGGTCACCGTGCCCCACGAAGACTTCCTGGCCAAGATCAATGCCGTGCGCTACGCCTTCCTCGAGCTGGGCGTGGACGACGGCGTGATCGTCGCGCGTACCGACTCTCTGGGCGCCGGCCTGACCCAGAAGATCGCCGTGACCAAGGAGCCGGGCGACCTGGGCGACCAGTACAACAGCTTCCTCGATGGCGACGAAATCACCTCGGCTTCCGACATCGACAACGGCGACGTGGTGATCAAGCAGAACGGCAAGCTGGTCAAGGTCAAGCGTCTGGCTTCCGGCCTCTATCAGTTCAAGCCCGGTACCGGTGAAGACCGCGTGGTGCTCGACTGTATCACCAGCCTGCAGAACGGCGCCGACCTGCTGTGGATCGAGACCGAGAAGCCCCACGTCGGTCAGATTGCCAACATGGTCAACCGCATCCGCCAAGTGGTGCCGGACGCCAAGCTGGTCTACAACAATTCGCCCTCCTTCAACTGGACGCTCAACTTCCGTCAGCAGGTATTCGATGCCTGGGAGAAGGAAGGCAAGGATGTCTCGGCCTACGACCGCGCCAACCTGATGAGCGCCGAGTACGACGACACCGAGCTTGGCATGCTGGCCGACGAGTGGACCCGCAACTTCCAGCGCGACGCTGCCCGCGAAGCCGGCATCTTCCACCACCTGATCACGCTGCCGACCTACCACACCGCCGCCCTGTCCACCGACAACCTGGCCAAGGGCTACTTCGGCGCCGAGGGCATGCTGGCCTACGTGGCGGGCGTACAGCGCCGCGAGATCCGCGAGGGCATCGCCACGGTCAAGCATCAGGACATGGCCGGCTCCAACATCGGCGACGACCACAAGGAGTTCTTCCACGGCGAGGCGGCACTCAAGGCCGGCGGCAAGGACAACACCATGAACCAGTTTGGCTGAGCATGGCGCTGCGGTAGAACGACTGGAACCCTTGGGAGGCCTCGCGCCTCCCTTTTTTCGTTGCGCCATCCGGCGAGCCGCCTGCACTTGCACAATATTTACCCCTTTTTCTGCTGCTGTGAGCGGCACTTGCAGCATTGGGCTATGGTCAAATGCAACATGAATGGCTAAGCTAGCCAGTTAGCAAACAGTGTTTCTCTAAACAATGGCAAAGACGATCCCCAAAGTGACATCGGCTTGCCCTCAGGAGGTGTACATGAAGCGTCTTCTTCCCGTGCTGGCTCTCGGCATGCTGACCCTGGCCGGCTGTGCCAACACCTCGACCATGGGCGGCGATGTCTACCGCGGCACCCAGGCCGGGACTTCCCAGACCGTGACGTTCGGCAACATCACCGCACTGCGCCAAGTGCAGATTCAGGCCGACAGCCGCGCGGGCGGGATCATCGGCACCGGCGGTGGTGCCGTGGTCGGTGGCCTGCTCGGTCGTCAGGTGGGCGGTGGTTCCGGTCGGCAGCTGGCTACCGCAGCCGGCGTGATCGGTGGCGCCGTGGCGGGTAGCGCCATCGAAGAGTCGACCAACCGTGTTCGCGCCTGGGAAATGGAGATCCGCCGCGACGACGGTCAGAACGTGGTGATCGTGCAGAAAGCCGACCGCCCGTTCCAGGTCGGCCAGCGGGTGCGCATGATCGGCAGCGGCGCCAATGTCACCGTAGCCCCCTACTGACAGCTCGAGACAGCCAGTCCAAGGTTCTTTCTTAACGCCCTTTCTCAACGTAAAACGCAACGAGCCCGCGGCATCGCCGCGGGCTCGTTGCGTTCGATGAGAAATTAGTGGAAGTTGGCCCGGCCCATAGCCCAACACACCAGCTTCCAGGCGATAAAGCCCAGCAGAGCGATCACGATCAGGGTCAGCAGCATGTCGATGGGACGCACCAGCGTGGTGGCCCCCAGTACGGCAAGTGCCACGCTCCACACCCAACGGTTGCCGTCATCGCTCTTGATGACACGAGGCACCACCTTGTTCAAAGCAGCGCTGACGGTCGCCTCCCACAGCTTGATGCTGAAGAACAGAATAAGGGCAAAGGCAATCAGCCAGATCACGATTTCGGTCATGGGCACGGCTCCAATCAAGGTTGATAGAAATGGGACGGAAATTTTGGGTCACGCTAGGGTAGCCGCGAGGCTCATGCCGCGCAACTCGACATAAGAGCGTGAACGGAACTCAGGTCGAGCCGGCCAAAGCTGAAAAAACCGCATCCCCCCTGACAGCTCCGGCCTCGCGCGTTACCATGGTTCCTACATGCACTCACCGAAAGGTTCATCAATGCAGATTGCGCAGAATTCAGTCGTCGCGTTTCACTACACCCTGACCAACGATGCAGGTGAAGTGCTGGACAGCTCGGAAGGTCGTCAGCCGCTGACTTATCTCCACGGCGCCGGCAACATCATTCCCGGCCTGGAGAAGCAGCTGGAAGGGCGTGAAGCTGGCGAAAAACTCAATGTGACCGTCTCCCCCGAGGAGGGTTACGGCGAGGTGCAGCCGCAGCTGGTGCAGGAAGTGCCGCGTGACGCCTTCCAGGGCGTCGAGGCCGTCGAGCCGGGTATGCAGTTCCAGGCCCAGACTCAAGGCGGCCCGCTGATGGTCACCGTCACCAAGGTGGAAGGCGATACCGTCACTGTCGACGGCAATCACCCGCTGGCCGGCCAGAAGCTCAACTTCGACGTCGAGATCGCCAACGTACGTGAAGCCAGCCAGGAAGAGATCGAGCACGGTCATGTGCATGGCGAAGGTGGCGTCGAGCACTGAAGCAGCGCTTCGCGTTCGAACGAACCATCCCCAAGAGGGCAGCCCCGGGCTGCCCTCTTTGTCTTTCTACCCACGCCTGCTCTTGCATTGGCCTGCGCAGCGCGCCCACCGCCACTCTCCAAGTACCACCACTCTGAAAGCACCATCACTCTTCGAGTCGCCGTAAGGTCCGGTAGCCGCCCCACAGCCGCGTGGCGGTGGTGATCAGGCACGCCACGGCAAACAGCGTGGCCAGCAGAGCGAAATGCTGGGGCCATAGACAGAAGAGCACGAAAGCCAGAATGGTTTCCGTTCCCTCGGTCAAGCCATGCAGATAGTAGAACGCCTTGCGCTGAAAGTGCGGCCGCTCGAGCCCGTACCGGGTAGCCATGATGGCAAAGGCCAGAAACGACGTTCCGGTACCGATGAAGGCAAACAGCAGGAAGGCGGCTGCCAGCGCATTGGCCGCTGGATCGGCCAGGGCGAACCCCAGCACCACGGCGGCATAGAAGACGAAGTCGAGGCCGATGTCGAGAAAGCCCCCGGCATCGCTCGTCTTGCCCGTGAGCCGTGCCAGGGCGCCATCCACGCCGTCTCCGATTCGATTGACCAAGATCGCGGCCAGGGCGGCCAGATAGAGCTCCCACGCCAGCATCGGCAGGCTGAGCATGCCGATGCCGAACGACACCAGCGTCACCTGATCGGGGCGGACGCTCATGCGCTGCAGCCCTCTTGCCACGACCTGCAACGGGGCCTGCGCCAACGGCATGGTCCAGCGGTCAAGCACCCTTGCTCCTCCTCTCAGACGACGTTGGCGATGACGACTCGGCCACCGCACTCCGGCCTTCCCCTCGCCGCCAGGCGAAGTAGCGCGCCAGCCAGTGCAGCAGCCGCTCGGGCTTGTGCGCATTCTTCCATATGCCGGCCGTTGCCTTGGCCGCCTCGGACCAGGTGGGATACGGATGAACCGTGCCCAGCAGCTTGTTCAGCCCGATACCGTGGGTCATCGCCAGGGTGAACTCGGCCAGTAGCTCGCCGGCCCCCTGCCCCACCACGCTGGCACCGAGAATGCGATCCCGGCCCGGCACCGTCAGCACCTTGACGAACCCTTCGGTACGCCCCTCGGTAATGGCCCGATCCAGCTCGGCGAGCGAATAGCGCGTGACTTCGAACTCGACGCCCTGGCGGCGCGCCTCGCGCTCGCTGAGGCCGACCCGGGCCACCTCGGGTTCGGTATAGGTTACCGCCGGCAGCGCCCGATAGCTGACCCGAAAGCGCTTGAGCTCACCGAACAGCGCATTCACCGTCGCGTGCCAGGCCTGGTGGGCACTGGCATGGGTCAACTGGAACGGCCCGGCCACGTCACCGCAGGCCCATACGTTGGGTAGCACCGACTGCAGGCTTTCGTCCACCGCCAGGGTGCCATCGGCGCGGGTCTCCACCCCCAGCGCCTCGAGCCCGAGGCCGCTCACGTTGGCCTGGCGCCCCACCGCCACCAGCAGGCGATCGAATGGCAGCCGGTGCACTTCGACCTCACCCGAAGCGAGGCGACGCTCCACCTCCAGTACATGAGCGCTATCGGCTTCCGTACCCGGCACGACGCGCAGCGCCCGGGTGTCGAGCCATGGCTCAACGCCCTCGCTCACGAGACGTTGGCGCAGCAGGTCGGCGGCATCGATATCCTCCCGCGGCAGCAGTTGGGACCCCATCTCGACCAGGCTCACCCGGCTTCCCAGGCGGGCGAAGCTCTGTCCCAGCTCACAGCCGATGGGGCCCCCGCCCAGCACCACCAAACGCTCGGGAAGGGTCTCGAGCTGCCACAGATTGTCCGAGGTCAGCACCTCGATGGCCTCGAGGCCGGGCAGCGGTGGCACCTTCGGACTCGCCCCGCTGGCCACGATCACGTGCCGCGTGGTCAGCACGCGCTCGCCGTCGGCCCCGCTGACCCGTACGCGCCAGGGGTCGTCAAACCGCGCCTCCCCCGCCAGCACCTCGACCCCGAGGCTCTCGTAGCGCTCCCGACTGTCGTGAGGCTCCACGTCGCGTATGGCACGCCGCACGTGGGCCATCACGGCGCCGAAGTCGACCCGGGGTTCGCCGGCCTGGATGCCGTAGCGGCCGGCCTCGCGCACCTCCGCCGCAACCCGCGCCGCACGAATCAGCGCCTTGGACGGCACGCAGCCGGTATTCAGGCAGTCGCCGCCCAGGCGGTCGCGCTCCACCAGCGCCACCCTGGCCTTGACCGCCGCCGCGATATAGCTGGCCACCAGGCCCGCGGAGCCCCCGCCGATCACCACGATGTCGTAGTCGAAGCGAGCCGGACGTGAATGACGCAGCGCCAGCTGCCGGCGCTTGAGCACGGCCACCAGGCCCCGCGCCAGCCAGGGGAACAGGCCGATCAGCACGAACGAGCCGACCAGCCCGGGTGAGAGGATGTCGGAGAGCGACTGCAGATTGCCGAGCTCGCGACCGGCATTCACGAACACGGCGGTACCCGGCAGCATGCCCAGTTGGCTGACCCAGTAGAAGGTCCACAGTCGCATGCGGGTGAGCCCCACCACCAGGTTGATGACGAAGAAGGGAAA
Organism: Halomonas sp. MCCC 1A11062; assembly: GCF_021404355.1. NCBI lineage: Bacteria > Pseudomonadati > Pseudomonadota > Gammaproteobacteria > Oceanospirillales > Halomonadaceae > Halomonas > Halomonas sp. MCCC 1A11062. Next base: position 243,372 of record NZ_JABFTW010000003.1, read on the forward strand.
CAGCGGAATCAGGCGCAGGGTGAAGAGGTAGAAGGCGCCCTCACGCCGAATGCCCGCATTGATGCGCTCGAGCTGCGGAGCAAAGCGCCTCTCCAGCGGCGCCCGGGCCAGGGTACGGGCGATCAGCGCCGCCAGCGTGGCGCCCAGGGTGCTGGCGAAGGAGATGATCAGCAGCCCCCAACCGAACCCGAACAGCGCCCCGCCCAATACCGTCAGCAGCGTTGCCCCGGGCAGCGACAGCGCGGCCATGAGCACGTAGAGTACGAAGAAGCCACCCACGACCAGGACCGGATCATCGGCCAGCCAGGCCTGAAAACGGGCCTGCTCGGCCTGCAGGTTGGCCAGGGTCAGCAGCTCGTTGGCGCCGCTGAGGAAGAAGAGCGCCACGAGGGAGAGAAGTACGAACAAGAGTGCTAGACGGCGACGCGTCACAGGGTGGCTCCCGAGGCAGTGACTTTAAACAAGGTTATCCGGAACCTCAGTCGCTTGACAGCTTCCAACCTTACACAACGATACGAACCACAAGAGGCGAACCGTCATGATCGGGATACGAAGCCTGGCCCTGGCTGGCGTGGTGCTATTGGCGCTGCCCTGGACGAAGGGCATGGCCAGCGGTGAAACCGCCACCGCCGTGTTCGGCGGCGGCTGCTTCTGGTGCGTCGAGGAGGCCTTCGACAAGGTAGAGGGCGTGACCGCCACGACTTCCGGCTTCAGCGGCGGGCACGTCGAGAACCCCAGCTACCAGCAGGTGGTGGCCGGCAACACTGGCCATGCCGAGGTGGTCCTGGTGGAGTACGACCCCGAGGCGGTCGACTACGCCACGCTGCTGCACGTGTTCTGGCGCAACATCGATCCATTTGCCGTCGACCGTCAGTTCTGCGACGTGGGCGAGGCCTATCGCAGCGCGATCTTCTACGCCAACGAGTCGGAGCGCGAGCTGGCCGAGGCCACCCGCGACGAACTCGCCGTGCGCTTCGAGCGTGACATCGCCACCGAGATCTCCCCCTTCGAGGTCTTCTACCCTGCCGAGGAGTATCACCAGGACTACTATCGCAAGAATCCGGTGCGCTACAACTACTACAAGGCGGCCTGCGGGCGCGAACGCCGCCTGGAGCAGGTATGGGGCGACGAGGCCGGCGGCCTAGCGCAGCGCTGACAGGCGCTCGAAGCCTCGCTCGCCGCGCCATAGCCACAGCGCGATGGCGAACGTCAGGCCGAGCAGCAGCCAGGAGCCGATCGCCACGCCGAACCAGCCGCCACGCTGCCAGAACGGCTCCAGCCACAGGCTGCCGAGGCTCGCTCCTAGATAGTAGAACACCAGATAGAGCGCCGAGGCGCTGCCCCTTGCCCGCTCCGCCTGACGACTGACCCAGCTCGACGCCATGGAGTGAGCGAGAAAGAAACCCACCGCGTTGACGGTCAGGCCGGCGATGATCCAGGGCAGCGAATCGGCCAGGGTAATGAGGGTCCCGGCCATCAGGATGAGAATGCCCAGCGCCATGCAGGCCGGCTGGCTGAAGTGGCGTGTCAGGCGGCCGGAGAGCGCCGAGCTGAAGGTTCCGCCCAGGTAGGTCAGGAAGATCATCCCCAGCCAGCGGGCGCTGAGCCCGAACGGCTCATCGGCCAGGCGGAAGGTGATGTAGCTGTACTGGTTGATGAAGATGAGAAAGTTGATGCCACCCAGCAGATAGGCCGCCAGCAGCAGCGGATGACGCAAATGCCCACCCAGATCGGCCAGGGCGCCACGCAGCTCGAAGCGCCGCGGCTTGAACTGGCGCGGCGCCGGCAGCAGCTTCCAGAACAGGGCCACCCCCACCAGGGTCACCAGCCCCACCGCCAGAAAACCGGCACTGGCACCGCCGAACTCGCCGATGCCACCGCCGATCAGCCGCCCACCGATGCCCCCCAGGGTGTTGGCACCGATGTAGAGCCCCACGGCCGCCATCAGCGCCGGCCGATCGAATTCATCGCCCATCCAGGCAATGGCCACCGCCGGCAGCCCACCGAGCACGAAGCCCTGAACCAGGCGCAGCGCCAGCAGGGTTTCGAAGTTGGGCGCGAAGGCCAGGCCCAGCGAACAGAGCCCGGTCAGCAGCAGCGTCACCCGCATGATGCCACCGCGGCCAATGGCATCGGACAGAGGGCCGAACACCAGCAGCGCCCCCGCCAGGGCCAGCGTGGCAACCGACATGATCAGGCTCACGGCCAGGGTCGAGACGCCGTAGGTCTGGCGCAGATCCGGCAGCAACGGCTGCGGCGCATAGAGATTGAAGAACACCAGAATGGAGCCGAGACAGAGCGCCAGTGTGGCACGCCACCAAGCGGGGGAACGCGCGGATATCATGCCGGTTTCCTGAGTGGGAAAGCTTGGCGCTTATGATCCGCCATGGCTTATGATAAGCCAAACAGAATAAAAAGATCGTAGCCATCTATTATTCTTATCACCGTTCTCACGCTCGCTCTTATTAGGAAGTGCCATGGCCCTGCCCTTCGATCTACGCGCCCTGCGGGTCTTCGTCACCGTCGCCGACCGCGCCGGTTTCAGCGCTGCCGCCCGCGAGCTTCACGTGGCACAGTCCGCCATCAGCCAGACGATCGCCAATCTCGAACGCCAGTTGGAGCTGATCCTGTTCCACCGTCACGAGCGTCGTATCGCCCTGACACCGGAAGGAGAGGAGCTGTACGCCCATGCCCGCGAGCTGCTCGAGCGCGCCGAGAGCACCCACTTGGCCATGCGCGAGCTGCACGGTCTGGTCAAGGGCGAGGTACGTATCGGCATCCCTTCGATGCTCGGCTCCTACTACTTCCCGCCGCTGCTGATGGGTTTCAAGGCGCAGCATCCCGGTATTCGGCTCACCGTGGTGGAAGCCGGCGCACGCCGGCTGCAGCGCATGATTGCCGCGGGCGAGCTGGACTTGGGCGTCGTGGTCGACGACGAGCAGAGCCGGCCCATGGAGCGGCGGCATCTGACGCGTGAAGAGATGGTGGTTTGCGTGCCGCGCACCCACACCTTTGCCAGGCGCCGCAGCGTGACGGCGGAAGAGTTCTTTCAGGAGCCGCTGGTGCTGTTCCAGGACGGCTACTTTCATCGCGAGTTCGTCGAGGCCCTGTCGCGCCAGACAGGGCTCACGGCTAACGTGGCCTTCCAGTCGAACCTGATACCTCTGACCAAGGCCATCGTGCGTCAGGGCTTCGGCATCACCACCTTCCTGCGCCGGGTGGTGGATGAGCCCGGACTCGCGGCGGTCTCCTTCGCCAACCCGGCCTGGCTCGACCTGTCACTGGCCTGGGCCCAGGACGCCTATCTGTCGCGGGCGGAGAGCGCCTTCGTACAGTACGTCATCGCTCACCGCGACGCCTTGTAAGAGTGAAGCGCCATCGCGCTGACGCTTCTTGAGGGGTATGCAGAGATGCTTCTCAGCCTTCGCCCGGTTCGGTGACGCGCTGTGCCAGCGTGGTCGGTTCCAGGGTCCGGCGCGCCTGCCAGTAATAGCGCTGCCAGTAGCTGTTGCCGAGCTGCGAGAGCTTCACGCCCCGGGACGTGGAGGCGTGCAGGAAGTAGCCGTCGCCAACGTAGATGCCCACGTGGTCGTAGCGGCCCGGAGGACGGAAGAAGACCAGGTCGCCGACCTGCAGCTCATCGCGGGAGATCTCGGTGCCCTGCCGCACCTGCTCGCCGGTAGAGCGCGGCAGCTGCAGGCGGAAGGTTTCGCTGAAGATCGTCTGCACCAACGCCGAGCAGTCGATCCCGTTGCGACCGGTACCGCCGATCCGGTAAGGGGTCCCGGCCCAGCGCTCGTGCTGCGCCAGCAGCGCTTCGCGGATCAGCTCGGGCGGCGGGTTGTGCAGGCTGCTGACCCGGAGGATGGGATTGTCCACCGGAGACATCATCGGATTGAAGGAGGACGACATGCCGGGCAACTGTCGTGCAAAGTAGTCGTCGGGCGCCTCCAACGACGTTTTCGATGGGCCAGCACATCCGGACAACAACGCCAACAATACACCGAGTAGAGCGATACGACTCGATCCCGTGGCTACCATCTTGCGAGGTCCTCGTTTCCCTGAGCCGCACGCATGCCCGGGTCGAGCAAGAAGCTCTACCTGACTGCCCGAGAGGATCGCTGTGGTAGTGGTGCTTGGCGACGTGTCGCCCGTACCACTGCCAAAGCGGCCTTGCGCTGGCTCGCGATTTGGCCGTTTCCAAGCTCCCTCAGCGGGGAGCCGGTTCAATAAACTTGCTGACTATAAACCACACTTCCTGACCAGAGCGAGCCCTAATGTAGCGTTTTGACATCGCCCGGTAACGTGTCGATATGCATAGGCGCCCAATGGCGCGGTCTCGCCCCGGGAAAGTCCAGGCTCGCCCAGGGACCGGTCAGCGGCGGCGCCCCCGAAAGCCATGCCACCAGGGCCTGGCGGAAGCTGCCCAGAAAGGCATCCCGCTCGGGGGTCTCCCCCATGAAGAACGAGAAACCGGCGTAGAGCCCGCTGGCATAGGCCGTCCAGCTACCGTAGTGTACCGCGGCCAGCCCATGGGCCCGATCCAGCACCTGGCTGAAGGCGTCGTCGTCGAGCCAGCCCAGCTGTCTTCCGGCAATGGCCAGATCCACCGCCTGGGCCACATCCCAGGCGGTCATGTCCAGCTCATTGCAGCCATCGGTATTGTCGCGTACCCGCTGCAGACGCAACAGGTGGTTGCGATCCTCTTCGCTGCAGTCGCCGCTCTCCAGCATGGCGATCTCCGACGCCAACCGCTGGGTATTCAGGGTATAAGGGGCGTAGTTGATCTGATACTCCTGCCGATCGCCCGCCTCGAGCAGGAAATCCAGAAATTCGGCAAGCTCGCGGCGCCCATGCAGGCCGTAATGGCTATCGATCCACTCCCGAATCGACACCGCCTCGCGTTCGCTTTCCACATGCGGTTCACTCCAGGCGGCATTGTTGAGCGGCCCTACCAGTGCCATGGACGTGAAGCGCGACAGCGTGGGGCGAGGCCCCGGCTCCTGCCACTGGGATGAGTGCCAGTCGAGCCAGTGGAAGGGGCTGCCCGGATCCTCCAGGTGCCAGCGGATCTCATGCACCAGCGGCGGATGCTCTCCTTCAGGCAGCAGCGCCTCCCACTGAGCCCAGGCCTCCAGCAAGCGCCGGGCATCGGGATAGAAGCGGCACAGAGTACCGCGCAGCGCCTCGGCCAGCGTCTCCAGCGCCTGGGAATCGAATGCCTCGCTGTCCATGGCCATCTGCAGATAGAAGGCATACTTCTCGGCCATGTGAATGGTCGCCGCATGGCGACTGCCCTGCCTCATCGCTTCGAGCATGGCCCTGTCGGCGGAATTGGGCCGACCGAACGGCGTCTCGGTGTCGGGCAAAATACCGTGGGCGGCATCGGCGGCCAGTTGATTGAGGTGATGTGCCTGTGCCGGCAGCCAGTAACGAGTGAGCGCTTGCACACCCTCGTCGGGGTGCAGGCCGAGGGTCTCTTCGAGATAGCGCAGCGCATCGCCGCGCCGCTCGGCGGCTACCGCCGCGGCGACGCCTTGGCGCATGCCGAACTCGGGCTCGCGTACCGCGGCCAGTGCCAGCACCCAATGCCTGGGTGAGCGCCGCCAGGCCATTATCGCTGCACGCGATGTCTCTCGCTCCGCTTCGCTCATCAACTGTTGCAACGGCATACGCCAGGGGCTGACCGGCGAGTTGAACAGCAACCCCCAATCGCGCTGCATGTCACCCAACCGGTCGCGCCCTTCGAACAGACTGCAGCCGCGCTGGTAGGCCCGCGCCAGCGCCGACCAGTCGCTGTAGCGGCGCAGCACCAGATCGGCGGCATGCGCGGCCAGCTCTTGGGCCTCGGCGACGCTCAGCCAGCCGGCACAGGCGCCGGCCCAGGCCAGATCGACCATGCGCAGCCAGTCCCAGGCGGCCCACTCGAGCGGCTCACCGTGCTCGATGAAACCCAGCAACACCTTGCCATAGTCACGCTCGCCAGGTGCAAGACCGGCAAGCCACTCCTGGCGTTCGGCACTCGAGGCCGTCAGCAGGCGAGCGGCATCGAGATCCCAGCCCTGCCGGTGCCCGTATCCCGCCAGCCACAGCAGGGTCTGGATCGTCCCTTCGCGACCCTCGAGCTGCCAGTAACGCTCCATCCACTCCGCCACGCCGGGCCAGTCGATGGCGGTGGGTGGAGCCTCCAGCACCGGAGAGAAGGCCGCCCGCAGACGCCAGATGCCGGCATGTTCCTCGTCGGCCCAGAGTGAAGGGCGCGGCTCCTTGCGCCGTTTGGCCACCCACGCGGTCAAGGCGTCCCAGGTGATGCCATCGCCGTCGCGCTCGAGTGCCGCCAGCGCTTCACAGGCTTCCCAGAAATCGTCGTCACCGCGCACCCAGCCCTCGGCGCTCTTGGCGTGGCGCAGCGCCTCGAGCCATTCCGCGAGGCTGTCGTAGCGGCTGGCGATCTCCTCGGTCACCCGCATCAACCAGCCGCGCAGGCGTGGCTCGGTCAGCCACTTGGCCGACCCCGCCAGGGCGAGCAGCTCCAGTGCAGCCAGCAGCCGGGCCGGGTCGGCCGTATCGGTGCCGAAGGCTTCGATGAGCCGCCAGCCCAGCTCGCCGCGATCGGCCACGCCCAGCGCCTGCAGCCTGGCGCTGGCCGCTTGGGCATCGATCATGTTGGGTTCGGGCTCGAAGGCCCAGTCGCACAGGACCAACTGCTGAGCCCACCAGGCGAAAAGGGGATCGACCAAGTCTCACCTCGACGTTCAACCAGCATAAGAAGGAGCGGCATCGCCTCTCCCGGGAAACCGGCGCCTAGTGTAGCGGAAAGCGCCGCGCGCGCCGATGACCTTGGCGCGGAAAAAAGCTCATGACGCAAGCTTCCAGGTCTTGGCGATGCGTTTTAAATAATGCACACTCAGCAGATAAGATAATCAACACTGGAGCTCCCATGTCCCTCCCTGCCGACATCTTCAGCGACAAGGCCTTCATCGGCGGCCAGTGGCGCGACGCCGAGCGGCGATTCGACGTGACCAACCCCGCCAACGGCGAAACGCTTGCCAGTGTGCCCGACCTGAGCGCAGACGACGCGCGCGACGCCGTGGCGGCGGCCGAGGCCGCGTGGCCGGCCTGGCGCCGTCAGACCGCCAAGCAGCGCGCCGCCCTGCTGCGAGCCTGGTTCGACGCCATCATGACTCACCAGGAGTCGCTGGCCCGCATGATGACCCTGGAACAGGGCAAACCGCTGGCCGAGTCCCGCGGTGAGGTGGCCTATGGCGCTTCCTTCGTGGAGTTCTACGCCGAACAGGCCAAGCGCATGGCCGGCGAGACCCTGCCGAGCCACGGAGCCGACAAGCGCATCCTGGTGTTTCGCGAGCCAATCGGCGTGGTGGCGGCGATCACACCGTGGAACTTCCCGCTGGCGATGATCACCCGCAAGTGCGCACCGGCCCTGGCCGCTGGCTGCCCGGTGGTGATCAAGCCCGCCGAGGCTACGCCGCTGACCGCCCTGGCCCTGGCCAGGCTGGCCGAGCAGGTCGGTTTCCCCGCCGGCGTGCTCAACGTGGTCACGGCAAGCCGCCCCGCCGAGATCGGCGAAGTGCTGACCACCGACCCGCGGGTACGCAAGGTCTCCTTCACCGGCTCCACCGCCGTCGGCAAGCGACTGCTCGCCCAGTGCGCCGGCACGGTGAAGAAGGCGTCCATGGAGCTGGGCGGCAACGCCCCCTTCATCGTCTTCGACGACGCCGATCTGGACGCCGCGGTCGAGGGTGCGGTGGCGTCCAAGTACCGCAACTCCGGCCAGACCTGCGTGTGCACCAACCGTCTGCTGGTGCAGAGCGGTGTGTACGATGCCTTCGTCGAGAAGCTCGCCGCCCGGGTCGCCCAGCTGCAGGTAGGCAACGGCCTCGACGAGGGCGTGGTGCAGGGCCCGCTGATCAACCAGGCCGCGGTGGACAAGGTGCAGTCCCACATTGCCGACGCCCTGGCCAAGGGCGCCCGGTTGGTCTGCGGCGGCGAGCCTCATGCGCTCGGCGGCACCTTCTTCCAGCCCACCGTGGTCGCCGACGTCACCGATGAGATGCGTGTGGCCCGCGAGGAGACCTTCGGCCCGCTGGCACCGGTGTTCCGCTTCGACAGCGACGAGCAGGCCATCGCCATGGCCAATGCCACCGAGTTCGGCCTGGCAGCCTATTTCTACGCTCGCGATTACCGCCGGATCTGGCATGTGATGGAGGGTCTCGAATATGGCATGGTGGCCGTCAACGAGGGGATTCTCTCCACCGAGCTGGCGCCCTTCGGCGGCGTCAAGGAGTCAGGCCTGGGCCGCGAAGGCTCGCATCACGGCCTGGATGAATTCACTGAACTAAAATACGTCTGTGTCGGCGGCCTTTGATCGCCTGCAACGTCCACGCACGAAGGGAGGCAAGATGAACAACGCACAGCTCAACGAACTCAAGCAGCGCTACGTGGCCAACGGCGCCGCCAGCCCCGCCACCCAGTTCGCCGACCGCGCCGAGAATGCGCTGATCTGGGACGCCGACGGCAACCGCATCATCGACTTCGCCGGCGGCATCGGCGTGCTCAACATCGGCCACCGCCATCCCAAGGTGGTCGAGGCGGTCAAGGCCCAGCTCGATCGCGTCATGCATACCTGCCAGACCGTCATGCCCTATGAGGGCTACGTCAAGGTGGCGGAAAAGCTCAGCCAGGTCACGCCCGTGCGCGGCCATGCCAAGGTGATGCTGGTCAACTCCGGCGCCGAGGCGCTAGAGAACGCAGTGAAGATCGCCCGCGCCGCCACCGGCAAGAACAACGTGATCTGCTTCGACGGCGGCTATCACGGCCGTACCTTCATGACTATGGCCATGAACGGCAAGGTCGCACCCTACGCCGCCGACTTCGGCACCATGCCGGGCAACGTTTTCCGTGCCCCCTTCCCGGTGCCCTATCACGGCGTCAGCGAGGACGAGGCGATCCGCGGCCTGAAGATGGCGATCAAGACCGACGCCAACCCCCGCGATACTGCCGCCATCGTGCTCGAGCCGGTGCTCGGCGAAGGCGGTTTCTACCCGGCCCCGGCCAGCTTCCTCAAGGCGATCCGCGAGATCTGCGATGAGCACGGCATGCTGATGATCATCGACGAGGTGCAGTCGGGCTTCGGCCGTACCGGTAAGCTGTTCGCCATCGAGCACAGCGGCGTCGAGCCGGACATCATCACCATGGCCAAGAGCATGGCCGACGGCATGCCGATTTCCGCCGTGGTGGGTACCGACAAGGTCATGGATGCCTCCGGCTCCAACTCTCTGGGCGGCACATATGCCGGCAACCCGCTCTCCTGCGCAGCCACCCTGGCGGTGCTCGAGGTCTTCGAAGAGGAAAAGATCCTCGAGAAGAGCCAGGCCCTGGGCGACAAGCTGGCCAAGCGCTTCGCCCAGTGGCAGAGCGACTTCGACTGCGTCGACAACGCCCGCAACATGGGTGCCATGGCCGCCCTCGACCTGGTGTCGGACAAGGCCAAGCACACCCCGGACGCCGACCTGGCCGCCGCGCTGTGCAAGAAGGCCCGCGAGAAGGGGCTGATCCTGCTCTCCTGCGGCCTCTACGGCAACACCATCCGCTTCCTGATGCCGGTGACCATCGAGGACGAGATTCTCGAAGAGGGCCTGGGCATCGTCGAAGCCGCGCTCACGGAACTGGTCGGCAGCAAGGCCACCGCCTGATCGTGACCACGTAGCGAAACGCCCGCCGGCTCATGCCGGCGGGCGTTTTCGTTCATGCCGTATCGTCGAGCGCAATAGGCTATCAGGCGGGCATGTCGTTGGCTTTCGGGTCACGAGCCCACACCCGATGCTGCCCCATGGCATCGCGCAGCGCGGTGAAGACGTCATCCAGCGAAGCGCCGGTCAGCACACCCTCCTCGTTGGTGGGTATGTCCGCGGCATCCAGCAGCATCTTGCCCTCACCCACCGCGGCGACTGCCTTGAGGTGTTTGTAGGCTTCCTGCACGTAGTAACGACCGAGCCCCGAGCGGGCCAGCGCATCCACGCTGTCGGTGCCGCCGGGCACGATCACCGCGTCCACCGCCACCGAAGGCATGCCGTTGAGCATGGCGTCGGGGGTCACCTGGCTGCCATCGGCCGCTTTCAACGGGGCCATGCTGGGGGCGATCACCTTGCCCTCGGCGCCTTCGGCCTCGAGCTTCTGCTTGATCGCCTCGACCTGGCCGGCGTCGACCCCATCGGCGGCCAGGATCGCCACCTTACGATACTTGATGTTGCCGGGAAGGCGCGCCATCAGGCTCAGGGCGGACGATTCCAGCTGGGAGCTCGTTCCCAGCTCCTCGGCAGGCGCGGGCTTTTCGCTCGGTGCCTCGATGCCGTGGTTCTCGCCGACCCGGCGCGCCAGCTCGAGATCGATGTTGGGCAGGATCTCCTTGATCACCCGCTCGCGGATCCAGGGCCGTTGCACCTTGGAGAGCTCGAAGGTGTAGGCGGCGATGATGTGCTCCTTTTCGACCTCGGTCTGGCTGTTCCAGAACAGCGTGGCCTGGGAGTAGTGATCGCCGAACGAGGGGCTGCGAGCACGAATCTTGTGTGCGTCGATGCGCTCGTAGTGAGACTCGAAGCCACCGTGCTCCGGCCCTGCCGGGGTCTCGCTGGGCCAGCCGCCGTCGATGGAGTTGGGCTCGTAGGAGGCCTGCCCCTTGTTGATGGTCTGGCGATGCATCGAGTCGCGCTGGTTGTTGTGGAACGGGCACACCGGCTGGTTGATCGGGATCTCGTGGAAATTGGGCCCGCCCAGGCGCAGCATCTGGGTGTCGAGATAGGAGAACAGCCGCCCCTGCAGCAGCGGGTCGTTGCTGAAGTCGATGCCCGGCACGATGTGCGCGGGATTGAAGGCGACCTGCTCGGTCTCGGCGAAAAAGTTGTCCGGATTGCGGTTGAGCACCATCTTGCCGATTGGGATGACCGGCACCTGCTCCTCGGGGATCAGTTTGGTGGGATCGAGTAGATCGAAGTCGAAGTTGTGCTCGTCCTCCTCCTCGACCACTTGGATGCCGAACTCGTACTCGAGGAAGTCGCCGTTCTCGATGTCTTCCCACATCATGCGGCGATTGAAGTCGGGATCACGTCCCCAGAGCTTCTGCGCTTCGTCCCAGATCAGCGAGCAGGTGCCGGCCAGCGGTTTCCAGTGGAACTTGACGAAGCGCGCCTTGCCCTGCTTGTCGATCAGGCGGAAGGTGTGCACGCCGAAGCCTTCCATGTTGCGGTAATGCCGCGGGAAGGCGCGGTCGGACATGGTCCACAGCACCATGTGGGTCGACTCGGGCATCAGCGAGACGAAGTCCCAGAAGGTGTCGTGTGCCGACTGTCCTTGAGGGATCTCGTTGTGCGGCTCAGGCTTCACCGCGTGCACGAAGTCGGGAAACTTGATCGCATCCTGAATGAAGAACACCGGCATGTTGTTGGCCACCAGATCCCAGTTGCCCTCGTCGGTGTAGAACTTGGTGGCAAAACCGCGTACGTCGCGCACCGTGTCGTTGGAGCCGCGCGCCCCCTGTACGGTGGAGAAGCGCACGAATACCGGCGTCTTATTGCCGGGGTCCTGGAACAGCCCTGCCTTGGAGTACTGAGCGGCACTGTCGTAGGGCTGGAAGTAGCCATGCGCCGCGGCGCCACGGGCATGCACGATACGTTCGGGAATACGCTCATTGTCGAAGTGATTGAGCTTCTCGCGGAAGATGAAGTCCTCGAGCAGCGTCGGCCCGCGCTCGCCCGCCTTCAACGAGTTGTGATTGTCGGCGATGCGCGTGCCATGGTTGGTGCGCAGGTCGTGCCCGGTGGCATCGCTGCGGTACTTCTCCAGATTCTCGGACTTGCTGTGCTCGTCGGTCTTGAAGTCGGTGTCGTTGGGTTGGCCGCTGTTGGACGTGGTGTGGGGGTTGTTCGCCATGCTCGAACTCCTGTAGTGACAGTGGGATCCATCCTCCCTGGCGCACACTGCGCTCCGCCTTGCCCCGGCAGTTATGATTCTAAAGCTCCGACTGACAAGGTAGTTCCACCCCTGCTGACCGCCAATCGCCATAGACTATGGCAACAAAAGAAAACATTAATCGCTTCAAGCCGTCACCCACTCCGGCCGATACTGGGTAACTGAACGAGGCGGCGCAGTACCGCAAACGATGGCAGGAATGAGGATTGAATCGATGAAAAGGATGACGGCCACCGGCGTGATAGCCACTCTGTGCCTGCTCGGTACGACTCACGCCCAGGCCCAGGAGAACAACCGGATAACGCTGGGGGCGGTTGCCGGCAGCACCGGTGTGGGCGCCGACGTGGCGTGGCGATTCAGCGACCGTCTGGGGATCTCTGCGCGCTACACCGGCGGCCTGGACTGGAGCACCGACTACAGCACCAGTGACGTCGACTACGACGGCGACGTCAATCTGGCGGCCGGCAAGCTGACGCTGGACTACTACCCCTTTGCTGGAGGATTCTTCCTCAGCGCCGGCCTCATGCTGCCGGATATCGAGGCCGACGTGGTGGGCCGGCCGCGCGGCGCAAGCTACCAGTTCAATGGCCAGGAGTATCCGGCCGATGCCCTCGGCACCCTGCACGGCACGGTGACCCTCGCTGACGGCGTGCAACCCTATGCCGGAGTGGGCTGGCGCCAGTCGCATCGCAGCGGCTTTGGTGTGTTCGCCGAAGTCGGCGTGATTCCCACCGATCCGGACGTATCGCTGAGAACATCGAGTGGTGTCGAAAACCTGGACAATCCATTCTCGGCGCAGCTGCGCCAGGCGATTCGTCAGGAAGAGCAGCGTCTCGAGAACGATGCCGAGAAATGGCCGGTCTATCCGGTGGCGGTGGTGGGCGTGAGCTACACCTTCTAGCAGAGCGCCCGGCTCCAGACGACTCGGCCCGGGCAGTTGCCCGGGCCGAGTCGTGTCACTGCATCGAGATTAGGACTGCCGTACCTTAGAGATGATCCACAGCAGCACTACGGCCCCCACCGTCGCCGTGACCAACGAGCCGATGAAGCCGCCGGCCTGAAGCCCCAGCAGACGAAACAGGAAGCCACCGATCACGGCTCCCACGATCCCCACGCCGATGTTGGGCAGGATGCCGAATCCGCCACCGCGCATGATGTTACCGGCGATCCAACCCGCCAGCCCGCCGATGACCAGCCAGGCAATAAGTCCCATGTCGTCTCTCCTCTCCTTTTGGTCGGTCCTGTCCCCAGAGGGGCTAATAATGGTGCCTGAGCGCAGCTTCCCTGCAAAGCGTAGCTTAGAATGACGAGCCGGGCTGCTCGAGAAACGCCAGCTCATCGGCGCTCGACTCACGGCCGAGGATGGCGTTGCGGTGCGGGTAGCGGCCGAAGCGCAGCAGGATATCCCGGTGCAGATGTTCGAAACGCAGGTTGTCTTCCAGCCCCGGCTGGTCGAACAGGCGCACTGCCTCGTCGTGCACCTTGAGCGACTCGCTGTGCATGTAGGGCATGTAGAGAAAGCTGCGCCACGTCACGTCGAGCCCACCGTCCAGCCCGTGGGCCACGGCCTCCTGGGCCAGCACCAGCGCCATGGCATCCTGGGCGAAAGCTCGAGGATCGTCGCGATAGAGGTTACGTGAGAACTGATCGAGTACCAGGATCTCGGCCAGCCGTCCTTGCGGCGTATCGCGCCAGTGCCACAGCTCACCGGCCGCGGCGGCGCCGTGCAGCGCGCTGAAGCGCTCACGTATCGTACCGTCGAGCGCTTCGTCCTTACGAAACCAATGGGCAGGTTCGAGCTCCTCGAACCAGAAGGCAATTACCGCGTCGCGGCCGGGCAGGCTCTCGCTCATGTCGTGTCCTCAGGTTTCATACTCTTGATATCATGAGCCTCGGTCGCGTTTATTTCACCCTCCGTTCGCTTCGGGAGATACCATGACGCCCATGCTCGGCATGTTCACCTTCGTCTTCAACCTCATCGGCCTGGTGATCTGTATCGCCGGGCTGACCCTGGCCCAGCGCCGGGGGAAGTATCGGCAGACGCGCTGGCCCGGTTACACCCTGGCTGGGCTCGGCTTCGTGGTCGCCACTACGCCGATCTGGATCCAGGGGCTACTGGTCCAGTGAAGCGACTCACCGATGTCCCAATCGGTGGGATATCGGTCGTTGCAGACATCCAGCCATCAGCGGAAACTGGCAACACGTCTCGTCATGAGAGTTTGCCATGCCGCGTACCGTCGTCATCCTCGCCTACCCCGATTGCCAGTTGCTCGATGTCAGCGGCCCCTGGCAGGTCTTCGCCTCGGCCAACGATCTGAGCGGCCGTGAGCTCTATCGTTTGCATCTTGCCGCCGATGCGCCGGGCAGCGTGGCGACCAATGGCGGCCTGCCGCTGCTGGCCGACACGGCCTGGAGCGATCTTGCCTCGCTCGGCCCGCTGGATACGCTGCTCGTGGCCGGCGGTCGCGGTATCGTCAGCCAGCGTCAGCGCCCGGTGCTGCTCGCCACACTGCGCGATCAGGCACGCCAGGTTCGCCGGCTGGGCTCGATCTGTACCGGCGCCTTTCTGCTGGCCGACGCCGGCCTGCTGGACGGCCACCAGGCCACCACTCACTGGCGGCACTGCGCCCAGTTGGCCCACGAGCATCCCACGGTTCAAGTGGTACCCGATGCCCTCTACGTCGAGTCGGCCGGGCGCTTCACCAGCGCCGGGGTCACCGCCGGCATCGACCTGGCCCTGTCGCTGCTCGAAGCGGACCACGGCAGTGCCCTGGCCGGCCAGGTCGCCCGCGAGCTGGTACTGTTTTTGCGCCGCCCCGGCGGGCAGTCGCAGTTCAGTGAAGTGTTGCGCAGCCAGAACCGCGCCCAGGGGGCGCTGCGAAAGCTGCTCGACCGCCTCCACGCCGACCCCGGCGCGCCCCACTGCCTGGATGGGCTGGCCGAGTCGATCGGGGTCACGCCGCGCCACCTGTCGCGCCTGTTCCGTCAGCAGCTCGCCACCACGCCCGGTGCCTACCTGACCCGTTTGCGCCTGGAGCAGGCCCGCCTGGCGCTGGTGGCCAGCGAGCGGTCGCCGCCGCTGGAACCACTGGCACGGCAGTGGCGACTGGGCGGCGCGGAGCAGCTGAGACGCCTGTTCCAGCGCCACTACGGCATTTCGCCCAGCCTCTACTACCAGCGCTTCGGCCCCAAGGGGCCAGTCGTTACATCTACAGTCGCTACATCGACAGCCACCACACCCCGACTCTCGAACGATGGATGAGCGCCCCCAGGAGGCCACCATGCCCTTCAACGTCATGCTGCTGTCGCTGTGCCAGGCCCTGCTGGTAAGCGGTAACATTCTGCTGATCGCGGTTTCGCCGCTGATCGGCGCCCGCCTCGCCCCCGACCCGGCCTGGTCCACGGCGCCGGTCGCCACCCAGTGGCTGGGGCTGATGTGCGCCACCATTCCCGCCTCGCTGATCATGGCGCATCTGGGGCGCAAGCGCGGCTTCCTGCTCGGCAACCTGGTGGGGCTGGCCGGTGTGGTCGTGGCCGCCCAGGCCCTGGTGACCGAGGCCTTTACGCTGTTCATGCTGGGCACCTGGCTGATCGGCATCGGCATCGGCTTCGGCCAGCTGTATCGCTTCGCCGCGGTGGAAGCGGCACCGCTGGCCCTGCGCGACCGAGCCATCGGCCTGGTCATGGGCGGCGGCGTGCTGGCCGCCTTCTTCGGCCCGTGGCTGGCCCGCATCAGTCGCGAGGCGGCCGTCACGCCTTTCCTCGGCAGCTTCATCGGCCTGGGCGCGCTCTACCTGGTGGCCCTGCTGGTACTGCTGGCGACCCGGCTGCCGCCGGCCGAGAAGACCCACGGCGACGGCCAGCCGCGACCGCTCGGCGAGATCCTGCGCCAGCCGGTGTTCGTGGTGGCGGTGCTCTCGGCGCTGATCGGCTACGGCGTGATGAACCTGGCGATGACCGCCACGCCGCTGGCCATGGCCGGCGCCGGCCACCACTTCGACCATGTCGCCACCACGATCCAGTGGCACGTGGTAGCGATGTTCCTGCCCTCGTTCTTCACCGGGCACCTGACCGCTCGCTTCGGCGCACCGCGCATGATCGCCGCCGGCTGCGTGCTGCTGGCGGCAAGCGGCCTGGCCGCCCAGGTCGAGGCCGGCGTGGCGGGCTTCCATTTCGCTTTGATCCTGCTCGGGCTGGGCTGGAACTTCACCTTCCTGCCCGCCACCGGACTGCTCACCGAGACGTACCGGCCGGTGGAGAAGGCCCGCACCCAGGCTGCCAATGAGTTCCTGGTCTTCTCCACCGTGGCCGTCACCGCGCTGCTGGCCGGGCCGCTGGTCAACCAGCTCGGCTGGGCACTGCTCAACGCCCTGCTGGTGCCACTGTCGCTGGTTCCCATCATGCTGCTCGGCTGGCAACGCCTTGCCAGACGCCGCCAAGACCCTCACATTAGCGGCTGACACCGCTGTGAAGGGATTCCTCGCCAATGCGCCAGTCGCTCACCCGGGAGCTGACCAATCTGATCGAGCGCGGCCGCGACCGTCAGCTGCGGCTGGCGGTCACCGGCCTGTCGCGCTCGGGCAAGACCGCCTTTCTCACCTCGCTGGTCAACCAACTGCGTCATGCCGGCCTCGAGGCGCGGCTCGACCTGATGCCGGCCGCCCGCGAAGGGCGGCTGCTGGGGGCGCGCCGGGTCAGCCAACCCGACCTCGGCGTGCCGCGCTTTCCCTACGACCAGGCCATGGCGGCGCTGGATGCCGAGCCGCCACGCTGGCCCGAGCCCACCCGCGGCATCAGCGAGCTGCGCCTGTCAATCCGCTATCGACCGGCACGCCGGGGCCTGCTGCGCGCCGAGACCGCCGAGCTCAATCTCGATCTGTTCGACTATCCCGGTGAGTGGCTGCTCGACCTGCCGCTGCTGGGCCACGACTATCTGAGCTGGAGCCGCGCCATGCTGGCCGGCGCCGGCGAGCAGCGCCGCGCCCTGCTGGCCGAGTGGGAGCGTGTCGCCGCCGGGCTCGACCCCACCGCCGAGGCCAACGAGGCCGAACTGGCCGAAGTCGCCACGCTCTACGCCCAGAGCCTGCAGGCCGCCCGCGAGGCGGGCTTCGCCAACCTGCAGCCAGGCCGTTTTCTGCTGCCCGGCGACCTGGAAGGCGCCCCGGTGCTGCAGTTCTTCCCGCTGCCGGCGCTGGCGGATGCCGACGATTCAATGCTGGCCAAACTGCCGCCAGAAAGCGTCTACGCCACCCTCGCCGCGCGTTTTCACCACTATCAGCAGCATATCGTGAGGCCCTTCTACCGCGACCATTTCCGTCGCTTCGACCGTCAGATCGTGCTGGTCGACGTGCTCGGTGCGCTGAATGCCGGCCCGGAGCGCTTCGAGGATCTTTCCCAGGCGCTGGCTACGCTGATGCAGAGCTTCGATTACGGCAAGCGCAGCCTGCTCTCGCGGCTGTTCTCGCCGCGTATCGACAAGCTGGCCATCGCCGCTACCAAGGCCGACCACGTCACCCCGGAGCAGCACGCCAACCTGACCGCACTGCTCGAGGCCCTGCTGGCCGAGCCGCTGCAGGACCTGCGCTACGCCAACGTGCCGGTCAAGGCGCTGTCGCTGGCGGCGATACGCGCCACCGAGGCGCATGAGGTGAGTCACAAGAACGAACGCAGCCCGGCGCTGCGCGGCACTACCCTGACAGGCGAAGAGGTGCTGGTGTTTCCCGGCGAGGTGCCGGCGAAGCTGCCCGAGGCTGGATTCTGGGCCCGCCAAGGGTTCGACTTCCGCGCCTTTCGCCCCGCCCCGCGGGAGGGCGGCGCCCTGCCCCACATCCGGCTCGATGCCGCCCTGGACTGGTTGATCGGAGACAAGCTGCAATGAGCGATCGTCGTCACGAGCCTACGGAGAACGACCCGCGTCCGGCTCGCCGTTTCACCCTTGACGAGCCGGCGGCGCCTAGCCCGGAGACGCCACGGGCGCGGCTCGACTTCGACAGCCAGCTGCCGACGCAGCCACTAGAGGAAGCTCCGGTGAGCCGCGCCGAGCGCGATCTGGAGGCCAGTCTCGGCCGCCCGCGCAAGCGCCGCTGGGGCCTGCTGACGCTGCTTGGCGGCGGCATCGTACTGGGCAGCGTCGAACTGGCCCTGCGCCTGCCGCAGGCCCTGCTCGGCGGCGACTGGCTCAGCGGGGGCTGGCATCTGCTGGGGCTCGGCGCCATCGCCCTGGGTGCCGGGGCGCTGCTGCGTGAAGCGTGGCGGCTGCGTCGGCTGAAACGCCACGATGCCCTGCGCAGCCGCCTGGCCCGGCTGCCCGAGGCCGACGCGGCGGAAGCGCTGAGCCTGGCCAAGGTGCTCAAGCAGCAGCTCGGGCTCGACGACGATCATCCCCACTGGCAGGCCTTTCTTGCCGCTCGGGAAGCGCATCATACCGGCGACGATGTTCGCCAATTGTTGTCGCACCATTTGCTTGCGCCCCGCGACCGCCAGGCCCGGCGCCTGATCTCGCGCATGTCCGGCGAAACGGCGGTGATGGTGGCGGTCAGCCCGCTGACACTGGTCGACATGTTCCTGGTGGCGTGGCGCAACCTGGCGATGATCGACCGGATCTGCCGTCTCTACGGGTTGGAGCTGGGCTATGCCAGCCGTCTGCGCCTGCTGCGCAACGTGCTCTACAACATGGCCTTTGCCGGGGCCACCGAGATGGCCAGCGATGCGGGGGTGGAGCTGCTCTCGCTCAATCTGGCCGGGCGCCTCTCGGCGCGGGCCGGCCAGGGCATGGGGGTGGGGTTGCTCACTGCCCGCCTCGGCCTGCGCACCCAGCGCCTGACACGCCCGCTGGTATTCGGCGAGGGTGAGGCACCACGCATGGCCGATCTGCGCAGCGAACTCTGGCAGCAGTTGAGGCGGCTGGAAAAGCAGGAATGATGTTGGGATCCGACGCTCCCTTGACCCGGATCATGACACTCTCTGCCCAAGGGTCTAGGCTCTTGAATATGGACAGCTCAACAACCTAAGGAAACCGCCATGTTCAAATCGATCCTGGTTCCCGTCGATGGCTCCGAGGGCGCCAAGAAAGCGCTCGACGTCGCCTGTCTATTGGCCAATCAGGCCGACGCCACCCTGCACCTCCTGCATATCCCCGAGGAGCTCTCCCACGAGACGACGCTGGTGTGGGGCATCGGTGCCATTGCCATCGAGGCCTCACGCACGGAGCGGGAAGACATCGGCCGACAGGTCGTCGAGAAGGCAGCCGAAGCCGCACGCGCCAAGGGCGTGTCCCAGGTGGAGACCGCCGTCGGCCAGGGCGACCCGGCACGCACCATCGTCAGCGAGGCGCGCCGTCGCGGTGTCGAAGCCATCGTCATGGGCAGTCGTGGCCTGAGCGACCTGCGCGGGCTGGTGGTGGGCAGCGTGTCGCACAAGGTCAGCCATGTGGCCGAGTGCACGGTGATCACCGTACGCTGATGCCGTAACGCACACAGGCCGCCAGGCGGCCTGTCTCTTTAATGGCCCAGGCGGCTCAGGCCAGGCGCTTTTCCGTCTCGCGGTCGAACATGACTGCACGGCCCATATCGATGCGCAGGGTCAGCCGCTCGCCCGCCTTCACCCGGCACTTGGGCCCGACCCGGGCGGTGGCCTCACCATCCCCCAGCTTCAGCTGCAGCAGGATGTCCGCCCCGGTGGGTTCCACCACCGTGATGTGCGGCGTGAGTGCCACCCCCTCGGCGTACTCGCCGAGCCGCGCGTCGTCCTCGGTGAAGTGCTCGGGGCGCAGCCCCAGGATCACACGCTCACCGATCTTTCCGG
The DNA here is from genome assembly GCF_021404355.1 of Halomonas sp. MCCC 1A11062. NCBI lineage: Bacteria > Pseudomonadati > Pseudomonadota > Gammaproteobacteria > Oceanospirillales > Halomonadaceae > Halomonas > Halomonas sp. MCCC 1A11062. The sequence goes on from NZ_JABFTW010000003.1 coordinate 263,160, forward strand.
CCAGCGCCGGCGTTTCACGCTCCCGCGGCCAGGGCAGCTCCAGCGTCTCTTCCCCCGGGGTCTCCACGCGCAGCCGGAATGCCCCGCTCCCGCCCACCAGCGTGGCGCTGATGAAGTTCATCGACGGCGAGCCCATGAAGCCGGCGACGAACAGGTCCACCGGGTCGTTGTAGACCTCGTCGGGCGAGCCGAGCTGGAGAATGCGCCCGTCGCGCATCACCGCGATGCAGTCGGCCAACGTCATCGCCTCGATCTGGTCGTGGGTGACGTAAACGATGGTGGTGCCCAGGCGTTGGTGCAGCTTCTTGATCTCGGTGCGCATGTCCACGCGCAGCTTGGCATCCAGATTGGAGAGCGGCTCGTCGAACAGGTAGACCTTGGGCTCCCGGGCCAGCGCGCGGCCCATGGCAACGCGCTGACGCTGGCCGCCGGAGAGCTGCGAAGGCTTGCGTTCGAGCAGATGCGCGATCTGCAACAGCTCGGCGACCCGCTCCACCGCCGCCTCGCGCTCAACCTTGGGCACCTTGCGCATCTCCAGGCCGAAGCTGATGTTCTGACGCACGGTCATGCTCGGATAGAGCGCATAGGACTGGAACACCATGGCGATGTCGCGCTCCGCCGGGGTCTGCCAGGTGACGTTCTCGCCGGCGATGCGGATTTCGCCGGAGGTGACCGGCTCGAGCCCGGCAATGGCGTTCATCAGCGTCGACTTGCCGCAGCCCGAAGGCCCCACCAGGATCAGAAACTCCCCCGAGTCGATCGCCAGGCTGACGTCCTTGAGCACCTGCTCGCTGCCGAAGTCCTTGCACACGTTGTTGATTTCAAGCGCTGCCATGTCGAAAAACCTCTCGTTGTTCGGTTGCTCAGCCCTTGACCGAGCCGGCCGTGAGCCCACGGACGAAATACTTTCCCGCCAGCACGTAGACAATCAGCGTGGGCAGCGCGGCAATCATTGCCGCCGCCATGTCGACGTTGTATTCGCGCGCCCCGGTGGAGGTGTTGACCAGATTGTTGAGCGCCACCGTCACCGGCTGGGTGTTGTGGGCCGAGAAGGCCACGCCGAACAGGAAATCGTTCCAGATCTGAGTGAACTGCCAGATCACCGAGACCACGATGATCGGCGCCGATACGGGCAGCAGGATGCGCCAGAAGATGCGGAAGAAGCCGGCGCCGTCGAGCTTGGCCGCCGATACCAGCTCGGTGGGTACCGCCACGTAGAAATTGCGGAAGAACAGCGTGGTGAAGGCGATGCCGAAGATCACGTGGACCAGGATCAGCCCCGCCCGCGAACTCGACAGCCCCAGCCAGCCCAGCGTCTGCGCCATGGGCAGCAGCACCACCTGAAACGGGATGAAGCAGCCGAACAGCATCAGCGCGAAGAGCAGCTCCGAGCCCTTGAAGCGCCACTTGGTCAGGGCGTAGCCATTGAGCGCGCCGATGGCAGTGGAGATCAATACCGCGGGCACCACGATGGCAATCGAGTTGAAGAAGTAGACCCCGATGCCTTCGCAGCGCATGCCGGTACAGGCCTCACCCCAGGCCTTGGCCCAGGGTGCCAGGGTCGGCTCCCGGGGCAGCGAGAGCAGCGTGCCGGGGGTGATCTCGGCCAGCGGCTTGACCGAGGTGATCAGCATCACCGCCAGCGGCAGCAGATAGAACAGCGCGGCCAGCAGCAGCACGGCGTAGAGCATGGCCCGACCGAGCCGCGCGCCCGGAGTGCGGCGACGAATGACATTATCCATGACGGCGGCTCCTCAATTCCGAGTAGAGATAGGGAATCAGGATCGCCAGCACGCCGCCCAGCATCAGCATGGCGCTGGCCGAGCCCAGACCGATCTGTGCCCGGGTGAAGGCATGGGCGTACATGAAGGTGGCCGGCAGATCGGAGGCGTAGCCGGGCCCGCCGCCGGTGAGCGCCACCACCAGGTCGAAGCTCTTGATGGCGATGTGCGAAAGGATCATCACCGCGCTGAACACCACCGGACGCAGACAGGGAATCACCACCCGCCAGTAGATGCGCGGCAGGCTGGCGCCATCGAGCTGGGCGGCCTTGAGGATGCTGTCGTCGATGCCGCGCAGCCCGGCGAGAAACAGCGCCATGACGAAGCCGGAAGCCTGCCACACCGCGGCGATCACCAGGGTGTAGACGGCCATGTCCGGGTCGACCAGCCAGTCGAAGCGGAAATTCTCGAAGCCCCAACTGCGCACCATGGCCTGGATGCCGAGACCGGGGTTGAGCAGCCACTTCCACACCACGCCGGTGACGATGAACGACAGCGCCATGGGATAGAGATAGATCGTACGCAGCGCGCCCTCCTGGCGAATGCGCTGGTCGAGCAAGATGGCGAGCACCAGCCCCAGTGCCAGGCAGATGGCCACGAACAGACCGCCGAACACCACCAGGTTGGTGGAAGCCACCCACCAGCGGTCGTTGGCCATCAGCCGCGCGTACTGGGCGAAACCGACGAACTCGTAGCTGGGCAGCATGCGCGAGTTGGTCAGCGAGAGAACGAAGGTCCACAGCATGAAGCCATAGACGAAGAACAGCGAGATGGCGGCAGAGGGTGCCAACACCAGCTTGGGCAGCCAGGCCTGGAGCAGGCCTGAGTGGCTGCGTCGGGCAGTGGAACCGGCGGTCGGGCGTGCCGCCGAACTTGACAGGGACATAACGGGAGACCTCGGGCTTGAGCGGCGTACCACCAGGGCGAACCTGGATTGCAGGTTCGCCCTATCGGTTGGCTACGGTCAGAGCGCGGCCTGGGCGGCGTTGACCATCCGACGAGCGGCTTCTTCGGCGGCCATGTCACGCGAGTTGAAGTAGTTGGTCACCACGTCGAAGATGGCGCCCTGGACGTCGGCACGTACCGCCATGCCGTGGGCCATGCTGGGAACCAGGCCGCCCTCCTCGGCGGTGCGCTGGAAGTCGTCCATTGACTGCTGGGCACACTGATCGAACTCGCTCATGTCGAGATCGGGCCGGGCGGGGATCGAGCCCTTGGCCAGATTGAAGGCCTCCTGGAAGGTCGGTTCCAGCACCAGACGCGCCAGGGCCTGCTGCGCTTCGCGCTCCGCTCCTTCGACACGGAACATGGCCAGGCTGTCGATGTTGAAGGTGAAGGCATCCTGGGTACCCGGCGCCGCGGCGCAGAGATACTCCTCGCCGGCGGTGAGCCCGGCGGCGGTGAACTCGCCCTTGGCCCAGTCACCCATCAGCTGCATGCCGGCGCTACCCTCGATCACCATGGAGGTGGCGATGTTCCAGTCGCGGCCAGACATGTCGGCGTCCATCAGCTCACGCAGACGCTTGAAGGTCTCCAGCGCCTCGATCATCCTCTCGCTGCCCAGCGCTTCGGGGTCGAGCTCGACCAGCGCCTGCTGGTAGAACTCGGTACCGCCGCTTGCCAGCAGCACGCTCTCGAACACGGTGGCGTCCTGCCATGCCTGGCCGCCGTGGGCCAGCGGGATGAAGCCCGCCTCACGGATCGCCTCACCGGCCTCGAACAGTTCGTCGAGGGTGGTGGGCATCTCCACGCCGGCGGCTTCGAGCACTTGGGGGTTGGCCCACAGCCAGTTGACCCGGTGCACGTTGACCGGCACCGCCACATAGCTGCCGTTGTGACGCATGACGTCGGCCACCGTGGGCGGCAGCAGCTCGTCCCAACCTTCGGCCTCGGCCACCTCGTCGAGCTCGCCGAGCAGGCCCAACTCACCCCACTCCTGAATCTCCGGCCCCTTGATCTGGGCAGCCGACGGCGGATTGCCGGACATGGCCCGCGACTTGAGTACGGTCATGGCCGTTTCGCCGCCGCCACCGGCCACGGCAAAGTCTTCCCAGCCGTAGCCTTCGGCTTCCATCAGCTCCTTGAGTACGTTGGCCGCACGGGCCTCGCCGCCCGAGGTCCACCAGTGAAGGACCTCCACCTCGGCGGCCTGAACGCTGAACGTCAGTGACGTTGCTGCCGCGGTGGCCAGGGCCAGGGCCGTCTTGCGCAAGGGATTCTCGAGAAGGGTCATCGGCATGCTCCTGCTGTTGTTATTGAACAGTTATTGAAACTGTTATCGAGACCGGTGATGGCCGGCATGCCAGTAACGTTAACCGAGAGCGGGTGTGACTGGGGTTACCTAGTCCTGCAAAGCATTGCAGCCCTATTACAGCGGCGTAACATCCTGCGGACGCGGTAGCGAGAGCGTAACCACCAGCCCGCCTTCGGGATGGTTGGACAGCGCAATGTCACCGCCCGTGGCGCGGGCGATGTGCCGGGCGATACCCAGCCCCAGACCGCTACCGCCGGTGTTGCGGCTGCGTGAGGGTTCGAGACGCACGAAGGGAGCGAATACCCGCTCGTGCTGCGCCTCGGGAATGCCCGGACCGTGGTCGCGGATGACGATGGTCAGACGCTGCGGCGAGTCGACCAGCGTCACCTCGGCACGCCGACCGTAGAACACCGCATTCTCCAGCAGATTCGCCAGGCAGCGCTTGAAGGCCAGCGGCTTCACCGGCAGCGGAGCGGCATGACCGTGCAGCGTCACCACCCCACCCTGCAGCGTCAGCTCGTCGGCCAGCTCGGCCAGCAGTTCACCGGGCTCCACCTCGGTCACCTCCTCGTGCAGGTCGAAGCCCTTCACCGAGGCCAGCGCCCCCTTCACCAGCAGATCGAGCTCGTCGAGCGAGGCGCAGAAACGCTCGCGCTGTACCGGATCGTCGAGCATCTCGGCCCGCAGGCGCAGCCGGGTGATGGGTGTCTTGAGATCATGGGAGATGGCCGAGAACAGCCGCTCGCGCTCGTCGACCTGATCGCGAATGCGCTCCTGCATGCGATTGAACGCCGCCGCTGTGGCCGCCACCTCACGCGGCCCGCTCTCGCGCAGCGGCGGCGCATCGAGGTCGTCGCCAAGCTGGCGCGCCGCTCGCGACAGCCGTGCCAGCGGTCGGGTCACGCTGCGAATCCCGAGCAGGGCCAGGCCGATCACCGTGAGTAGGACCATCAGGCTCGCCAGCAGTCGTTCGCCCGACAGCCAGCCGTGTTCATTGAACAGGTCGGGCACTGGCAGCAGCGTGGCCACGTAGAGCCAGGTGTCGGGGCCGAGCTCCATCTGCACCACCAGGATTGGCGGCGACAGCGGTTCCATCAGCAGACTGTGCTGGCCCCAGCGCGGCGGCAGGTCGTGCAGTAGCACCTCGTTGTTGTAGACGCGCAGGGTCTCGGCCCGGGAGAACTCCACCAGTACATCGTCGATGTTCAGCTCGGCGGTGAGGATCTCACGAAAGTTGTCCACGACCAGGCGTTTTTCCGGCCCTGAGCCGATGTCCTCGACCGGGATGCGCCGCTCGTTGACGCTGACGAAGAAGCGCGTGCCGCCCATGTTGCGCAGCTGATCGAGCACGATATGACGATACTCGAAGGGCAGCGAACGGAAGAAGCGCATGGTCGAGGCCACGCTGAAGGCGACGTTGCGCGACAGCTCGTCGAGCTGCTCGAGCTGGCTGGAACGCACCTGGGAGGTCCACACAGCATAGCTGGCCAGCTGGGCACTGAGCACGCCGACCAACATGATCAGCACGAAGCGTCCGCGCAGGGTACGAGGCAGCAGGCGCGCCAGGCGACGCTGCCAATGGCGGCGCAGTCCCTCGTTCACGTCAGCGCTTCGACCCGGGCGGTGAAGACGTAGCCCGCCCCGCGCACGGTACGAATCATCTGATGATAGTGGGCATCCTCGCCGAGGCGCTGACGCAGCCGGCAGACGTGCACGTCGATGGAGCGATCCAGCGGCGGTGCCGGACGCCCGCGGGTCAGCTCATACAGCGCCTCCCGCGAGAGGACCTGCTCGGGACGCTCGAGAAACACCTGCAGCAGCTGGAAATCGGCCCCCGAGAGCGGCGTGCGCTCGTCGCGCTCGTCGATCAGTTCGCGAGTCATGCGGTCGAGCCGCCAGGCCCCGAAGGCTACCAGCCGGGCACGGGCCGGATCGGCTGGCGAACCGCCGCGGACACGCCGCAGCACCGCCTTGATGCGCGCCAGCAGTTCGCGCGGGTTGAACGGCTTGCCCAGATAGTCGTCGGCGCCCAGCTCCAGGCCGAGAATGCGATCGGTCTCGTCGGCGCTGGCGGTGAGCATGATGATCGGCACGTCGCTGTCGCGGCGAATGTCGCGGCAGATGGTGAAGCCGTCGTCGCCGGGCAGCATGATGTCGACGATCAGCAGATCGGGGGTTTCGCTCGTCAACAGGCCGTGCAGCGCCTTGGCATCCTCGGCAGCCAGGGCGCGATAGCCGTGACGTCCGAGGTAGTCGACCAGCAGTTCGCGGATTTCGGGGTCGTCGTCGACCACGATCAGAGTGGCGGGCGTTGTGGTCATCGTCTTCCGATGGCAGGGGCAATGCCTGGGGCAGGCAACGCCGTGAATCGTTGTCGTTATGGCATCGATGATGGGCATGCACGCGCGGCACGGCAAGGGGGCCTAGACCAACGTCGCAACGCTCGCTCCCGCTTGATCCTAGAGAGAAAAGCGCTCCTGCAGATGCCGCGCCACGGCGCTTTCGGCGTGATGGCCGATGCGGCGAGCCACGGGCACCCGCTCGAACAGCGCGGGATGCGCGTTGGCCATCACGTGGGCCTCGCCGGCGAGACTGAGCATCTCGGTATCGTTGAGATTGTCGCCGAAGGCCAGGCAGCGGGTGCTGTCGATGTCGAGGGTGGCCAGCAGCGCTTCGAGCGCGGTGCCCTTGTTGACGCCACCGGCCATGATCTCCAGCGAATTGACCGTGGAATAAGTGACGTGCAGGCGCTCCCCGTGACTTATGCGCACCTGGGCCTCGAGCCCGGCCAGCCGTTCGGGCTCGCCGATGTAGAGCACCTTGCCCACCCCTTCCCCATCCAGACTCGACGGTTCGACCACGCGGTAACCGAAGCCGGTGTGGGCGTGGTAGGCCAGAAGGCGCGGCTCGGGGGCATCGATCAGCCACTCGTGCTCCAGATAGAGGTTGAGGCGCACGCTGGCGTGGCGCTCCAGGGCGATCAGCTCACGGGCCAGCTGCGCCTCGAGATGACGCGCGGCCAACAGGTCGCCTTCGGGCCCGTGCAGGTAAGCGCCGTTGGTACTGATCACGTGGAGCGGCACGCCCAGCCGTTCGCGAAAGGCCAGCATGTCGCGGAAATGGCGCCCCGAGGCGAAGGCCAGATGATGCCCCTGCCCGGCCAGCAGGCGCAGGGTCTCGACGGTTTCGGGATGCAGGTCGTGGTTGGCGTCGAGCAGAGTGCCGTCGAGGTCGGAGACGATCAGGTGAGGTGTCATGGCGTCCATTCCTTCGTATACCCGCTAGAGGCTAACGCAGCCGACGAGGCTTGCCCAGCGTACGAGGCATTTCTGCCCGCCGCGCCAAGCGATTGTTTTGTCGTGACCGGCCCGGCAACGTTTGGCGCCGGCTGCGGGAATCCGTATAGTGGCCCTCCTATCCCGCCACACGTTCGTGATCATGCTGCAGAACAACCCGCTGCTCGCCCAGCTCAAGCAACAGATTCGTGAGACCACGCCGCGCGCCGAGGGGGTCATCAAGGCCACCGACAAGGGCTTCGGCTTCCTCGAAACCGACGACGGCCAGTCCTACTTCGTGCCGCCGCCTGCCATGAAGCAGGTGCTGCATGGCGACCGCGTCCAGGCCGTGATTCACGAGAATGGCGACAAGACCTCCGTCGAGCCCGACACGCTCCTCGAAGCGGGCCTGAGCCGCTTCATCGCTCGCGTGCAGAAGCGTGAGGGCCGCCTGGCCGTGGTGCCCGACCACCCTTCGATCAACAACGTGCTCAAGGCGCGCATCAAGAACAGCCTCGACGAGGCCAGCATCGGCGATGCCGACTGGGTCGTGGCGCGGCTGGTGCGCCATCCGCTCAAGCCCGACGATCGCGCGTTCTTCACCCAGATCGACGAGCTGGTGGCCAAGGCCGACGACCCCGCCGTGCCGTGGCGGGTGACCCTGGCGCGTCACGCGCTGGAACAGGAGTGCCCCGAAGCCGGCAACGACTGGCCCCTGCGCGACGAGGGACTCGAGCGCGAGGATCTTACCGCCGAGCCTTTCTTCACCATTGATAGCGAGAAGACCCGCGACATGGACGATGCCCTGCGCATCGAACCGCGGGATGAAGGCGGCTGGCGTCTGACGGTGGCTATCGCCGACCCCACCGCCTACGTGGAGGAGGGGCATGCCGCCGACCTGGAGGCCCGCACGCGCGCCTTCACCGTCTACCTGCCGGGCCAGAACGTCACCATGCTGCCCGAGCAGCTGGCCGACGACCTCTGCTCGCTGCGCGAAGGCGAAGAGCGCCCGGTGCTGGCGTGCACGCTGGAGGTGGAAGCCGACGGCGGCCTCGGCGACTATCGCTTCTTTGCCGCCCGCGTGCGCTCCCGGGCCAAGCTGGTCTACGACCGCATCTCCGACTGGCTCGAAGGTCAGGGCGAATGGGCTCCTGCCGAGGAGATCGTCGGTCAGCTGCAGGCCCTGCGTGACATGACAGAGGCGCGCAGCGCCTGGCGCACCGAACATGCTCTGGTGTTCAAGGATCGCCCCGACTACGTGTTCGACCTGGATCCGGCCGGCAACGTGCTCGACGTGCGCATCGAGGAACGGCGCATCGCCAACCGCATGATCGAAGAGTCGATGATCGCGGCCAACGCCTGCTGCGCCCACTTTCTCGCCGAGCACATCGGTCACGGTATCTTCAACGTGCATCGCGCTTTCGACCCCGAGAAGGCCCAGGCCGCCCATGAGTTCCTCACCGCGCAGCAGATCGAGGTCGAGCTCGAGGCGCTCTCCGAGCTGCCGCGCTACAAGGAGCTCAAGCGTGCACTGGAGAGCCGCGACGACGCCTGGCTCGACGCCCGCCTGCGCCGCTTCCAGGGCTTCACCAGCATGTCGGCCCGCCCTGGCCCGCATTTCGGCCTGGGGCTGAACGCCTATGCCACCTGGACCTCGCCGATTCGCAAGTACGGCGACATGGTCAATCACCGGTTGATCAAGCGCGTGCTCAAGGGTGAGCAGGCCCCGGCCGAGGCGACCCAGGCGCTGACCGAGCAGCTCACCGAACGCCGCAAGCTCAACCGCATGGCCGAGCGCGACGTCAAGGACTGGCTCTACGTGCGCTATCTGACGCCGGCAGCCAAGGAGCAGCAAGACTTCGAAGCGGAGATCTTCGGCATCACCCGCGGCGGGATGCGTGTACGTCTCACTGCCAACGGTGCCACCGCCTTCGTACCTGCTCCGATGATCCATAGCGACCGCGACAAGGTGGTCATCGACGACAAGGAAGGTCGCATCCAGGTCGAGGGCGAAGAGCGCTACAAGCTCGGCGACGTGATCCGCGTGGCGCTGATCGAAGCACGCGAGGAGACCCGTTCGCTGGTGGCACGTCCGGCCTCCTAGACAACTATGCGTCGCTGAGTGACTGCAATGCCCGGCCCGCAGAGCCGGGCATTTTTTATCTTTGTCATCCTCTCGCTTTGCGCCCGGGCTTGTGGCATTTTTAGCTGAAAAACATCACACCTCGAGGCTGACGCCCATCAGTCTCGCCAGCGCAGGGATTCCCAATACCATGGCCGCACGATGGGGGCTACGTGGCAAGTCGATCGCGACCCTGCTTCTTGCCTGTCTTCTTGCCTTGATTCCCGCCGTTCTGCTGGGCTGGAAGGCGGTCGACGACGTACGCCGTCATTTCGCCAACGCTTATGCCGAGAATTACACCCTGCTGCATATGCAGAAGATTCATGCGCCGATATCGCGAGAGCTGGCCCTGGCCCAGCGCTTCGCCGACAACCTGGCGCTACGGCAGTGGCTGAACGATGAAAGAGATCCGCGGCTTCAGGCGCGTTTCTTCGAGGAGGCCGAGGGGTTTCGCCAGGACTTTGCCGATCGCTCCTACTTCGTGATCGTCGACGCCAGCGGTGACTACTACTACATCGACGCCACCGATGCCGGAAACGCCATGCCGACCCCGCGTTACCGTCTGGATGGCGCTCAAGCCAACGATGCCTGGTACTTCCAGATCACCCGGAGTCAAGAGCCTTATAACCTCAACGTCAACGTCGACCATGAGCTCGACGTGACCAAAGTCTGGCTCAACGTTCAGGTTCGCGAGGACGGTGCCTTGCTGGGCCTGGCCGGTACCGGTTTCGAACTCGGCGACTTCCTCAATGCCTTCATTCGCGATGAGGCGGAAGGGGTGACGCCAATGATCGTCGACCGTCAGGGCGCGCTGCAGGCCCACCCATCTCTTGAGCGAATCGCCCTCGGCTCGGGAGCGGGAGACGTCGACGGTGAGCGTACCATTCATGCCTTGCTCGGCAGCGACGAGCAGCGGGCCACACTGACCGCAGCCATGTTGGCGGCCAACGGCTCCCCTGAGGTGATCCAGACCCTATGGGCCACCCTCGAAGGACGCGAGCGCCTGCTCTCGGTGGGCTACATTCCCGAACTGGACTGGTACCTGATCACCGCGCTGGACATGAGCGTGGCCAACATCCTCGATCAGCGCTGGCTTTGGCCGCTGTTGATTGCCGCCGCGCTGATCCTGGGGGTTCTGCTCACGGTCATCGCCCTGGCCACCGAGCGACTGATACTGGCGCCTCTGAGTCGTTTCAAGCAGTCGGCCCAGGCGATCGCCGCCGGTCACTACGACTCACCGCTGCCGACCTCGCGTCGCGACGAAATCGGTGAGCTGTCACAGGCCTTCTCGCACATGGCCAACCAGGTGCAGCGTCATACCCGCGAGCTGGAAGAGAAGGTTCAGGAGCGTACCCGGGAGCTCGAACTGGCCAACGCCGAAATGGCCGCCACCCAGAAGAAGCTCAACGACTCCATCGACTACGCCAGCTTCATTCAGCGCGCCATCCTGCCCGACCAACAGCTCGAGCTGCATCTCGAGCATCATCATGGCGTGTTGTGGAAGCCACGAGACACGGTGGGCGGTGACTTCTACCTGTTCCGCCCCGGCCAGGGCGGCTACCTGTTCGGTGTGGTGGACTGCGCCGGCCATGGCGTTCCCGGCTCGCTCATGACCATGCTGGCCAGAGCCATTCTCGATCATGCCATCCTCAAGCTCGGGCACGAGGATCCGGCAGCGATCCTCAACGAAACCGATCGTCAGAGCCGCGAAGTGCTGCGTGCCGAGGAGCTCCCCGCCTCCGTTGCCACCAACATGGATATCGGCCTGGCCTGGGTGGATCTGGATTCACGCAAGGTCACCTTCGCCGGGGCCAAGATCGGCCTTTACACCAGCGACGGCACGGCACTGACGCACCTTCAGGGCGACCGGCGACCGCTGGGCCACAAGCGCCGGATCGAATATCGCAACCAGACCGTCGACCTTCGCCCTGGCTGGACCTATTCGCTGTGCACCGATGGCTTCTTCGACCAGGCCGGCGGCAGCGAAGGCTTCGGCTTCGGCAACTCGCGCTTCGAGGCACTGCTCAGGCAGCACGCCCAGCGCTCCCTGCCGGAACAGATGAAGGCCTTCGAACAGGCGCTGCGCGACTACCAGGGTAATCTGCCACAGCGCGACGACATCACTCTGTTGAGCTTCCGCTTCACCGAGCAGGACCGTCCGCCCGGCAGCGACCCAACCACTCCGCTCCCTGCCATGGCAGGCGCCACATCACAGGAGAATGTGTGATGAACCTGTTGAGCATGCGCGAAAGCTATCTCGAGCAGCGCATCATGCTGTGCTTCAATGGCCCGATCTCGCGTAGCCTGATCGAGGAAATCGGTAACGCTTTGCGCAACTACCTGAACTCCCAGCAGGCCACACCGACGGATGCCATGGACGTCTTCGCCGCTTACATCGAAATGACCCAGAACATCCGGCACTATGCCATGCGCCTTGGCTACGATGAGGAGGCCGCTTCGGCCACGGTGGCGGTAGCCAAGGATGCCCAGGGCCATTACCTGGTTTCCGCCGGCAATCTGGTGGAATACACCGACGGCGAAGCACTGCTCCGCACCATCGAGTCGCTTGCCAAGCTCGACAAGCTGGAGCTCAAACAGGCCTACAAGAAGCAGCTGCGCATGCCGCGTGGCAACGTAAGCTCCGGCGCTGGCCTGGGGCTCCTGGACATCGCACGCAAGTCGAGCGAGCCAATGCGGGCCTCTCTCGAGCCACTGCCCGACGGAAGAGGCTTCTTCAGCCTCACCGCCGTGATCTGATCAGCCGAGTGCTAGTAATGACCAACGACCTCAACATCCCCGGCAGCCAGTCCACGCCTACCATCATCAGCGACTGGCAGGCCGGCCTACTCACCATGCAAGGCGACTCCTACCCGGAGAACTCCTTCGAGCTGTTCGATCAGGTGATCGACTGGGTCAAGCGCTTCCTCGAGGAGGAGTCACGCCCACTGACGCTGGAGCTGGCGTTGGTCTATCTCAACACCAGTTCGGTCAAGGCCATGATGGATATCTTCGATCTGCTGGAGGAAGCACACCAGGAAGGACGCGGCATCCAGGTCACCTGGCTCTACGATCCACGCAACGAGCGCATTGCCGAACTCGCCGAGGAGTTCCGCGAGGACTGCACCTTCGCATTCGCCATCACTCCTGCGCAGGCCCCGGAATGACCCGCGAGGAAACCGAGCTGATGGCGCAGATCGAGGCGCTACTGAACGACCCCGCGCATGCCGATAGCCCGCTGCGCCCGGCCCTGGCGCGCCTGCATGCATTTCACCGCGCCGAGAAACAGCGGTTGGAACGACTGGTGACGATCGCCGATGGATACCAGCGTTACGTGCGCGAGGACGAACGCAAGGCCCAGCGCCGCTACCAGAAGTCGCTGCACCGACAGGAAAAGCTATCGCGCATTTCCGACGGCTACCAGCGGCTCATGCACGAACGCAACAGCGCCCTGCGTGAGGCCTCGACTCACGATCTTCTGACCGGTCTACCCAATCGGCGCTTGATCGACGAGCGGCTACCCAAGCTGGACGAGCGCAAGCGTTACACCCTGGTGATGCTCGATATCGACCACTTCAAGCAGATCAACGACCGGCACGGACACGAAGCCGGCGACCAGGTGCTGGTGTCCATCGCCCAGACCATCCGCCAGGAGCTGCGCGATTACGACCTGTGCGTACGCTGGGGCGGTGAGGAGTTCCTGCTGCTGCTGGCCGATACCGGCCTCTCCGAGGCCAGTACCATCGTCGATCGCTTGCGCCAGCGCTTGGCCGAGCAGGCGGTCCAGGTGGGTGACAGCCGGCTCTCGATCACCGCCAGCGCGGGGCTGAGCGAATACCGCGACGGCGAGGATCTGCTCAACCATACCCTGCTACGCGCCGACCAGGCCCTGTTGCAGGCCAAGCGCAGCGGACGGGATCGCAGCTGCGTCGCCGAGTGAGCCCTTAGCTCGCGGTAAAAATGCCCTCAGCGCCTTGCGCACGGGCCTCAGCGATCGGCACGCCGCCGCTTCTCCTCTCCCCAGTCGACGGTGGGGCCCGTGAGGCCATGCCCACCGGCATAGGGCGAGGGCACCGGTGGCTGCCAACCGGTCAGCAGTTCAGGCGCGAGAGAGAACACCTCGACCCCGATGGGGTGACAGGTCAGCAGCGGATCGCCGGCATTCGGCCCCCACAGTTCCACCGAGAGATCGCCACCCGGGCAGCAGGACAGCGCGCACAGCAGGTCGATCTCGGCAAACAGCTCCAGGTAATCGCCCTGCCGCGCCGGACAGGCCTTCATGAAATACTGGTCGTCTTCGTTGAGGCCGGTGCACTGGAACACGTTGAGCACGTCGTGCACGTCGAACTCGGTGAGGCCATGCGGCAGCACGGCGCGTACCAGGTTGGAGTGACAGTGATGATCGAAGTCATCGCCGGTGAGCAGGCGATTGACGTAGGGGTCACAGCGGGTTCCCAGCAGATCGTGAATACGTCCGCCCTGTTCGTCCATGCCGCTACCGTCGACGCCATAGCCCGCCAGGCTGTCATCGATGATCGTGGCCATGGGGCGCAGATAGGGCAGCGTCGACCATAGCCGATCGAAGGTGGAAACGTGGGCACGCTGTAGCTGACGGGTGCGCGAGGCCCAGAAACGTTCTCGCGGGTTGTGCCGGTTCCACAGGTTGAGGTCACCGACCTGCGGCCCCTCCAGGGTCGTGAGCCGCATCACGTGCCCTGCAGGCACCTGCCACGCCCGCCCCTCGCGAATCGGCACCACCAGCGAGTCGACGCGCTCCCGGGCCGTTGGGTCGGTCAGCCGCGAATAGAACGTTCTGTCGACGTTGAGGACGGAGCCTCGGGTCGCCTGATAGGCGGCGGGTACCTTGTTCATCGTGGTTCTCCAAGCTCGTTTGCCTCAGCCTAGCCGATAGCGCGCCACCTCACGTCAACGCAGCCGAACGGCTAGCCGCGCATGGCCCGGGCCAGGACGTCGCTGAACGGCTCTAGCAGGTAGCTGGCGAAGGTACGCTCGCCGGTATGGATCATCACCTCGGCCGGCATGCCCGCCACCAGCCGCATCTCCTCGTGCAGCCGCGTCTCGTCCACGGCGATGCGCGCCAGGTAATAGTCGCTGCCCGTGGTCTCGTCCACCAGGCTGTCGGCGGAGAGATGGACGAGCTCGCCTTCGACGGCACGGCTCGAGCGCTGGTCGAAGGCAGTGAAGCGGATGCGCGCCGCCTGCCCGGGATGCAGGCTGTCGATCTCGTGGACCGGCACGCGCGCCTCGACCACGAACCCTTCGTCCACCGGCACGATGTCCAGTACCGCATCGCCCGGATCGATCACCGCGCCGCTGCTGCGTAGGCGCAGGTCGACGACGCTGCCCGCTACCGGCGCTCGCACGGCAGTGCGCCGCACTTCGTCCTCGAGCGCGGTGATGCGCTCCTCGGCGTCGGCAATCTGCGCCTGCACGTCCCGCAGTTGCTCGCCGGTCTCCTGCAGGAACTCCTGGCGCAGTATCTGCCGCTGCAGACGGTTCTCGCTGATCTGCGCGTCGATGCTCGCGGCATTCGACTCCTGCTGAGCCGTCTCCCCTTGCAGCTCGAGAAGATCACGCTCCAGCTCACGCAGACGCTGCCGATCGCCGTGGCCACGCTCGAACAGGCTGCGCAGGTCCTCCGCCTCCTCGTCCAACGAGGCGCTTCGCTGCCGGCTGACCTTGATCAGCGCTTCCAGACCATCGCGCTGCTCGCGATACTGATGGGCCTGCTGCTCGAGGGTGGCCAGGGTGCCGTCGAGCGTCTGCCGGCGGGCGAAGAACAGCCCCTGCTGCACCGCCAGCGCTTCGCGGACACGACGCGACTGACTGTTGCGCAGCTCGGCAGGAAACGTCAGCGTCTCGCGCTCGGCCAGCTCGGCCGACAGCCGCACTTCACTGGCCCGGTTGAGCAGATACTGGTTGCGTGCCAGCTGAAGCTGCGAACGCGCCCGGGTATCGTCGAGCACCACCAGAACCTCGCCCGCCTCGACTCGGTCGCCATCGGCTACCCGGATCTCGCTGACGATACCGCCTTCGTAGTGCTGCACCGAGCGCGTGAATGAAGCCGCCGTTACCTTGCCCGACGCCACGACCCCCACCGCCAGATTGGCTGCCACCGCCCAGCCACCGAAGCCGCCGAAGGCAATCATCAACACCAGCAGGCCGATGCGCTGCCAGGGGCGCGGATCGACGGGCGGGGCCGGCGTGGCCGCGGCAGGTGGCGCCGGTTGCTGCGGATAGATCATGTGCCCGCCTCGTGCGTTGTACGCCGGGGCGGCGCGGGCCGGCTCGACGGTCGTGCCGAGGCTTCGCGCCTGCTCGCGGAGGCCTCCAGCCGGGCCAGCACCTCTTCACGGGCTCCCTGCAGACGCAGATGCCCCTCGTCGAGCACCAGCAGCGTATCGACGCTTGCCAGTACGCTGCGCCGATGGGTGATCACGAACAGGGTGACGCCATCCCGCTTGAGGCGTTCCAGCGCCGCCATCAGCGCGCGCTCACCGGTATCGTCGAGATTGGCGTTGGGCTCGTCGAGCACCACCAGCACCGGGTCGCCATACAGGGCCCGGGCCAGGGCCACCCGTTGACGCTGACCGCGCGACAGCACCACGCCGGAACGGCCGAGTCGGGTCTCATAGCCCGCCGGCAGACGCAGGATCATGTCGTGCACGCCGGCCTTGCGCGCTGCCTCGACCACCTGCTCGGGGCATGGCTCATCGAAGCGGGCGATGTTGTCACTCACCGTGCCGTCGAAAAGCTCGATCTCCTGGGGTAGATAGCCCAGGAAAGGCCCCAAGGCGGCGCGGTCCCACTGCTCGAAGCTGGCCCCATCGAGGCGTATCGCCCCCCTCGCCGGCGCCTGGGCGCCGGCCAGCAGACGGGCCAGGCTGCTCTTGCCGGCCGCGCTCGGCCCGACGATGCCGACGTGTTCGCCGGGTTCGACGCGAAAGGCGATGTCGTCGAGTACGGCCCGGTCGGACCCCGGCACCAGCAGCGTGGCCGACTCTACCGTCACCTCTCCGCGGGGGGCGGGCAGTGCCAGGCGCTGCCGTTCGGCGGGCATTTCCCTGAGCAGCGTCGCCAACCGCCGATAAGCGTCGCGGGCGCTCACCAACCCCCGCCAGCCGCCGATCATGCCGTCGATGGGCGCCAGGGCGCGGGCCAGAACGATGGAAGCGGCGATCATGACGCCCGGCGTGATACGCCCCTCGAGCACCAGCAGCGCCCCCAGACCGAGGATCAACGACTGGAATGTCAGGCGCAGGGTCCTGGCGAGCTGGATCAGGCCGCTGGCCCGGTCGCTCGCGCGAGACTGCAGGACGAGGGCGGCCCGATGTCTGGCCAGCCAGCGCTGCCGCAGCGTCGGCAGCATGCCCAGCGAGCGGGCGACTTCGGCGCCGTTCAGGCTCTCCGCGACCTGCTCGCGCGCCTCGCGATAGCGCTCTCCCGCATCCTGCATGAGCCCCCGGGTCAGCTTTTCATTGGTCAGCGTCAGGCCGAGCAGCACCAGCCCTGCCAGGCTGGCGAAAACGCCGAGCCAGGGGTCGAAGAGAAACAGCAGGGTCAGATAGAGCGGAACCCAGGGGGCATCGAAGAAGGCGAAGAGCGCATTGCCGGAAACGAACTGGCGCAGCGTGCGCAAGTCATCAAGCGGCTGCACCGAGGTACGCCCCTCGCCGGCAAGTTGCCGGGCGAATACGGCTTGGTGCAAGCGCGCCCCCAGCCGAGCATCGAGGCGGTTGCCGATACGCACCAGCAGGCGTGACCGCACCACATCGAGAAAGCCCATGACCGCCATCAGGAACAGGACGACCAGGGTAAGCAGCAGCAGCGTCTCACGGCTGCCGGTGGTAATGACACGATCGTACACCTGGAGCATGTAGAGCGCCGGCACCAGCATCAGGGCATTGACGAAAAGACTGAAGCCGAGCACCCACATCAGGGTCGGCCGGCACTGACGCAGCGCTCTTGCGAGATCGTCGACGGTCTCGGCGGCCATGGCTTGTATCCCTCCCGCAGAGATACTCTGCTCGCACTCGTGGCACGAGAGCGGCGGTATGAAGGCTTGAAGCGGGGCAGCCTAACAGAGCCGCAGCGAAGCCATGACTACGGAATGATGGTTTTCGTAACGACGGGTCTTGTTATGTTTCTTCCCCAGACTACCTCTCTCTTCATTTGCCATGAGCTTCGCCGCTTAGCATCACTCCCCGGACAATTTTTCTAGGTTGAATTAAGTGTTACAAAGCCGGAAAGCCTGTCCGATTGCCACCCTTTTGGCGCCTAGACCGCCTGTTTTTCTCGCCGCCAAGCGTTTAGCATCTCGCCGCCCGTCACATCGCAAACCTCGCAAATGAGTCTTGAAAACGAGTCCAACAAGGTGCACGAGGAGAGACGACATGTCCGTGTTAAAGGCTGGCCCATCGACGACGGCAGCGGCCCTTCAGACCCTGATCGATGACGCACCGAGTGGTGCCACCATCGAACTCTCGGCGGGTGAATATACGCTCGACGCCCCCCTGACCATCGACCGTTCCGACCTCACCCTCACCGGAGCCGGCTCCGACGCTACCCGCCTGACCTTCACCCGCAACGCCCTGGATCAGGGCCATGCCATCAAGCTGGACGGCACCGCCGACAGTCTCGACCTCGGCACCCTCGATGCCGCCGTACGGCGGGGTGACACGGGTATCGCCATCGATGCCGAACTGGAAGTGGGCGATACCCTGCGCCTGTGGCAGGACAACGACAGCGCCTTTCTCGATGAAATAGGCGACAGCGCGTGGCGCAAGCAGGAGCATGCGGAGCTGCGCACCAGCATGGCCAAGGTCACGGCAGTGGAAGATGGGCAGGTCAGCCTGGATCGTGGGGTACATTTCGATTTCGAAGCGGGCAAGACCCAGGTGGAAAGAGTGGCCAGCGTCGATGACGTTACCCTGTCGGGTTTCGGCATCGATTTCGAGCTCGGCACTCCCGACGCTGCAAGCTTCCAGAATACCGAGAGCGAGCTGACGGGCTTCAAAGGCGTGTATCTCGACGGCACCAACGGTTCGCAGCTCCACGATATCGACGTCACGAATGGCCCCTCCACCGCCTTTCATGTTTCGCGCTCAGTGGATGCCGACGTTGCCGATGTCTCTGCCGAAGGCGCTTTCAATAAAGGCGGCGGTGGCAACGGCTATGCTTTCGAGCTGCGCGAAAGCTACGACGGCAGCTTCACCGGCCTGGAGGACAGCGGCATGCGACATGGCCTGGTATTCGCCTCCTGGCGCTCCTCCGTCGATAACGACGTCGAGGTCGCTCGGACCGATCGCGACGTCAACTTCCACGGTGGACGCGACCACGGCAATCAGGTGCGGGTCGAGCGCTCGCTGCGCGACCCGGAGAACGACGGCCTGTCACCGACCCTTTGGGTGAACGAGGGGGGAGAAGCGTTCGGCGCCCCCACCGACCCGGACGCCAATCAGGTCCGTTTCGACTATGTCGTCGGCTCCCGCCGCGACGACGTGATTCGCGGCAGCGACGATGGCGTCTACCTCAACGGCGGCCTGGGTGACGATACCCTGATCGGCGGCGCCGGCAACGACATCCTGCAAAGCGGCCCCGGCGACGACTGGAACGACGGTGAGGACGTTCTGATTGGTGGTGGCGGTACCAACACCGCCCGCTATACGAGCGACTTCGACGCTTACCGCATCGACTTTGTCGACGACGAGGTACGCATCCGCGACGACAAGGGCACCGACGACACCCTCCTCGACATGCAGTACGCCGTGTTCGGTGACGGCACCACGCTGCACGTGGTCTCACGCAGCCTGTTCGAAGCCGAGCCGATGCCCGTCCCCGGCGAACGGGAAGTGCTGGCGAGTGATGGTGGCTTGCTGCCGCCGCTGATCGACGATACGGCCGAGCTGGTCGTGACCGGCAATACGCTCGACGAGTGGAGTGACGGCCATAGCGCCGAAATCTTCGTCGAGAACGCGACCCAGGAGACGCTGGCGCTACCCGAGCTCCGCTTCGACCTGGACGACGAGCTGGATACGCTATGGAACGGCGAGTTCAGTCGTGAGGGCGAGACCTACCGGGTCGGCGACTCGCGCGAGCTGGCCCCGGGCGAGGCCTGGCGCTTCGCCTACCGGGCCCAGGGCGACGACAAGCAGCTGCCGCAGGCCATTGAAGCCGACGATCTCGAACTTCAGCTGCTGGGCATGGACGCCCCGCGCTTCGACGAGGCACTGGCCTGAAGCGAACACCGGACAGTAGACGATGAATCGAGTAGGAGGGGGAGTCGCCTCCCCCGTCCTCTCACACCACCGGGCATACGGTTCCGTACCACGGCGGTTCACGAAGAACGACTAAGCCCTCTTGACCGTATCGAGTACCGAGATCA